>DYFG01000109.1 GCA_020725315.1 Nitrosotalea sp.
AGAGAAGCCGAAAGGGATTACGAACTTCTGCTCCTCGACCTCAGAATGCCAGAAACAGATGGGTTCACACTGTTAAAGGAGATTAGAGAAGCGCAGCTCGATTTAGATGTCATTATCATCACCGCGTATGGTGACGAGGATAAGGCGATAGAATCAATTCGCCTTGGTGCACTTGATTATCTCTGTAAGCCGTTTTCCATTGAAGAACTCAGAACTGCAATCTTCCGTCTTCAAAAGAAGCGGGCAGCAGAAGAAAAAAGGGCTTTAGAGTATAACATTCTTGTATCTATCATCATTACAGCTTTCGGTACCCATGAAAAAGCCATAGCGGCGTTAAGATTGGGCGTTTTCAGGTACTTGAAGAAACCAATCTCGCATGAAGAGCTTATTACTTCGGTAAGAACGGGAATTGGTCTGCTTGCGCTTCGTAGAGGTCTTTCGGCTCGAAGGCGAGAATTAGAAATAGCTACCGTGCCTGATTCTTATGCTGCGGGTAAAGCTTTTGGTGAGTTAATAGAAGGAGGGATAAGGAGACCTTCACTTATTGTACTCCTCGGTGAGCCAGGAACAAAAAAGGTTTTTATTACTGCGGATTTCATTTTTGAGGGATTGAAGAATAACGAAATTTGTGTTTACGTCTGTGTAGACCATCCGGTGGAGAATGTGCGTAGAACTATGAGGACATTTGGTGATATAGAGGTGTATGAAAAGGAGAAGAAACTAATTTTCGTTGACGCTTTCCTTGGCAGGTTTGGGAGGCCAAGAGGAGAATACTTTATTGAGGATCCTTATGATCTATCTTTATATGATGGATTGTTATACATACTGAGAGATAAAAAGATTGATAGGCTGATTTTTGATTCAATCAATGCAATCGTTTCCCAACCAGAAAGGGTCAGGTTACTGAAAAGATTTCATGGTTTTATAGAAGAGAATAATGCCCTGGGTTTGTTCATCGCTATAGAAGGAGAGTTATCCAAGGAGATTGAAACAATACTCAGGTATAGTAGTGACGTGACGCTCCGCACTTATCGGAAAGGAAAGGAGTTTTTTATAAGGGTAGAGCAAATGCGAGCGATACCTCACAACAACCCGGAGGCAAAGGTTATAGTTGGAGAAGAAGGTATCAAAATGCATAGAATTTGATTCCCACCATGTATCCAAATAACTCGAATCCTTTGTCAGTTATCTTATATCTCTGGATTCTTTGTGTATGCCCTGTTTCCCTCATCTTAATAATTTTTAGCGTTCTCACCATCTCTTCTTTTTCATACTTACTCATCAGTAATATCAATCCATCAGCTATGAATTCCTCCACACCATGGCTGATCTCTGTCTCACCAATAGGAGTTTCTGCTACGCATAGGGTTGTGGTGTTCAGCTTATAGATGACACGGTATAAAAGTCTAAAAAAATCCCTCCTCTTCGCATCTTCTGTAATGCCGAGGAGCATAGCGGAGAGGGAATCAATGACCAAGCGTTCAGCCTTTATTTTCCTCACTACATCCATTATTTCATTTGTTGTACCCTCTATCTCCCTCTCCTCCACTACGGAGGAGTCGACGATTCTGCAATAATTTCTTTTCTCGTCAAATCCCGGTATTCCAGATGGTATTCGCTCCGTCATTTTAGCCACAATAGATACCCACCTTCTGGTGCTATCTCCTCTAAACTCCCTGTCTTTGGGTTTACTTTGAACCCGAGGGTCTCAAGAGCATAAACTCCTAAGAGTGGCTTTGGTGTGTCAATCTCTGCAAAAAAAGCAGGTCCTTTCCTACCCCCTACTTCCACCTCCCCTAAGAACAATTTTGCTTCAACTTCCCTTTTATCAGCTAACGTTAATTTCACTTTATATGGTGTTTCAAAGAGACCGATTTCTTCAATGCTCTTTTTGTCCAAGACTATGTATGTAGAACCTGTATCAACAAGCATCTCTATCTCCCTTGCTATTCTTCCACGAATCCCCACCGTTTTGTAAACAAAACCCATTTTCGTATTATCTCCCACCTCCTGATTTTGATCTTCGAGAGATCATTTCTCTTCTCTTCTTCTCTACAATATCTCTACTCTTCTCCTTCTCCTCTTCAGCTTCTAAGATTTCAGCTCCCAATGAGAACTTTCTCGACAATACCTCTCTCCTGTTTAACTCCTGAATTATGAGATTTCTTATCCATTCGGAGGTATCCACGCCTTCGCTATGTGCTTCTCGCTCAACAATTCTTTTCAAAGCGGGCGTAAGCCTTGTAGCAACGATGTCCGATTTCTTATCTCCGCTTTTTCTCGGCATATTTTATTCATATAACACTTGTAAACTTAAGGTATATAAACTTTAAAGCGTATAATTATTTACTGTAAGGCTTAAAGAGGGGTTCATAGTAAGAAGGTCTTTTAATTTGCCCTGTATTAAAGTAAAAGAGTGATAAGAGCATGATAAGGAAGTAGGTACTCCATGCAACGTTGACCAAAAATTCTGGTCTACTTATTATTATAAACTTTGCTATGCCAACCACAGATGTCAATGCCAATAATGCAATGGTTATTAATTGAGGCAAAAGAAATCTCCAGGGTAAATTTCTCTCCTCAAAACCTTTAGGTGTGACTTTAAATGGGATTCTTTTGCCAATAAGTGCGTATAATGCTGATATTGCATATATAGGGAAGCATATCATTGTGAGCCCGATATTCAAAAAAACATATTTTGCAGGATATCCTCTCCATTTTACGGTTAATGAAAATGTCGTTGTGGTAAGTCCTATATAAGGTATAAGCACGATTAAGTAAGGTAGCAGACCTGTTATAAAAGGTCTAATGCCAAAAAGGATAGTAATAACAGGCATGAGGATCATTATCAGGTGAGCCCATCCTACGAAAAACCAGGAACCGCTTATAATATATTCCCACCACTGTCTTAGCTTTAACGCCCTTGGATTGGTGAAGAAGGTGAGAAGAATTTTCTTAAATAGGCTTGTTGTTCCTATTGCCCAGCGACTTTGTTGTGCGAAGTAAGCACTGAGAGAGGAAGGACCTTCTCCCTTCACCAATACCTGGTTATAATATCTTGAGTTCCATTTCATTCTGTGAATATTAAAAGAAGTAGCAAAATCTTCGGTTACATTCTCCTCAACAAAACCTCCAGATTCTTTTAGAGCTGAAACACGATAAATAACGTTACTTCCGCAACTGAACATTGAGTTACCTACACTTTTCCCCTCGGTAATATACTGAAAGAAAACTACCTGGACAGAATGTGCTCCTAATGCTATTCTACTTGCATCTGTATTTGTGTACGCTTGGGGAACTTGAAGGAAGGCAAGTTTTGGATCAGATTCCATTATTGGGATGATCTCTCGAAGGAAGTCAGAATCTGGCCTCTGGTCGGCATCAAGAACAGCCAAATAATCTACATCTATCATTTTTAAAGCATCATTGATTGCTCCTGCCTTGAAGCCCCTTCTATTCTCGCGGTGGATATAGACAAGATCATAAATAAGAGCCTTTTTCTCCATTTCTCTTCTTATATCCTCGTTTGTTGAATCGTCAAGAAGGTATACATCAGCAATATCCTTGGCACATATTTTTGCAGCTGATAAGGTTCTTTCTACAACTTCAGGTGGTTCGTTGTAGCAAGCGATAAAAATAGCAGTTCTTGGTTTTTGATACCTCCTGAAATACATTTCAGCCGTCAATGGATAGATGCTTTCAGCAGAGAGGAAGTTGATAGTGTAAGCTACCATGTGAAGTGCAAAAAAGATATTAGCTATTAGTAAGAGAGAGGCGAAAAATCGATCTATAAGAGTATATCCAGGATTAAAAAGGGCAAGACTGTGGACAATCATAAACCCAAAAAGGAAGGGCAAGGGCAAAATTACTACAATAAATCGAATAGCACTTTTCATTCTTTAATACATATACCTATCCCTTTTTTGTAATTAATATGATGTTTAAGAGTGTCGAAAGAGCTACCTTTCGCTTTGGTTACTTGAATATATCTGCCCGTATCGTCATGATCAAGAAGTATTACTCCTTGAACAAAAACCTCTTCTAATTCTTCTCTTGATGGTGGAGCATCTTTGATAAGTAGGGTTGTAGCACCTATATCTTCAATAGAGAGTATCATCTTTCTGGCAATATCCCTGCTCCAGACATGATGTGACAGCATCAAAGTAGTAAAAGAATCAATTACAATTCTCTCAGCTTTTATTCTAGTGGCATGGCGGAAAAGGTCATTTATAATTCTTGAGCTGTATTCTACTGGTGAGATGTCACCACTGCCGAGTTTCATCTTTAGCTCCTCCACTTGACGTGTCAAGTCTAAAATGTGAAGTAAACTTTCAGCTATATAATCCCTGAGTTTTATATCCGAAATCTCAAAGTCATAAATGAGATTCTCTGGCTTTTGATCTGTTGTAATCAAAAGTCCCACCTCACCATTTTTAGAGCCCTGGAGCAGGAACTGTATTCCAAAGGTTGTTTTACCTGTACCTGCCTTTCCTACCAGGAGGTAAACTCGACCTTTGAGAAATCCCCCTAAAATTTTATCTAAGCCAGGCACTCCTGAGGGTATAAAGTGTTCCCTTATTTTGATTTTTTCTTCAAGCTCTTTCTTCTTAAATATCTTTATATTACTGTATTCTGCAAACCTTTTTGCTTCAGGAGTCAATTCAGAAAGGATAACAACCGTAGAATTTCGAAGGGAAGTATCATAGAGCTTTGCAAAAATCTTAAGCATTTCTTCTATACCAAGTTCTTTCTCTTCTGCTATCACATCCACTGCAATACTATCTCTTTGGTCATAACTCTTTGCAAGAATATCAAAAGGATGCTGTATACCTGATTTTCCTAGAATTGTTACATTTGTGCTGATATTGTTATATCCCTCTGCAACTAAGTACTTCTTTACGAGTTCTATTTCCATCTCTCTTTCATTTTTCTGTTCCATTTTATCTTTAATTAAATAATGTGGAAAGTACAGCGAGGATCTCCTTTTGCCATACATTCAGTTTCCTCTGCTAAAACTTTCTTCTCAAATATCTGGCTTAAGATTCCTGTTAGATATCCTCTGAAAAATTGGCTTCCCGACTCTTCTTTAATCACCGATGAGGAGCATTCAAACAATTCTTTAACTTGAACAATACATTCTTTCTTCTCCAGATCAAATTTATTAATTTCTGGTAACCCCCATCCCTTTGCAATTCTCTCAGCTAAAATGAGCTCAAAAGCCTTTAAGCCCTTCATACCATACCT
>DYFG01000110.1 GCA_020725315.1 Nitrosotalea sp.
ATTTCCTTTCGGGATTCCTCTCATCAAATAGTGCTGAAATTATCGATGTATCCAAGTATACTCTCAGTTTTCTTTTCATCTTCATCTACCTCTTAGGCATGGCGTATAACGTAGTATATCCGAACTGGTTCGTATATCCTTCCATTTCGGAGTTATATCAGAAGTACTTCGTATATACAACCCTATGAGCGAAATCTTCTATCCCCCCGATATTTCTCTTATTCATTTTTTGTTTCACCTCCATATTTTTGGGTCTCAAACAAATTGTCTAACGGACTTTTTATTTTTCCTATATCCTTATTGCTTACATGGGTATATATTTCTGTCGTTTTGCTACTTTTATGTCCCAGTAACTCCTGAATATACCTTAAATCGGTTCCCGATTCCAACAGATGAGTTGCAAAACTATGTCTCAAGCTGTGAGCTGATACTTCTTTTCTTCTTCCCGCTCTTTTATAAGCCGCTGTAAAGATTTCCCTTCCCTTCGCTCCTTTTATGTGAATCAGTTTCCTCTCAGTATCTATATCCTCTATCTTTAACTTCACAACCTCACTTACCTTTAATCCCGCTGAATATATAAGCATTAAGATTGCTTTATGCTTTATCTTTTTCAACTCGTCTAAGTATATAATCTGGTCAATGACAATGCTTTCCCCATCAAAAATAAACAAGAGCTTTTCAAGCTCAGAATAAGGCACACTCCAGCACTTCTCCTCTGGATGCCATCGGTATCCTTCGATAGTTTTAATTTTTGCGATGTAATCTGGGTTATAAGGAAAAGAGATTGTAATCCTTTCTCCGTCTTTTCTAACCTCCATCATTTCCTCTTCTCACTCCAGACATGACTTTATAAACTCCTTTGGATTTCCCGACCTCATCAATGCAGTACCAATGAGTAGGGCATCCGCACCGCATTTAAATAAATACCTCGCATCCGCCGGTGTCTTAACCCCTGATTCACTTATCATAATGCTATCCTTTGGCACATACGCCGAAAGTCTCGCGGTCGTTTCGAGATCCACGATAAAGGTTCTGAGGTTCCGGTTATTAATTCCGATGAGTTCAGCCCCGGCATTTACCGCTGCTTCTATCTCTTCCGCCGAGTGGCATTCGACCACCGCCTCCAGCCCAAGATCAGCCACCACATCCAAGAGCTTCGCCACCGGCGCGATGCCTTTAATGAGCAATACTGAATCTGCACCATATCCAAATGCCTCCCAAACCTGGTATTCATCCACAACAAAATCCTTGTAGAGCACCGGAATACTCACGCTTTTCTTCACCTTCGATACATTTTCAACGTTCCCTCCAAAGTAAGGAGACGTGATGACAGAGAGTGCCGTTGCACCCCCTTCCTCATATTCACCTGCTAGTGATAAGACATCTCTGGTTCCTATAAGGTCACCGTCCCTCGGTGATCGCGGCTTTATCTCTGCTATTATCGCCTTATCCTTCCTCTTAATTGCTTCTGATAAACGGAGAATGTCACTCTTCCGTTCCGGGATCTTAACCTTTTTCCTTCTTTTAACTCCTCGTTTTGTATCCTCGATTATCCTATCTAGTAAATCGTTCAAGTCTTGACTCATCGCCCCCAAATCGAATTAAATCCTCAAGTTTTCGGTATGCCTCTCCCGAATCTACTGAAAGAGAGGCAAGCTCAAAACCGTTTTTCAAGTCCGCTGCAAGTCCCCCTACGACCAATGCCGCTGCTGCATTCATCAAAACCGCATTCCTCCTTGCACCTTTTCGCCCCTTCAGAATATCAAGTGCAATTTTCGCATTCTCTTCCGCATTGCCGCCCTCTATCTCTCCCACCTTCGCCCTTCCCAGCCCAAAATCCTCTGGATATATGCTGTACGTTATTATCTTCCCGTCTCTCAGCTCCGCTATTTTAGTCTCTCCAATCGGGGAGATCTCATCCAATCCATCCAAGCCATGAGCAACCAGTGCATGTCCCACTCCAAGCCCTTCCAACACCTCCGCAATTTTTTCGACGAGCAAAACATCATAGACACCCATCACCTGCGCTGTTACCTTCGCAGGATTTGCTAACGGTCCAAGAATATTGAATACCGTTCGTATCCCAACCTCCCTTCTCGGTCCCAACGCATATTTCATTGCAGGATGAAATACCGGAGCGAACATAAAACCTATTCCCACAGTTTCTATACACTCACACACCCGCTCTGGCTCAAGCATTAGATTAAGACCAAGTGCTTCAAGAACATCAGCAGAACCTGCTTTTGACGAGACTGCTCGGTTTCCATGTTTCGCAACGACTGCCCCGGCACCTGCGGCGACAAATGCAGAGATGGTACTTATATTGAAGGTCTTTATCCTATCCCCGCCGGTTCCACAGGTATCTATCATTGCTTCATCTACGTGCGGAGTGATGACGGATGCATAGCGAAGCATTGCATGAGCAAACGAAACAATCTCCTCAACCGTCTCTCCTTTCATCCTCAGTGCTGTTAAGAATGAGGCTATTTGCCCACTCGTCGCGCTACCGCTCATGATATCATCCATTACAAGCTCCGCTTCATCCGGTTCAAGGTCTCTTCTTTCCACAACCTTCGATATCGCTTCTTTTATCATCTCTTCAGAAAGTTCTCGATCATCTTCTTCCCATCTTCGGTCAATATGGACTCGGGATGGAACTGGACGCCCTCAATTGGCACCGTTCTATGCCGTATCCCCATGATCTCCTTATCTTCTGCCCGTGCGGAAATTTGTAAGCATGAAGGGAAATCATCCTCACAAACTATGAGTGAGTGATACCGCGTTGCGTGAAGAGGGTTCTTTATTCCCTCAAATATACCCTGAGAATCATGATGTATCAGTGAAACCTTCCCATGCATTATCCTTCTTGCGTAGCCTATCCGAGCACCGAAAACATGTCCTATCACCTGATGTCCCAAACAAACCCCAAGAATAGGAATCTTACCGCTGAAGATTCTTACCGCTTCCTCAGAAAACCCTGCCCCTTCTGGTCTCCCTGGTCCAGGAGAGATGATGACCCTATCTGCTTCAATATTCCTGAGTTCCTCTATTCCCACATCATTCCTCCTCACTACTACGTCCATACCCATTTCTCCTACATATTGCACGAGATTGTACACGAAGGAATCGTAATTATCTATCACAAGCACTTTCATGTTTCTGGAGTCGTTACTAAAGCACGCAATTTGTTCTCAGTCTCTGCGAATTCCTTCTCCGGAACCGAATCTGCCACTATACCCGCACCAGCCTGGAAATACACCTTCCTACCAGCGGTGAACATTGTTCTAATTGTGATTGCAAAATCGAGATTGCCTGAGAAGTCGAAATAGCCAACCCCACCTGCGTAAATACCCCTTCTACTCCTCTCCAGCTCTTCTATTATCTCCATCGCTCGTATCTTCGGCGCCCCTGTTACCGTGCCGGCAGGAAAAGAGCAGCGAAAAACGTCAAATGCATTCTTACTTTCGTCCAATTTCGCCGTTATATTTGAGACGATATGCTGGACGTGCGAATACTTCTCGATATCCATCAGTTCGGTTACTTCAACGCTTCCTGGCTGAGCAACCCTTCCAAGATCATTCCTCCCAAGGTCAACCAGCATTATATGTTCGGCCCGCTCTTTTTCATCGAGGAGCATATCCACCTTTAAAAGTTCGTCCTCTTCCCTCGTTCTCCCTCGCTTCCTCGTCCCGGCAAGCGGTCTTAACGTTAATATCCCATCTCTTAGCCTGACCAGCATCTCCGGAGACGAACCCGCAACGATGTTGTCAAAATCCAGATAAAACATGTATGGAGAAGGATTTGTTAACCGAAGAGTCTTGTAAAAATATAACGGGTCGCCATTATAGTTCGATTCAATCCTCCTCGAAAGCACCACCTGGAATATATCCCCTTCCCGGATATACTCCTTCGCTTTTACTATTCCTTCTTCAAATTCTTCTTTCCCTGGTTCTGCATGAAGTGAAGATACGAAAAAGTCATCAACCCCACCCCCTCCTTTCCCCACAAGCTCTTCTATCTTGGGTTCCTCCTTCTTGTAAGATACCAGAATCACCTCCTGCCGGAGATGGTCGAAACAGAGCAGATATGCAGGGATGATGAAGTGTGCGTCTGGACATCCTAAGGTATCAGGGAGTAAAGATGGGAGATTTTCAAAGAACCTAACGAAGTCGTAAGAGAAGAACCCCACAAAACCACCGGAGAATGGCAATGTCTCCACCCTATCGCACTCGAAAGAATAAAGCACGCTCTTCATCGCCTCATAGGGGTCTGTCATTCTGCAGCTCTCACCATTGACCTCCACCACTCTACCCTTAGATTTGAATTCCAGGAGCGGGTCGAACCCAATGAATGAATATCGCGCAAGCTTTTCCCTACCCTGTACTGATTCGAGTAGGAAACTCTTGTCAGAGACGCTTCTTATCTTTGAAAAGACTTCAAGAGGGGTGAATGGAATATTCACCCTTCTTACGCTCTTCGTTACGGTTCTCTTTTCCATCTATGGTATTTTCGGCAGGTTAGCCAAGGCTTGCTTTACCAACTCCACGGGATACTCATAGTCCACCAGTTTTCCCTGTAAGAAAGCATCGTACGCCCCTAAGTCGAAATGCCCGTGACCACTGTTATTGAAGAATATCACCTCTTCTCTCACTTCCTCTGGTATCGGAATCCATCTCTCTGTGCTCACTTCTTGCCGTATGATCTCCATCGGAAAAATGGGTAACACATCTTCTGGCTTTACTGGCTCCTTCGTCATCGGATTGAGTGGCGGCTCCGGGAGAGCAGGCATGTCTGTCTGTATATTGTACCACGCCTTCGGGATCTCTTCCTCATCGAGCAGTACCTTCGCTTTTATGCTCATCTTCTCACCTCAATGTTCATTGATGTGCTCCGAAGTATAAAGATATACATATATAAAGCATACCTCTTTTTGCACTTTGCACTCATGCTACTTTTATTAAGCACATTCTGAAAGTTGTATTCAATTTCTTTTCTACTTGTCCCTTTTTGAAACTTCATCGAACTTTTTTGCTTGTATTTGTATAG
>DYFG01000111.1 GCA_020725315.1 Nitrosotalea sp.
GAGGTTTTCTGCTATTAGTTCGAGCTTGCTGAGTTCTCGTTTCCGGAATCCGATGAACAGACCATTAAATTTACCACCGACACACGTTTTTGTCTTCTCGCCGCGTCCCAGCACGTTGCTTAACAAAGGTTGAATGACTTTCACTGTATCGCCCTTTTCGGTTCGAATCAATATCCCGTTATCAATACCGATAATCCAGATGAAGGTCCGTGTTTTGGGCGGAATTATGCCGGTAAGGTCAGGATGCTCGATGTCGAGATGCGTCACGGTCGCTCGATAATACCCCTTGAGATGGATATATACGTGCGCATCGTCCAATTCCTCTTCGTTCAAGTAAACCTGTGCATCCAGTGGCAGTTTGCCTTCGGCTGGGCTAGTCATGGTTGGTAAAATAGAGGGTTTGTAGGATTTATGAGATGCACATAAAAAGCTCCTTAATGGTGCTCACAAACTCGATAGAATTCATTGTTTAATACGGCTCTCTATCTCCCCACGACTCTTCATCCTTTCTGGTTCGTGTCGTATAGGTATCTGATGCTTCATGGACGTGCTCCCAATAGCGTTTTCGCCACATTTCTGCCTCTTTCACTTTTTCCTCTTTTGCTGCTCTTTCCGCTTCATAGCGCTTTCGCCACGCTTCTAGCTCTCTCCTTACTTCCTCATCATATCGTCCGTTTCTTCTCTGTACTTCTTGTAATGCCGCTTCATAGCGGCTTTTCAAGGCGTTTAGTTCTTTGAAATGAAGCGATAGCACGGTTGTCAGGCAAACTAAAAGAATGAGCGCTATAATCCACGCAATCATTTGTTAGACCTCCACCCACTTTACTCCATGCTCATCCATCATGGATTACCTGTTTATTAATTTATAATTTTTTCATTGAGATGGTTGTTTTATTTTCTTTTAGAACTTATTTGATAGAGAAAGATATCTATGAGGAGGGGGCGATGGAAATTCTACATGAAGTTAAACTTCCAACTGAATATGGGTATGGATATCTCGTATGGAAAATATAGAAAAGCAATGACCTGGCAGAAGATCATCATTGGCGATTCACGAAGAATGTAGGAACTCCCTGATGAATCCGTTCACCTTGTTATTACCTCGCCACCATACTGGCAACTGAAGGATTACGGAGACGAGAGACAGATTGGCTTTCACGATAGTTATGAGGAATACATTAACAACCTCAATTTGGTATGGAATGAGTGCCATAGAGTTCTACATACAGGCTGTCGTTTATGCATCAATATTGGTGACCAATTCGCTCGCTCCGTTTATTATGGGCGATATAAAGTCATTCCGATAAGAACGGAGATAATAGCATGAACGAGAGTCTTGTTCAATGGGTTTTGCTAAGGAGACCTGAATACTTACAGGAAAAACTCGGTTTTGAATTAGAAAGAAAACTTGGGGAGAATTATACTACCGAACAGGGTAGAATTGATTTTGCTTTTGAAACGAGGAGCGAGATATTAATCGTAGAACTTGAGACCGGGATTAGCAATAAAGCGAACTTTGAATACTGCATTGAACAAGTAAAGAGATATAAAGAAATTGAGTTTGTTACAGATAAGCCTGTAAAATTCATTATCTTATATGATGAAGAGAATACACCTCCAAGATTTGTAAAATTACTGGACGACTTTTGTAAGAAATTGGACATCGTACTGAGAACATATTCCATTTTAGATGTTCAAGAACTATATAAAAACTGCTTAGAAGAACTTAGTAAAACCACTGGAATATATCCTGGTCCACCTGTGGCAATGGATGTTGTTTTTTTACGCTGGCTTAATAAAGTTATTAGACCTTTTTACGATGAACACGCTGATGCATTGCCTTTTGACAAGGTAAGAAATGTTTTCAAATCCCGAACAAGTTTCGGAGTATACACATCATTGGCGAAATATTTTGAATTGATAGAAAAAAAGCAAAACGGGATGATAGGATTAACAGATCATGGCAAACGTTTTAGAGACAATTATAATGCTGAAATAATTCAGTCAAGAGCTACTATGCCAGACCTAAGTACTGAACAAAAAAGGGTTTTGTTAGAAGTTTTAACGAATGGAGTTTTTACTAAAAGCAAAGTGAATATATACTATTTTCTTAGATTTGTGCACCTCACAAACGGTGATTGGCTGCCCAAATCTGGCACACCTGAAGACGCTGAGAAACTGAAATTCGTCAATTTTTTATTTGGTAAGAGCTATAGGTGGACTACCGTAAGAGAACTCCTTTTATTTACTTGTAATCAGTGTGAAGAGCTTGAATTGGTAGAAAGAATGAGGCTTTCTAAATCCATGTATGACAGAGTAGTTTTAACAACTTTAGGGTCAAGAGTTCTCGGATATCTGGAACTGTATTTACACTTGAGAAGAGAACAGCTACAAATACCACTACAAATCTAAGGGGTAAAAATGTCAATTCAACACCGTTCAAAAAATTTTAAGAAAAACGGCGAAGAAATGTATGAAATCCACGATAGATCTTCTTTTGATTACCTCTTTAGGTCGCTACTGAATGATGGTCTTGAAGATGAGGAAGCATTAGATTTTATTTTAAGCTGCTGTTCGCTAAGCGCCTTTGTTTTTCAAGAGAGACTCTACAACGAGTATTATCATGATCTTTCTGCTGGAGATACAGTGGCTGATGATTTAATTGCTTTGAGGAATCAATATCTTATTGAACTTGTAGCAAATAGATATTTAGATGTGGAAAGAATCGGAGAACTCGCCTCAGATGAAATAAGAAAGTGTGCACCGAAATCCCTCAGCGAATGGGAAGAGCACTACTACAAAAAGGTCTATCCGAAAGAGCATCTGGAAAACTTAGGCAGAAGACTCTACATAAAAATAACCGAGGTCTGCCAGGCGGAAATAGAAAGTATAGCAGAGCAGGATTGTATTGATTTTATCATTAATCTGGTAATCAATCGAACTTACGATGGCTACCAATCTGAGATACAAACCATTTACGGGCAATTACAGCAGGCTTTGGGTGTGAAAGTAGAGCCCGCTCCAGATGAATGGGACAGAGGATATAATGTTGATTTTTTCATTAAGGTTAATCAGAAAGGAAATTGAAAGGTTGGAGAAGGAATGATAAGTGAAGAGAAGGAAAAACCGGAAAGAATACCATGGGATGAATACTGGATGAATATCGTTTACGATGTAGCAAAGCGTTCGACCTGCTTGAGGAGGCAGATAGGCGCCCTGGTCGTTAAAAATGATATCATCGTCTCGACGGGCTATAACGGTGCGCCGAGGGGATTCCCTCATTGTCTCGATGTTGGATGTCGACGCGATAAGTTGAATATCGCATCGGGTGAGAGACATGAAGAATGCGTGGGCGTGCATGCAGAGCAAAATGCACTCTTACAAGCAGGCAAAGATGCGGAAGGTGCTACACTCTACGTAAATGCATTTCCTTGCAAGATATGTGCGAAGCTTATAATAAATGTGGGGATAAAGAGAGTAGTGGTGTCCAGAGAATATAGCGATAGGGAAGGCTTGGACTATTTGAATAAAGCAGGTATAAAGCTCGCATTTATTTAACAAGAAGAACGAGTGGATAATGCCAAAAGAAGTAATTATCGAGGCTGATGCGAAAGAAGTAGCGGACGAAATCATATCAGCGGCGAGAGATGCCGGTACCGAAGAAGATCGCAGAATTAATACAGAGCATATCCTGAAAAATGTCCTTGCAAGAATTGGTATAGCGAACTATGCGAGTTATGAATTCAGAACTGGTAAAGGCACGTTAGTTGAAGGAGAAGGAAGGATTGATGCTCTTTATGGCAGAGTAGTAATAGAGTACGAGAGACCAGGAACTTTTGAAACCACTGCTGGCTTTAAACATGCAAAAGAGCAGGTGATGGGATATATCCAGCAACTGACATCGTCATTTGAAGCCTATCAAAAATATTTTGGCGTTGTCTTAGATGGCTTTCAGATAGGATTTGTAAGATTCAGGAGAACTTGGCAGTCTGAAGGTCCGTATCCCGTAAATGAGCAAACGATACTTACGTTTATGGAGACGCTCAGGGGATTAAGGAGAAAGGCGCTCAAGGTAGAATCGCTGAATAAAGACCTCGGAGCAGGAAGCCCAATAGCTAAGACACTCGTGAATGTTCTTTACGAAAAACTAAAGAAAAGAAAAGGGCATAAAAGGGTAGAAGTGCTGTTTGACGATTGGAAACGTGTATTTGGACAGGTTTGCGGCTATTCTTCGGAAAAGATAAAAGGATTGGAGAAAGCTTATGGTCTAAGCCAAGGTCAGGATGAAATAGACTATGAAGGACTTCTTTTCGCTGTCCACACCTATTATGCCCTCGTAATGAAGTTACTGGCGGCAGAAGTTGCAGTTTCCTTAGGTGACAGTTATCTTCAGTCATATTTGAAGAAGCTTGAAGATGCATATTATCGTGGGCATGAAGAACTTAAGGATATGCTGACTGACCTTGAGGAAGGAGATATTTTCTCGAGAGCGTTAGGGATAAAGAACTTTTTAGAGGGTGATTATTTCGGGTGGTATTTAGACGAAGGCGTATGGGATGAGACTCTGGGAGAAAAGGTGAATAAACTCGCAAGAACTCTTTCCGATTATGAGCCTGCGACGTTGGAGCACGAGCCTGAAGAAGTAAAGGATTTGCTTAAGCGGTTGTATCAATATCTTCTTCCGAAGAGGATAAGGCATGATTTGGGCGAGTATTACACTCCGGATTGGCTTGCAGAGCTCATTATTTCTGAAGCTGGGTATGATGGGAGCTTAGACAAAAGATTCCTTGACCCTGCATGCGGCAGTGGAACTTTTTTAGTTTTAGCGATGAAGAGGGCGAGACAGTATGCGCTTGACCATTTCATTGGCGAGGCAGAGACTCTGGAAGGGATGTTGAAGAACATCGTAGGCTTCGACTTAAATCCCTTAGCAGTGCTTGCTGCTCGCACAAATTACCTCATCGCTCTCGGTAAGCTGATAAGATATAAGAGAGAAGATATAG
>DYFG01000112.1 GCA_020725315.1 Nitrosotalea sp.
AAGGGCTTAATTTGGTGCTTAGGATTTAGTATTTCCAAAGAGCTATACAAATACTATCTTTTAATTCCAACTTCCCAAACCCGTATATCCTTTCACCACCAACTTGAATCTCTTTTATCGCTTCAAATAGCTCAACTTCTCTGCCTTTGATTTCTACTCTTATCTTCTCATCGCTAACTTCTCTGACAAAAATTGAAATACCATATTTGGCATTGCCCTGATTCTTCTCCAAATCGGTAAATACTTTATGATATAAGGGGATACTTTTAATTGTTCACGGTGCTTTTTAGAAATGGAGTGGGAGTGAAAGATGTCTGAAGAGCATTTGCGTGAGGGGGCAATATTTGCGGATAAAGAGGTGCTTCGCAGTAGCTATATTCCTGAAAATCTACCACATCGAATGGAGCAAATAGCAAGTCTGACTGATATACTATCCACAGCATTAAAGGGAAAGGCACCCTCAAATATTTTGATCTACGGTAAGACCGGGACCGGGAAGACCGCTACGGTAAAGTATGTAAGCAAACAATTAGAGGAAATGGCACGAACCTGTAATTGCCCTCTTATATACCTCAATTGCGAGCTATTCTATACCCAGTATCGAGTATTTGCTTATTTAGCAAGAGTTTTCAATAAACGTGTCCCTGTGTTTGGTTGGCCAAATGATATTGTTTATTCAGAACTTAAGGAAAGGATAGAGACTGAAGATAGATATGTAGTTGTTATATTAGATGAAATGGACAAGTTAGTGACTAAAGAAGACGAAACCTTGTACAAACTCTTAAGGATAAACAGCGATCTGAATAAGGCGAGGGTTGGCGTAATAGGTATCTCGAATGACTTGACCTTCTCAGAACTACTGGACCCGCGGGTAAAGTCTTCGTCAGGCGTGAAAGAGATAATATTTCCAACTTACCATGCCGACCAGTTAATGGATATTCTGACCGAGAGGGCGGTTATGGCGTTCAATTATTCTGCGCTTGACGATGCGGTGATACCGCTATGCGTTGCTCTAGCAACAAAGCGGAATGGAAATGCAAAGCATGCTCTCGACTTACTCCGTATATCAGGGGAAATTGCAGAGCGCTCGAAATCCAAAAAGGTCAGTGAGGAACATGTAAGGATTGCACGTGAAAAGATAGATGGTAGTATGGTGGACGTGGTAAAAACACTGCCGTTGCAACCGAAGATTTTGTTAAGTAGTATGCTCACGCTAATGAGAGAAAAGAACGAAAGATCTTTCTCTAGCGGTGAAGTTTATAATATGTATCTGAGATTGTGTAACTATTTAGGTCTGGAGATGTTATCACAGCGGCGTTTGCGCGATTTAATCTCAGAATTGGACTTTTTGGGGTTATTAAACGCTGTGGTTGTAAGCAGAGGTAAACATGGAAGGACAAAAGAGATTTCACTAAATGTGCCAGAAGAGTTGATCCAGCCTGTTTTATTTGCAGACCAAGAACTTAAAGCGTTATCTAATTATTAGAGTTAAGGCATAAATACATTATGCGTTTCTTTGGAATAAGAATTATATGCTTATAAATGATTTCCGGTTTTTTAATATCTTTTATCTGAAAGATATTTGAAAAAGTCTAAAAGACGAAAGAAAATCCGGTGGGGCGAAGATGAAGAAATACGAATGCATGCTCGCTTCATCGATAGCGAATGGAAAAATCTTTGAACTCCCCCGTATACCCCTCCCAGGTAACCTTAACCGCTGAAACCTTCGCGGCAGGTGGACCATAATGGCAAAATTCTATTAACTCCTCCACTTTCTCCTTCTCCCCTTCAAATACCGCTTCCACTCCTCCCTCCCTCATGTTTCGCACCCATCCCTTTACGCCCCGCATATCCGCTTCTTCTCGTGTTGCATACCGAAAGTAAACGCCTTGCACCCGCCCCGTGACAACCACATGTGCTCTTACTTTTGATCCCATTTTGCGCTTGCTCGCTTGTCTTATGCTCTTAAAAGTGTTATATTGCTCTCAAAAGTATTATAGTAAAGTACCTCTTAAATACGATTCACGTGAATGAAAAGAATTGAAATAAAATTGTGGAGAGAGAAGACTAAGCCACGCTCTTATACGCTCCTCGTTCCTTCGCCGACTCAATGAGCCGCTTATAACACCCCTCGCTTTCAAGCGTAGTGGAATCCCCGATTAAAACCAATTTCCTCTTCGCTCTCGTTATCGAGACATTGAGCCTTCTCAAATCCCTGAGAAAGCCTATATCACCTGATCTGTTACTCCTCACAAACGATACGATAACAACCTCTTTCTCCCTGCCCTGAAACCCGTCCACCGTCTTTATCTCCAATCCCTCTACCCGGAGCATCGATTTAATGAGCGAAACCTGGTCATCATAAGGGGATATGATTGCAATATCCTCTGATCTTATACCGAGGCGTAACAAGCGTTCAGCAATATCCTTAACCAATCTCGCTTCTTCTACATTCTCTCTCGATGTCGAGCCTTTTCTTACTCGTTCCCTGAACTCATCACTGCCAGAGGTGTCAATAAACAAAAGTGGTTCGAGATCCTCATTCTCAATCTCGCCCTCTTTCGATTTCGGGAGAATATCCTTAAGATTTCGCCTCTTCACCTCTTCATAAGCCCGCAGTTTGCCCTCATAAAACTCCTCACTCGGAAATGCCGCTATCAGATCGTTCATTCTATACTGGACCTCGAGCATAACCCTTATCCGGTCACCATGCAACTCCAGGAGCCGCTCGAATAAACTCTTGCTCAAATTCTCGCTCGCTGCCTCCTCATTCAAAATAGTCGGTGGGAGCTGCTTGTGATCGCCCGCCATGATGAACCTCTTAGCCTTGAGCACCGGTATCAAAGAAGAAGGCTCAGTCGATTGCGTTGCTTCATCAATAATAGCGAAATCGAACTTCTCGCCTTTGAGTATCTCAGAACCTGCAGTGCTGTTCGTCGCACAAATTACCTCTGCATCAATGATAATCCCTTTTATCGCACTCTCTTCCAGTCCTCGCGCCGTGTTGAATAATTTATCGATTCGTTGCTTCACCGTAAGCCATCTCCTCATGCTCCTCAGTCTTCCCGCCGGTATGCCCCGTACTGTTCTTCCTTCTCGTGCAAGCTGCATTATCACTTCATCACTTAAACCCCTTCTCCAGCGCATTTCCGGCATGGTAACCCCTTTCATGCGCTCTTTGAGCTCATACGCCCTCCTCCTGAGCTCTTGCGCCTTTATATAGTCTGGATATTTCTGAACCAGATAATCTAAGCTCCTTTTCCGTAAAGAAGGGATCACACGTGCAGGATGCCCTATTCGCACCACATCCACACCGAGCTTATCCAATCGTTCTACCAGGTTATCCACCGCGACATTCGAGTCTGCGGTAGCTAAAACCCTATAGCCACGCTTGACGAGTTGTATTATCACTTCTACGCAGGTTATCGTCTTCCCTGTTCCTGGCGGTCCGTGAATGAGGAAGAAATCCTCTGCTGCTAAACACCTCAAAACTGCTTCTCGCTGGCTCTTGTTCAAGTCCGAGTTAAAAAATTCTATCCCTTTTATCTCGGTGAAATTCGGAGGCGTATTATCCAGCAATTTATCCCTTCGCAACCTTGGTAGTCGTTTAAATTTCTTTAAAGCTCCAATCATCCGTTGAAATGTGATGTCATTGACAAAAAGGTCAATTCTAAGGTCTTTACGATAAACAAAGCCTGGTGGCGCATCATCAAACGCAACGGTAAGAGTATACAAAGTCTTCTCCGCAACCGTTCCCATAGGGTTGTCCTCATCCCATGGAGCGGTACCCGCTCGACTCACCAAAACAAGGTCTCCAACTTCTATTTCACTCTCCGGTAAGGTGAACCCCGTGTCTTGTTTTCTAAATCGCACTAAGTGCTTTCCACCCAATCCCAAGCCCTGAGATTTTCCCTTCATCTTCAAGAACGCACGACCCTTCTCTTCACGCTCCTGTCCGCTCAATCTTCTCATCTCCGCTTCATGCAGCCGCATCTGTTCCTCTCGTTCCAGCTCCACAAGTTCGGTGAAATGCTTTATGTATTCGTTCTCGTCCATTTTTTGATGCCGTTATACCTTACCTTAAAAACGGAATTTGATCAGATTTATTTTTATAAAAGACGCATTTCCCCCACCCCAGCCATTCAGGAAATAATAACCAAACCAGGCTCTGTTCCAACGCCCCCTTTCTCCCCTCTCACGGGGTATTTCTTGCATCACAGCTCTTTCCGGGAGTATCCCCGGGTTTATTTCTTGTATTCGAGACGAAATGCACGACAAGTCAGTGTGTATGTGGGAGCCTTTATTAACCCTCCATGAATCAAGCCATTCAATTCTTTAAAGCACGTAACATGCCCGGGAATATCGGTGCATTGGTTACGAACAGGCAACATCTGCCGTCCCCTCTCTACAGCCTGCGGCATGGCTTCAAGAGGACGACCTTGAGCCACCTCTCCTTTCAGGCTCTCAAAGAATCTCTCTTGAACTTCCGATAGTCCCGCCGGGAGCGACTTCAATTCCTCTTCCAGCTCCTCAAACATATCTCCCCTGTCTTCTTCATCTGCATAGATCCACTCCTGCCTCAAATTCATCACTAATGCCATTTTTTCGTCTACAGCATCCGCATCCATCTTTGTCACCGCCGCTTATTTTTCAACAATCGAGTGGTATCGAAATGCCCACTCTTATAACTCTGTCTAACGTCTGAGTTTGGTCCGTTAACTTCATTAGTGCACTATCACCATCTGAAAAACTTAGCTTATTTTCCTTCCTTGTCACCTATTCACCATCCACTATAATGCGCGCTGTTACAGGATAATATCCATTTAGTCTTTCGCCTCCAAAAATATGCCAGCAGCCATTCTAACTAATCTGTATCCATTTGGGCGGGTGCATTACCTGTTTTTTAGAGAGGGGATAAAAAGATTTTAAGAAGTCTCTTACAGATGGCATTCTT
>DYFG01000113.1 GCA_020725315.1 Nitrosotalea sp.
AGAACGCTTATTTCGAGAATCTGCAGAAAGTCAGAGATGCCACGTGGAATTATATTGACGAAACGGGAACGCGGGTTCTCGGTAAAAGATAATTTTATATATTTCCAAGCGAGAAAGATATTATAGAGGTGGTATTCGTGAAGATAAGATATGAGCCTGTGGATGACATCCTGTTGATAACACTTAAAGATAAGTCTTTAGCATACGGTGAAGAGATAACACCACAGATAATTGCACATTACTCAAAAGATAACGAGCTGGTGGAAATAGAAGTACTTGACGCAAACGAGTTGTTTTCTAAAAGAGAGGAGATTGATGTGCCTGAATACGTAAAACAGAAAGAAGCATATATAAAGAAGTAGAATGAATTCAACGGGAATTTTGCATCGTGGATGCCCCGTAATTTATTCCGGGGTTTATGACTTCTTTTATATGCTCATGCTTACGTTGGCTCCGAACGTGGAAGCGTTATACCAATACCTCTTCGAGCTTCCCGATCGGAACACGAACCTGCTTCATCGTGTCTCTTTCCCGCACGGTCACCGTATCATTGTCCAGCGTTTCGTAATCGATGGTAATGCAATACGGCGTGCCTATTTCATCCTGACGGCGATATCTCCTACCAATACTGCCTGAATCATCATACTCAACGATGAACGATGCATCCCTGAGCATCTGAAACACCTCCCTCGCCTTTAGCTTCAACTCATCACGGTTAAGCAAGGGGAACACAGCCGCTTGTATCGGTGCGATCTCACGTTTAAACCGCAACACCCGCCTGTTTTCCGTGCCCACCTGCTCTTCATAAAAGGCACTCTCCAACAGCGCGTAAATTATCCGATCTATCCCATAAGAAGGCTCAATCACGTGTGGTATTATCTTTGCCGACTCAGCATGCACGCTCATATCTACACTTGAAAGCGACGCGTGCGATGAGAGATCATAATCACCTCGATCCGCGACACCCACTATCTCCATCCACCCATACCGATCACTCAGAAACTCCGCATCCCAGCAATCTTGTGCATAGTGCGCCATCTCATCCCGGTGATGCTGCCTGAATCGTATTTTGGCACGAGGAATTCCTATGCTCTCCAAGAACTCATTGACCCGCGCTATATGATAGCCCAGATACTCATTTGCAATGATCCCACTGCTAACTACCTCCCCCACGCTCTTTTCCTCCTCTTCACCGTCACCTGGAACCATCCTCAGCGTTCTACCCTTTACATCCTCAAATCGCGGATGCTTCTTCTTCTCATCAGGGTCAACAAAGACCTCCACCTCCGCCAGCGTGAATTCTCTCAATCGAATGAGGCTCTGTCTCGGTGAGATCTCATTCCGGTATGCCTTTCCTATCTGCATAACACCGAACGGTAATTTATCACGGTTGAACCTGAGCAATCGTTGAAAATTGGCAAAGATGCCTTGTGCTGTCTCGGGTCTCAGATACCCTTCGCTTTTCTTACCCGCTCTTTCATCCCTTTCCCCTTTAGACACTCCTATTCTCGTCTGGAACATCAGATTGAACTCGCCAGCGGCCTCAAGCTCTCCACCACATTCCGGGCAGTTCACACCTACCCTCACATTTTCACCCACACGGAAAAAGCTCTTGCAGTGCGTACATACCACCGCCTGATCTGCAAAACTTTCCAGGTGCCCTGACGCCTCAAATATCTCCCGCGGCGCAACGGTCGTCGTCTCTATCTCAAAAAAGCCCTCACGCCGGTAAAAATCTCTCCATTTATCCTCTATTCGCCTTTTTAACAATGCACCGAGCGGCCCGTAATCATAGAAGCCCGCTGCACCACCATATATCTCAAATGCCTGCCATAAGAAGCCCCGCCTCCGAGCAAGCTCTACGGTTTCATCCTTCCTGCCTTCTTTATCCATTCTTATAATAAGACCCTCAAAAGGTCTCTATCGATGAGCATACCAGTCAATTTCCCTCGTGCTGAGATAACAGGAAGCTGGTCGAACCTGCCCTCGCTCATCTTCCTCGCACATTCACTCACCCCAAAATTACGCGTCGTCGTAACTAATTCCTTCACCATTACTTCCTTTACCAGCTTATCGGGCAATCGTATCTTCGATACACTATAATACAAAGTCATTATATTTCTCATCCCGTCCCAGGTCCATTCGTCCTCGTCAGAGCCCAGAGATAAGTCCGAACTGCCCATCCCTTCCTCTATCACCGCAGCATTGATCAGATCCCGTTCGGTTATCAATCCCGCTAGTTCGAGCTCTGAATTGAGAACGGGAACTGCTTTTACCCTCGCAAGTTCCATGATCCGAGCTGCAACAGATAACGGCATCTCCTCCCAGAGAGCTAAGGTCTTATCCCTTATGTAATCGCCTATATGCTCCTTATTCTCCCATTGCGCTATTTCTCTAAGGAAATCAGCAACGGTTACTATCCCTACGAGCTTTTCGCCCTCCACCACCGGTAAACGGCGTATGCCATGCGAAAGGATAACTCGAGCCGCTTCTTCAATGGTCGCTTCTGGACTGATCTTGATGGGATTCCGGGTCATGAGCAACGCTATTTGAGCCTCATTAGGGTTTCTTAACAGATCCTGTCTCGTAACTATACCCACTACTTTTCCTTCTTTAACAACCGGAACTCCAGAGATGCTTCTCTTCTTGTATAGCTCCATCAATTCCTCTCTCGTTCCCGGCACGGTCACGTAAGCGACGTCCTTTACCATTATCTCCCTTACTTTTGTCCTTTCGTCTTCTTTCCCCTTCATTCCGCTTCCATTAGCTTGTAAACAACATCAGCGGGTCTTACCCGTTCTTTTACCTTCAACCCGATCGACTGCCCCCTCGTAGCAGTCTCCACCTTCTCGTTTTCGATCTCCATTGAATCGACAACCTGATCAAATGCGGTTGTTGCACCTTCTATTCTTATTGTATCACCTATCTTTATATCATCACTCAGCTCAATCACTGCAACGCCTATCCTCGTGAAATAATGCGTAATTTCTCCTATTAACTTCTTCTCAGCCATTTCATCCACCCGTTTATTTTATATCTATCCTATATTTTCCTTCATAATGTAAAAAAGGTATCTCCTTGCCAGGTTCAATCCTTCCCGTCTCCTGCAGTTCCTCGGGTATTTTAAGTTCAATTGTTGAATAATCTTCAAGGTCCATAACTTGCGCGGTATCATCCATAACAGAGAGCACCTGACCACTTCTCCGCTCTATTATTGGCACGTACATCTTCGCTGTAACTGGCTGAACTGCTGTTCTTTTCTGCGAATCAAAGACACCCATCCCTTCTATCCTCGCTTTCGCCGCTCCATGCTTTCCGGGCTTTGAGGTCGTTATGCTCATTATCGTGCACGGCTCCTCATCTATAACAACATATTTCCCCTCTTTTAAGATCCTCACCTCGGTTAGCTCCTTCATCTTTCCCCTCCACTTCTCCCTTCTCTCTTCTCTTTTTTTTACGTCTCATTTTTAGTTATGCAACCGATAAATTTATAAATACCTAAGAGATAGAGATAATTGGAGGGAAGAAGCAACAAGGTGTCTTGGTTCATCGTAAAAATCGTAGTTCTATTCGTGCTCCTGCTCCTCTCTGGTTTCTTTTCAGGCTCTGAAACCGCTCTGATTAGGTTAGGAAGGATAAAAGCACGGTCTTTGCTAAAAAGAGGGGTGAAAGGCGCTGATACTGTTGAGAAACTGGTGAATGAGCCTGAGGCTCTGCTCACAACCGTGCTCATCGGGAACAATATCGTAAACATTGCAGCATCCGCATTGGCTACTTCTCTTGCCATTGACTTTTTCGGTGATTTGGGCGTCGGCATCGCAATAGGTGTGATGACTTTTTTAATTCTCACCTTTGGTGAAATCATACCCAAGACAATTGCGGTGCGCCGTACCGAGCAATTTTCTATCACCGTTTCAAAGCCGTTAGAGATTTTGATCTTTGTATTGCGTCCCGTTATCAAAATCCTTTCAGTTATTATAAACGCTTTTGGTAAGATGGTAGGTCTGAAGATACCGCAGGGAAAATTACTGTCAGAAGATGAGGTGAAGGCACTGCTGGATATAGGAGAAGAGGAGGGAGCGATTGAAGAGGATGAGAAAGAGATGATGAATGGCGTGCTCAAGCTCGATTATATAACCGCAAAGAACGTGATGATACCAAAAGAGGAGATAGTTTGCTTGGAAGCCAATCAACGTGTGGACACTGCTATTGAACTGATAAAAAGGTCTGGATATTCAAGAATTCCGGTATTCGAGGAGACTAAGGATAATATTGTGGGAATATTATATGCGAAGGACTTGCTGATAAACACAAATGGTAGCACCATTTCACTAAAAGAATTGATGAAGCCCGCTTATTTTGTACCCGAAACGGCACGAGTAGATGACCTTCTCAAGGAATTTCGGAAGGGTAAATTCCACATCGCGATTGTAGTGGACGAAGAAGGAAGAACAAAAGGTTTGGTGAGCTTAGAGGATCTTTTGGAGGAGATAGTAGGGAGTATATATGATGAGTACGACGTGAGAAAAATAAAAGGCGAAAAAATGTATGGAAAATAAGATGGAACCGCAGCGTACAAACTTACTTCTTATATCTCATCCTCTTCCGCCTCTTCTTCAACTTGTGCTTCCGCATCTTTGCTATCTTTCTCTTCTTTCCGCAGGGAATTTGAAATCACCACCTGACTTATCTTTTATATTTTATCGTAATCTCCTTTCATAATAATACATAAAAACTTTATTTAGAATGAGGAAAGACATTAGGATGGAGATGAGATGGGAAGGATAGAGAGACCACCAAATTGGATATTGAAATACAAGGAACGGATAGAGAAGGGGACGATAACCGTAGAGGAGATCCTGGAAGAGGAGAACAAAATACGGGAGGTGCCAATAAAGAGGTCATCGGTGACGAGAGCGATCAATTCGATGGGGTATCC
>DYFG01000114.1 GCA_020725315.1 Nitrosotalea sp.
TATAAAGAAGAATTTAGGGAGATAATAGATACGCTACACATTGATTATTTTTACAACGGGAATTATCCGGAGGATTATGAAGAGGAGTTTGAGAAGTGGCATAAGAAGGTGGAGGAGTTTGTAAGAAAGATGGAGGAGGAGAAAAGTAAGTAAGGCTTGTAAATAGCGATACGATAGTAATTGAGGTAGGAGAGATTCTAATGGCTGGGATTATTTATATAACAGTTCTTAATCAAATTCTGCTGCTTAAAATGTCCATCGTTTGACCATATCGAGCAGTTTAATAATAAGGCTATTGAATAAAAACGTTTATAAGTCAGGTAAGTAATAAAATTGAGGTAGAGATATAGGATGAAAAAGATAAGCGTAATTGGTTCAGGCTGGGTGGGCACAGCGATTGGAAAAGGGTTTGCTGAGCTTGGCAATGAAGTAATTTTCTACGATGTGGTCGATAAAGATCTACTAAATTTCACAAGGGAGATAAATTCTGCGATCGAAAACTCTGAAATATCTTTCATCTGCGTTCCAACGCCAACAACGACTGAGGGAATTGATCTTAGCCGTGTAAGAGAGGCAACTGAAAATATAGGAAGAGTGCTGGCAAATAAGAACAATTACCATCTTGTAGTTGTAAAAAGCACGGTAGTCCCGACAACGACAGAAGAAGTGGTAATTCCAATATTAGAAAAATACGCAAGGAAGAAAGTAGGGGTTTTTGGAGTTTGCATGAATCCAGAGTTCTTAACAGAGATTGAAAGCTCATGGACTGACGAAGAAGGCTATAAAAAGGATTTCTTTACCGAAGACCGAATTGTTATTGGTGAATATGACAAAAAATCCGGTGATGTTGTGGAAGAGCTTTACAAACCACTCAATAAACCTATTTTCAGAACAGACTTACGAACCGCAGAAATGATAAAATATGCTTCTAATTGCATGCTCGCAACAAAGATTTCTTATTGGAACGAGATCTTCCTTATCTGTAAAGAGTTGGGCATTGATTCTCAAGCCGTTGCAGATGTCGTTGGTCTTGATCCTCGCATAGGTAAATATGGAACTGTTCATGGAAAGGCGTTCGGGGGAAAATGTCTGCCAAAGGATTTGAAGGCTTTTATTTCTTTTGCTGAGAGATATTATAAGACAAAACTGCTGAAAGCGGTGGATGATATAAATGAAGAAATGAAAGAGAAATACGGGGTGAGGGAATGATATGATAAGAAAAGCAGTAATAACGACCGCGGGTGAAGGGACAAGGATGTTACCTGTAACAAAAGAGCAACCGAAAGAGATGCTCCCTCTTTTCGATAAGAGTATGAACGGTGGAGTATGCGTAAAACCATTACTGCAAATAGTCTTTGAGCATTTGTTCGAATTTGGAATACGCAACTTCTGCTTTATTACTGGAAGAGGAAAGAGGAGCATAGAAGAGCATTTTACTCAGGATTATGCTTATTTGGAGAGTTTAATAGAAAGAGGAAAGACAGTGCTTGCTGAAGAGCTTGGGAATTTCTATCGGATGCTTGACTCGTCGAATATATTTTGGAGATATCAGCCGAAGCCAACGGGTTTTGGAGACGCTATTTTGCTAAGCGAACCTTTCGTGCAAGATGAGCCTTTTCTGGCTTGTGCCGGCGACACTTATATTCAATCCCCAAAGAACGATTGCTTTAAGAGACTGGAGTCAACATTTGAGAAACGAGACCTTGATGCTATTTTTCTCACCTTCGAGGTTGAAGATCCAAAAATGTATGGTGTAATGGAGGGAGAGGAAATCGAGGAAGGTATCTACAAGGTTAAGAGAGTTGTGGAAAAACCAGAGAAGCCTCCTTCAAATTTATCCATTCTACCGGTTTATATCTTTAAACCCATCATATTTCGTGCTTTAGAAAAGATACCTTATGGAAAAAGGAACGAAAGGGAGCTTACTGATGGGATACAAAAGGTTATAGAATGGGGATTTGAAGTTCTCGCAGTAAAGCTACATCAAAGTGATAAGAGATTGGACATTGGTAATCCTGAGTTCTATGCGGAAGCGGTGCAATTAAGTGCAAAATGGGCGGGGATTTATCATGGATGAGATAGTCAGACAGGGAATAGAAGAGATAACGAGTAATTTTGATCTGGAAGTTGTAGAGGGGAAGAATATACTTGTCACAGGTGGTGCTGGATTCCTCGGTTCCTGGATATGCGATGTATTGGTAGAAAACAAAGCGAATGTAATATCTGTCGATAATTTATCGAGCGGGCAGAAGGGGAACATCTCACATTTGCTTGGCAAGAAGAATTTCAAATTTATGGAGCTTGATATAACTCAGCCTATACTCTTTGACGAAAAAATAGACCTCGTTATGCACCTTGCAAGCAGAGCATCTCCTTTTGAGTTTGAAAGAGCAAAAGAAGAAGTGGTAAATATAGGAAGCGAGAAAGAAGTGACAATTTTAGAACTTGCAAAATTGGTAAATGAGTTAACTAACTCTTCTTCGGAGGTGGAATTTCATCCTTTGCCGAAGGACGATCCACCGAGGAGGAAAACTGATATAAGCAAGGCTAAAAACCTTCTGGATTGGAAGCCAAAAGTTAGCTTAGAAGAAGGATTGAGAAGGATGATAGAATGGTTTAAAAGGAAATTGGAACTATGAAAAATCTTGTTACAGGTGGTGCAGGCTTTATAGGGAGCCATATAGTGGACAAACTCGTTGAAATGGGTAACGAAGTAATTGTTATTGATAACTTAGAGCAACAAGTTCATACGAAGAAACCCGGCTATCTAAATTCAGAGGCGCAGTATTTATTTGCAGATATAAGAGATGAAAGTGTTTTAGCCAAAGCTATCGAAGGTGTTGAAGTAATCTTTCATGAAGCGGCAGCAGTTGGTGTAGGTCAAAGCATGTATCAAATCAAGAAATACGTAGATGTGAACACAATGGCAACCGCAAAGCTATTGGACATTCTGGTGAACAATGAACATGAAGTGAAGAAGTTGATTGTTGCATCTTCAATGAGCGTTTATGGTGAAGGTGCTTACGAATGCGAAGACTGCGGTATCGTTTATCCTGCGTTAAGAGAAGAAAACCAGTTAAGAAGAAAGGAATGGGAAATGAAATGTCCAAATTGCGGAAAAGTAGTGATGCCCATACCTACAAGCGAAGATAAACCATTGCATCCAACTTCGATTTATGCAATTACAAAACGGGATCAAGAGGAAATGTGTTTAACAATAGGAAAAGCATATGGAATTCCAACCGTAGCATTAAGATATTTCAATGTTTATGGTCTAAGACAATCTTTAAACAATCCTTATACTGGTGTTTGTGCAATTTTCTCTTCAAGAATCAAGAATGATAATCCCCCTCTGATATTTGAAGATGGTTTGCAAACAAGGGATTTTGTAAGCGTTCATGATGTTGTTCAAGCAAATATATTGGCAATGGAAAAGTCTAATGCAAACTATGAAATTTTCAATGTTGGAACGGAAAATGCAGTTTCTATATTGAAAGTTGCTGAAATATTGATAAAACTGTATAATAATGATTTAAAGCCGAAAGTGATGAACAAGTATAGAACAGGGGATATAAGACATTGTTTTGCGGATATTTCAAGGATAAAGAATAAATTGGGATTTAAGCCGAAGTTTTCTTTAGAGGAAGGAATAAAAGAGCTTGTAGAATGGGGAGAGAAGGAAGAGGCGGTGGATAAATTTGAGGAAGCTCATGAAGAGCTCTTTAAAAGGGGGCTAGTAGAAAAATGAAAGTTTTAGTAACAGGTGGTGCAGGATTTGTTGGAAGTCATGCAGCAGAGTACCATGCATGTAAAGGTGAAGAAATAAAAGTAGTTGTTTTCGATAATCTCTCGCGTGCTGAACTGCTTGGCTACGAAGCGTTAAACGCGATGTATAACTGGAATTATCTCAAGGGGTATAAAAACATCGAACTGATAAAAGGCGATATCCGCGACGCTGAGATGATGAAGAAAGCGGCTGAGGATGCTGATGTGATAATACATACCGCGGCACAGACAGCGGTAACCACTTCTTTACAAGACCCAAGAACGGACTTTGAGATAAACGCACTTGGAACCTTCAATGTTTTAGAAGCTGCGAGGCTAAGCGAGAATGACCCAGCAATAGTCTATTGTTCCACAAACAAAGTTTATGGGGATAATGTGAATAGAATTGCAGTTGTTGAAATGGAGAAAAGATATAAGTTTGCGGATGAGAAATACCGTATGGGGATACCAGAAGATTTCCCAACGGATTTATGCGAGCATACTCCATACGGTGCCTCAAAATTTGCAGGTGACATTTACGTGCAAGATTATGCTTATGTTTACGGTTTAAAAACAGGTGTGTTCAGGATGAGTTGCATTTATGGAATAAGACAGTTTGGTGTCGAGGATCAGGGCTGAGTCGCATGGTTTACGATTGCCACCTTAGTAGGAAAGCTTATTACAATTTATGGGAATGGGAAACAGGTGAGAGATGTTTTGTACATTGATGATTTGGTTAAAGCTTATGACCTGTTTGTCAACAGTAATTTAAAGCAAGCTGTCTTTAACATCGGTGGTGGTTCTGAAAACACCTTGTCACTCTTGGAGCTTTTGGACTTATTAGAAGCGTTAACGGGTAAACGGACAAGGATTAGTTATTCAGAGTGGCGACCTTCCGACCAGAAGGTATATATTTCGGATATATCGCAATTGAGGAAGAAGTTGGAATGGAGACCTGAAGTCACCCCAGAGGAGGGTGTTCAGAAGTTGGTGAAATGGGTGAGAGAGCTGTTCTTATAAATAGTCAAGGAGGTCATATATGTTCCTTGAAATATTGTACGAGAAGTGGATAAGTATAGTAGGTGTTCTACTTTCTTATATTCTTATATTTTTAATAATCAAACGAAAAATAAATATAAAAAGTCCATTTATATTTGCATTTATAA
>DYFG01000115.1 GCA_020725315.1 Nitrosotalea sp.
ATGGACCAAATTTTGCCCGAAGTGCGGTAAACAAACAGATATATTCTTCGATTCGGTCTGTGAGGACTGTTTCAGGGAAGGGATAACGTTACTTGAACCTGAGAACTTAGAGGTAAGCCTGGGTGTGTGCAAGCATTGTGGCGGTTATTTTAAGGGTAGGGAGCAGACAAGCATAGAGGCAGTAGTTGAAGATTCAGTGAGGAAAGAACTCAGAAAGAAGTATGGTCTGGGCTGTGAAGTTGAGATAGCGGAATTAAGAAAAGAGAGAGAAGAGGAAGAGCGCAGAGCACGTGTAGTTCTGGTTGCGAGAGCAGAGATAGAAGGATTGGAGCTCGAAGAAAGAGCTGAGGTAGCGGTTATTTTGAAGCGAGAGACCTGTGAACGCTGTAGCAGGATAGCAGGAGGATATTACGCCGGTATCGTGCAAATAAGGGCGGAGGATCGAATTCCAACGGATGACGAACTCGCCATAGCGGAAGGAATAGCGTATTCGTCCTTAGATGAAGCGGATTTTGTCTCTCAAGAACGGATGTTGAGAGAGGGGCTCGACATCTATGTCAGCAGTATAGAATGTGGTCGCAGGATTTCGAGGGGGATAGTGAAGCACTTGGGTGGTGGATTTTCGGAAAGTCGGAAATTATATGGACGAAAAGAAGGCAAGGATATCTACCGTGTCTCGTTTTCGGTGAGGCTTCCAGGGTTTAAAGAAGGTGATTCAGTGGCACTAAACGACAAAGTGATTTCAGTGGAGAAGGTGATAGAAGGAAAAGGAATTAAGGGCGTGGATACAAAGACGGGTGAGCCTCTCTTCTTGAGTAAGAAAGAGATGATGAGGGCGAGGAGGATTTAAGTAAGTGGTATTGTTTGGAATTTTGGTGGTGGGAACCTGTGATTTTTAAAGAGATGAAGATGTTTTGAACGGTAAGCCTATGTTAAGAATGAAAAGGAAAATTAAGGAGGGGGAATAAACATGACGGCAGTAACGTCAATATTTGATTTCAAGTGGGAGGATTATGACGAGAAAGAATATAAAAGGATAAGAGAAGTTGTAGAAGCAAGTATAAGACATTTTTTAAGTGAAAAATGCCCTTATTGTGGTCTTGATGTGCAATTTAACGAAAAAAGAGGCGGATACTTGTGCCCAAGCGGACACGAAATAGATAAGAGAGCCATTGCCGTAGTTGGTCCCTTTGGATGTGGAAAAACTGCTTTGCTTTACCATGCCTTCAAATATTCATGGAATGAAAGTAAAATACCAGCGTTTTACACGACTTTAGAGACACTGACGGAGGAGATGAGGAAAGAAACTAACGAAAGAATACGAAGAGAAATATTGCCAGAAAAGATAAAAGAGGTGTTAGATGCTAAAAGAAGGGAATTGGCAAGAAAAATAAGTAACGATGAATATGTGGAGCGTGATTCTTTCTTACCAGATGTGAAAATGGGAGGAATGGGTTGGAGAGACTACTTGGGAAAGTTAGGTGTACATAGTGATGATGTGATTACCATTCTGAATAACGAAAAAGCAATATTTTTGATTGACGAAGTAGAACGAGGCTATGAATCATTGAAAGGAGCTATGGAAAGCCAAGAAGGTTTGTTTAGAAGCCTCTTTGAAGAAATAGAGAAGCATTCCACTCCTTATTATACAGTATTATCATTCGGTTACGTCTCGCTATGGGAACTTTTGGGTGGCGACGAGGGTAGGAGAGTAAAAGTAGTCCAGTTACCCATTTTAAATCCAGATAGAGTGGAGATGATTTTGGAGAAGGATAGAGGAATAACCAATTTCATTTATTGGCTCAGTAGAGGAAGAATCGGCTGGTTGCAATCTTTTGTGCCAGAAGGAATAGATTTCAATAGTCTAACTGATTATCATGAGTTCTTGCTTAATTCCGCAGAAGTCCGAGGGGAGATGGTTACCGGGATTAAACATTTTGATGAAAGAGAATTTAACAAGATTTGTAGAAAAGTGGATAAAGAATTGATCTCGTATTTGATATTAAATTCAAAACCTATAAGTTCTGAGGAGTTACTTAATTTAGGCAGGGAAGAAGTTTTAGAGAAAATTAAAGAAACTATAAATCTACTCTATAAGATGTCAGACGTCTTTGGAACGGCGGATGACCCTCTTACCGCTTAGAATTCTGAAAAGATCGGCAACCAATTCAGAAAAACATTGAAAATTTTCGAAGATGTATCTATACCTGAAAGCGATATAAAAGTTGAAGAGAAGTTTTATATTTCCTTATCTTTGAACACTGTTGAGAAGATATATCCAATGCTTATAACTGATCCCGTTCTCAGATTTGATGAGAGATTCCCCTTAACCTTGGAAGAACAAGTTGTAATCCTCAAAGAGAAGATAAGAAACATTCAAAGAATCTATGAGCAATTTAAAAGCCTCGGAAAGATAATAGGAGATTAATAAATGGAATTAGAGCTACTTCCAATACCGGTTATAAGGTTTGAAGAGACGAAAGATAGGATTAGAGATACATTAAAGGAATTTTTAGACTTCTTAGATAAAAGTAAGTTAGACTATGAGAGGGTTTATAGCATTGTTGCTTTAGGTGAAGAAGTAATAAAAAGGAATGAGCACGAAATTAATACAAAAGATGAGATCGAGAGGATAATAAAAGAAGAGCCTTTCAGGGAGAAGCTGTTCGAATTAGGAAAGATAAATTTGAATTTCCTAGAAGAGAAAAGATTTTCGGATTTTTTAATCAGTCTCCTATATAATCTACTTGAAAAAAATCCAGACAAAGATGTGTCTGATACTTTCACAGAAATCGAGAGAACGCTGGGAAAGGAACAGAAAAGGAAATTGGAACATTATCTTCCAAGAATTGAAGAGGAATTAAGGGAGATAGGAAAGAGTGCAAAAAGAAGATATGAGGAAAACATAAGGAAGGTTGTGAATTTAGATCCCTCGAAATTTGAGAAACTAAATGCCGTTTACAGAGAAGTGAAAGAGAGAATGAGTTTAAATTATATAGTTGTCGCGATGGATGTTGCAATTCTTAAGCATAGAACGGTAGTAAAAAACGTCTTTGGAATTATTAGAGAAAACGAGATTGAAGAGGGGCTTAAAGATTATGACAGGCTCTGTAAGAGAATTTGCTACAGGAGGGGAGAATTGCATGGCGATTTTAACGAGCTGGTGGATCTAATCGAAAAAATAACCGGCGATGAGAACTATAAGCTCTTAAACGAACTTTCAACAATTTTAGCTTCCAAGTATGAAAGCGAATTGGATGATTTAATAAAGTATGAAATAGCAGAGACAGAATTAGAAGCTCTTTTCAAGAGAAAATACCCCGAACAAGAAAAGAGGATATTTCTAAGGTCCTTTATTCTTTACGAAATTCTAAAAAAGAGAGGAGACGAGCTAAGAGAGATGTTTGAAAACGAAATAAGTAGTTTGGAAGAGAAAATAGAAAAAATGGAAAATACTCAAGAGAGAATTAGAGAATTAGAGAAGGAAACAAAGACCAAAGTAAGAGCTGAGTTAAAAATAGGCGTTTTTAGGGATATAATGAGAGAATTAGCAAAAATAAAGGAGGAGAATGCGTATTTAATTCATTACATTTTTGGCTACACAAACGAAACTAAAGGAATAGTGTCCATTTCAAGGAGAATTGAGGAGAAAATAACTAATGAAATTCAACGTATTGATGATAACATTGATAGGGTCAAAAATAGGGTAATTGACCCAGTAAAACAAATGCAGGAAGACATAAATGACTTCTTAGAAAGATTGAAAGAAGCCTATAAAACGATAGAAGAACAGAAAATCTCTCTAAAATTACCAGACCTTTCTGAGCAAGCAAAGGCAGAGATGGAAGAGGTAATAAATGCAATTCAAGATGAAATTCCGAGTATAGATTTAGACTGGGGAATGGAAGAAGTGAGTAAGAAAATAGAAGATTGGGAGAGGAAAAAGAGAGAAAAAGAAGGAGAAATAGGTGAGATAAAAAATAAATACGGTAAGATTCTAGAAATATCGAAGGAAATTGAGGAAAGCAGTGAAATGATAGATAAACTTATTATGGGCTCAGAAAATATAAGGGAAAGTATTAGAGGTGTGTTGTATGAGTAGATCAGAAATAAGTGAGTCAGAAGCAAGAAAGAATAAAAGATATTCGTGGATTACAGCAGGAATTGGGGACAATTTATGAAAAAGTAAATAAATTCCCAGAAGAAATAAAAGGAAGGATAGAAGGGTTAGATGAGGAAGAAAAAGAGGAGATAAAAAGAATTTTTGATGGAATAGAAAGGCAGATGTTGGGATATGAAGATGAGTTACGGGGGAGGAATGATGTAGAGACAATTAAGAATGTAACGGCTGGAATGGAATCATCCATTAAAGAATTAGAGGAAGCCGTTACCGATAAAGAAACGTATTTGGTTTTGAAGGATATAAAAGCATTTGTAGAAGAATTAGGAGTGAAAATAGATAATATAGAGAGCTGGTTAAGAGGATGCATAAAAGAGAATCCAGGAAGAATTAAGGAGAAAGTTATTAAACTAAAAGATATTTATAGGAGATTTGACAGATTAGCAACCAGATTGATAAGAGACAGTATAAAACAAGGGATTTCAAAAAATATTGAGGAGATAAGTAGAATAAGACCAAGAGAAAGCGTTGAAACATTGTCTTCACAATTCGAGGAAGTTATAGCTGGGATTTCTGATATAGTGAATGAACTGGAGGAACTATCTAAATTGCCGAAATTGGAGGGAGGAATTGACGAAATAGTAGTAGGAAAGACGAGAGCGATACTTGAAGATATAAAGGGTGAAGGAGACAGCTTTAAGGAAGTGAGTGAGGACATAGAGAGGAAGGTAAGGAATTTTAAAAGCTCGGTTGTCAATATAGTTATTCACTACTAATTAACCTGAGGTGATAAATAAGAAGAGGAGAT
>DYFG01000116.1 GCA_020725315.1 Nitrosotalea sp.
AAGGAAAAATCGAAAACCTTTTAAAGGGCATAGAAAGTGCAGATTTTGTGATTAGGGTCGGAGAAACAATAGAAGGGATGACGCTGAGTACTGTTTTCTACAATGGCAGAGAGTATTACAAAGTATCTGGTGTCACAAGCGCTGGCGGTGGCGAATTTGCACCAACAGAAAATATTTTTGATAGAGGAGCGCCAGAGAATACATATCCAAGCATCATGGGAAACCATACAGGCACAATCATGCCAAACAAAACAATTATCGCCACCAAACTTTACACTTATCCTTGCGAGGGAACAGGCGGTCACACCGAATATGCCAAAATTTGGAACAAAACATGGAATGCAACCGCAACCTGGAAAGGGTATGCAGGCGACTGGCATAACATCACCTTTGACAAGACCGTTGTTCTACTGGCAAATGAAACTTACAACTATACAATCATAACAGGCTCTTATCCGCAGATTCACCACACATCTGCACTTCAAACCCCAGGCGGATGGATAAACTGCACTGAATTCATAGATGCAAATGGAAAAGTTTATAAAGACTGGATACCAGCAATAAAATTATTCCTTGAAGAAGGTTAAAAGCCGGAGGTGTCAAGATGGCAATAGCGATAGGAGAATCGAAATGGGAAGTAGAAGTCCCTGAGAAGAAGTTGAAGGATAAATTGTATTTTGAAAATCTCAAGGCGGTGGTTATAGATACAGAGCTCTGCAGCCGGTGTTTGACCTGCGTCTCTATATGCCCGAGCGGGTTAATTGTAACCGAAGAGGATAGAGTAGGGTTCCCTGATTATGAAGAGCGATGCCTTGACTGTGGCGCCTGTGTGCGGGTCTGTCCGCGATTTATTTACGAGCCTTTGAGTGGTTTAGGGGACTATATAGAAATCGTTGCTACGAGGTCAAAGCGGTTCACGGGGCAGGATGGTGCGATGGCAACCGAAATCATTGCTTCTGCGATAGACATGGGAATGATTGACCAGGGTTTATTCGTTGATCGGAGTGAGAAATGGGAGACGAGCATTTTTCACGTTCGGGACTCCGAACAATTTGGAATTGGAACCTTAGGGGGGACGAAATATGTATTTGCAGGTGTTCTTCCCGCGTTGAAGGAGGCTGTACGGTTCACCAAGAAGGGGGTTGGCGTTGTTGGAACGCCCTGTATGATCTCAGGGATAAGAAAACTGCAACAGGAGTTCCCCGTGTTCCGGGAGAAGGTGAAACTCGTGGTGGGTTTATTCTGCACTGAAAATTTCCATTATGAGGATCTTATGAAGTTCCTCCGTGACGAGAAGGAAATTGAGATCGAGAAGATACTCAAGACGGATATAAGCAAGGGGAGCATGTACATTACCATCGAGGGCAAGGAGAAGAAGAGGAAGATAAAGATGGCGGAGTTCGAAGAGCGAGGATTAGTTGCGAAGGGCTGTGACTTTTGCACCGACTTCACCGCGGTTCAAAGCGATGCCTCGGTTGGCAGTGTCGGGAGCGAGAAAGGATTCTCAACCGTTATTGTGCGGAATGAGAATGCGAAAGAGGTTATGGAGTATATCAGGGAGAAGGGAACTGTGGAATTTGGCGAAAAAGTGGTGATGGATGAGATTGATTATCTCATCAATTTCAAGAAGAAGAGGGAAGCACATATTAAAGAATTAGCTCTGCCGTAATTCAAATGAAAATACATTTTTTAGGAGCAGCGAAAGAAGTTACAGGCTCCTGCATCTTGATAGAAACGAGAAAAGACTGTTTCTTGCTCGACTGTGGCCAGCGACAAGGACAAGATAAGGAACCGAGATTTCAATTCAGCCCTAAAGAGATAGACTTTGTTATTCTTTCCCATGCTCACATAGACCATTGCGGGCTTCTACCCAAGCTTGTCGCAGAAGGTTTTGATGGCGAGATATATTCAACGGTAGCTACTCGTGAGGTTGCGGAACTGCTCTTAGAAGACAGTGCGAAGATACAAGAAGAAGCGACTGAAGAGAGAGGGGTTATGCCTATGTTCACGGAGAAAGATGTTGCCCAAACTATTGATAAATTCAGCGTCTCGGAATGGGGCGTTCCTCTTGGAACTTCTGAGGATGTCACGGTAACATTCCTCGATGCGGGTCATATCCTCGGTGCGAGCATCTCAGTTGTAGATATCAGCGGTGCTGGTAGGCTGGTTTATACCGGTGACATCGGGCACGGGCATTCGCCCCTGATGAATGTCCCGGCAAAATTGAAAAACACCGACTTCCTGATCATCGAATCTACCTACGGTGCAGAGCAACATCCAGAGACGAATCCAAAAGAGAGCCTGAGACAGATAATAATGGATACTTATGCCCGCAGAGGCAAAGTCTTGGTTCCTGTATTTGCCGTTGGTCGTGCCCAGGAGATACTTTATATCCTGAAAGTGCTTTACGAAGAGAATAAACTTCCAAACATCCCTGTTTATTTCGATACACCGTTAGGCGAAGAAACAACTGCTCTGTACAGACATCATCAGAATTATTTGCGGGCAGAGTTCAGGGATTCGTTCTTAAAAGGAGAGAATCCGTTCCATTTCGGCAGACTTGACTTTATCAAAGGTAATAACAGGTCTTTAGATGTTGCTTCGTCTGAAGAGCCTTGCGTGGTGATAGCAGCCAGCGGCATGCTCACCGGGGGTCGCATACTGAACCATTTGAAGACCACGCTGGAAGACCCTGATTCGAGCTTAGTTTTTGTGGGTTATCAGGCTGAAGGCACGCCTGGAAGAGAGATACTCGATGGAGAGGAGAGAGTGGAAATAGATGAAAAAGAATGTAGAGTAAAAATCAGGGTTTGTTATATCCCCGGCTTGAGTGCTCATGCGGATATGAACGGTCTTTTTTCCTTCGTCAATTCCGCCGAGATCCTTCCTAAAAAGATATTCGTGGTGCATGGCGAGCCGGAGAATGCAGAGGCTTTGCGGCGGAGAATAACAAAAAACCTCAGGATAGATACTTTTCTGCCTGAAAGAGGCTATGTGGAGAACTTTATGGAGCGAGAGGTCGTGAAAGTGGTAGAAAAAGATGTGCATCTCGATTTCACACCGCAATTTACGAGAATTGGTGAGCAGGAGGTCTACCCCTTAGTGGGTGCGTTGTTGAGGAAGCAGGATGGCATTCACCTTATCTCGAAGGAGCAATACATGGGGGTACTCACAGAGATGGAGGAGCATCTTGATACGATGCTTGAGAAGATGACCTCGAAGATGTCTATCCAGGAGCTCGAAGCGGAACCGGCAGCACCTGCGGAAGAGATCACGGAAGTGGTATTTGAAGAGACTTTGACGAAATATGCGGCTGCTGGTATCTTCTCCAAGAGCCGAGCACGTGAACTTAAAGAGAAGTTTGAGAACGAGGGACGGGGCGCTACAATAGCGCATATCAATAAACTCGCGAGAAAGTACCGGCTTTATCCCCAGGACAAGGAGAAACAGGAAGAGCTGAGAAAAGTGCTTGTCGCAGGTATTAATTATTTTCCGCAAGAAGCTCATACGTTATTTAATGAGATAGTGGAGAAGTAAAGTGTGTAAAAGACACCATGAAAGGTTTGCACCGCCTTTGGTTGGCTTTTGAAACAGGAGGAAACAACGATGATAAGAGTTGCCCCCATAACACGATAACACAGCTCATGGTTCTGTCTGCGTTGAATGACAACGATGATAAGAGCTAACCTTCTGGATCTAAAGTTATTATCTCTTCAGGTATATGGTCAAGTAACAACTATGATAGGAGTTGTCCGATAACACCCCTGAAAGGTCTTCTCGTTCTTACTGACCAGTCAAGTAACAACGATGATAGGAGTTGTCCCCTCAATGAAATCCATAGAGATGTACGCTTCTCCGCCTTAAGTACCAACTGTGATAGGAGTTGCTTTTTAGATCAATAAAAGAAAACCTTATGTGTGAGCATCACACTGTCCCTCCAGATCACCCACTTTTCCGATATACGTCCCATCGAGTAGGTACACCTCCATACTCGCTAAGCGGAGCAGCTTTGAGGCTATGGGTCCCAGTAGCTCTCTTTTCGCGGCATTAAACGCAACACCACCACAGAGTTCATTGAATGCCGGCATGATTATTACCCGGGCAGCATTCCGTTCACTCATCTTAATCTCCGGATAGCGCTTCTTCACAGCTTCATAATCGCAGTGCGCACGGATCCATACCGGTTTCATACGCGTATACTGCGAGTTCGAACTTACCAGTCGTATCCTTGGATGATTATGCCCGATCAAGATATACGGTGCGGAGAACAACTCGTACGATGGCCATGCATGCCCGTGCGTATAGCCAACGTGGTCAAACAGAAATCCTTGTGTACTCTTAATGTATACCTCATGCTTCTGTTCCGGCGCTTCTGGTAGCAGTCTGTTTATGTCCCCATCATGGTTCCCTTTAACCAGGTAGATCGGTGCATACGCAGCCAGCTCGGCTAAGAAAAAGGGCACTTCTCTTCGATCGGTGAACAATATCTGTGGCACGGTATGTTTCACATCGCCCAATAAGATGATCACATCGGGCTCAGCAGCTTTTACACACGTGATCGCGCGTTCTAACAATTTCTCCATTTGACTGCCGATGTTGATGCCTTTTTCTCTGAACTCAGCTTCGATACCTAAATGGAGGTCTGCGATCACCAACGCTTTATGTTCGTTCTCGACCACGAGTGCCGGTTCGTCTATCAATGGTTTAAGTGCTATCGTTGTTTCCATCCTGTTAAAGAGAAAGGCATCGGTAAAGAAATTTTTGCTTTGGTACCCTTTTCTTTTTAGAGAACGGAAGAACAAATAAGTTCTTTTGGTAAAGCTTTTCTTTAAGCCCTTACAGGGCTTGCGGGTAAACCCTTACAGCTAAACCCTTACAGGGTTTTCCGGGTCAACGGGGCAGAGC
>DYFG01000117.1 GCA_020725315.1 Nitrosotalea sp.
AACTACCTTTGTGTTAGCTAAATCGCTCTAAATTTCCTCGAGGGGGTTTTGTTCATTTAAAGAAAGCGTTTGTTTTGAATGGTTCGATACGTGGTTATCCGTTTTAAGCTCCAATCAGCGTCATCCATCTCGCCCTTCTCCTTCCAATATTCACAGTTCTTTTTCCATGCCCTTAGCGGCGCTTCGTAGTCCGAGATATCCTTACCGGAGAGCACCATGATCTCCGCAGCGTGTTCATAGGCATCTGCCGAGCCGAAGAAGTTATTAACCTTGTCAAAGAAGTCGCCGAGTGTTTCATAGCAGTTCTTGCATGCATCATACTTCCCCATCTTCTCATACATCTGACATGCCAGATTCATCATGAGCACCCAGAGAGAATACTCTCCGATTTTCTCTGCACGCTTCGATGCCACCACAAAAAATTCTGCCGCTTCCTCCCATAGCTCGCACCTGCCGCAAATTCGTGCAACGTTGAAATATCCATAGATACCAAAAAATAGCTTCCTTTGCGCTCCTTGACCTCTGCATACCTCTTCCACAGTTCAATTGCAGCTCCATACTCTCCTCTCTTCTCTTTCTCCTTAGCTTCACGTTCATACGAGCGTGCTTCTACATATGCATCCATCTTCTCTAATTCCAGACTCATCGCTCTCACCTTTGGTCTCTCAAGCCCAGCTACGGCGCTTCTCACTGCATTCTCCTTTTCCTGTCGCCAATCAATGAAATTTTTTGCCCTCTCATCTCTTTCAAGGATATATCCAAGCTTCTCTACTTCATCCTCTAATGTAGAAGGGATATAGAAGTCGAGACCCACCACGGGAATACCGAACGGGCTTAATTTCTCTCTTATTTCCGATGCCTTAGCCGCATAACATACGACGAGTATATCTGGAACAACCGTGTCAGTATCACCCTTTGCAATCGCTATGATCTTCTCATAGTCAAATTCTTTCCATGTACCAACGCTCGGCTTATCCTTTAACTCAGGGAAATACTACTCTCCTTCCAATATACTATCGGTTACACCTACGACATTATCTCCTTCCCCGAATATCCTGATGGCTTCGGCACTGTCGGTTGTGAGCGTAATAAATCTTGTAATCAGCGTGTCTATCGAGACGTTCCTCCCAGCGGAATCAGTAATCGTCCTTGGATAACCCTGATAGATTCCCGTATCCTTTAATGACTCTGGTTCAGGTTCCTTTACCAAGCCCCCGAGATACGCGGCACTAAAAATACCCACGAGCAGGATGATCAATGCCCCTATCACTATTTTCTGTCTCTTATTCATGCTCATTTCTCACCTTTATTATTTCAATGCCTCCTCCTTTCTTCCTTATCAAATATGCTACTGCAAATAGCACAGCTAATGCATTAACAAGTTCAAAACCGGGTATTTGTGCTTCTCTCGTATTTTCTTCAGGTGCTGATATTGCGGAAGGAGTTGCAGTTAGCGAAGGCGTACCAGTTGCAATTGGAGTTGCTGTGGATGTAGATGTAGATGCTTTGGCTTTTATACTTATTATTCCTTCATCTGAACACCTACCTGGAATGTTAACGCTGACTTTCCATCTTCCGACCGATAGTTTATTGGTATCAAATTCCACCATTATCGTCCCATTATCCACTTTAACGGTCTTTATCTCTTTATCCTTGCTTCCTTCTTTTCCCACACTTATCCAAGCCATAGCGCCTTCTTTTACATTTGTTCTCGCAACAATCGTTAGATTTTCACCAAACGTAGCATCTTCCAGTTCGAGTTTTACCTCCGGGTTAATGACCTTAAACACTTTCTTCACAAAAATGTCATCACTACCAGCTCTTTTTATCGCATCTTCAACTATCGCAACCCTCAGATCCAATGTCTTCGATCCCTCACCGATCACCCATTTTCCATCCTGTATCGCATCCGTCACGCCATCCCGTCCTTTATGGAGCACAATAACGGTATATACGCCCACATCGGGTTTTATCAGCTTTCCCTCATAGGTAGTATCCCTCACTTCGGTGGCGACTGCCACGCCCTCATATGGAAAAATCACTTCTCCTCTGCCATTCAAAACCAATAGATATACTGTACCAGTTCCGCTTGCTGTTCCTTTTATCACCACATCGTCACCCTTTGCTATAACATGCGGTAAATCTAAGGTGAGCACCTTTGACTCAATCAACGTAAATGCTGCATCCGCATCAACACCGTTTCTCATCTTCCATTCTGCTGATACCTCCGTGCCAATACCAAACTCAACCGGTGCGTCTATGAATACCTCGATCTTTTTTGCCCCCTCGAACTCTCCCGCTGTTCTATACTCATATTCGAATTTCCCCTTTGTTATCTTTGTCTTTGCCACAAACTTGTCATCGATCACGAACACCGCATATCTGCCATAATTTGATTTCCCGGTGATTTTTAAAGGATCACCTATCATTATCGTATCCTTCGATAACGCGATGGAGACGTTCCCTTCAACGACTCCGATATATCTCGAAGCCTCTTCATCCTCTAAACCTCTAAACCCCCCATCTCCATCCACATCCACCTGTATCCTTATTTCATGCCTCCCGAGTGAAACATCTGTCGTATCCCACCGGAACAACTTCTCTCCATCTTCAGCTAACGTGATATCCTTTCCTTCTTGAATCCCATCAATCAATAATCTTGCTCTTTTATACGGAAATGCACTCTTTATGATTATCTTCGCAATATCTCCCTTTACAATCTTATCGTCTACTTTGATCTCGATCTCCTTCGGCTTTATATCAAAATTTATCTTCTTTTTAACCCCGGTTGCAGAATCCTCCAATATTATCGTATATCTCCCCTTTTCAACATCGAGCTTTGACATATCCAGCATTAATTTCCCATCTTCCGTGATATTAACACCATAAATTGCCGTGATATTATATCCCTTTGCTTCTTCTGCCTTTGTTCTATTGAATTTACATTCTTCTATGTATCCTACCAGTACTTCATGTATGTCATTTCCATATATGTCCCTGATTGAATAACCGCCAGATTCAATGCTGAACTTCATAAAGCCCGCTTCTTTGTTGTTTGATTTGATTCTTAGATTCAAGGAGCCATCTGCATACGTCTTGTCCGTTGGATATAACTCCAATCTGAAGGTATGGGTATCGAGTCTGAGCCAACCTTGATAATCAATTAAATTTTCAAAATAACTTCCATTGCCATTTGCATCGTCTGAGAACCGGTAATATCCCTCATATTTCCCCTCGGTGTCCCATTCATTAGAAATAAAATAAGTTTTGAAATTGGCTTTAAGACTGCCGGTAGAAGTGTATGGTCCGTTTATTCTTATCTCTGTCACGTTGGAGCCCGTGCTGTTCCTGAATCGTATCTTTTCCCCCTTGTAGACAACAATTATAGGCTTTCCTGCTTTTACTTCTCTATCTGGGCGGGTTACGCTTACATTATTACATATTACTACTCCACCTATCTCCGTATATGTTCGATCTATCGTTGATGCTGATACCGTGGAAACCAGGATTAACAACAATGCGACTAAAACCAAAGCTAGAAAGACTTTTGCTCTCATTTCTTCCTCCTTATGAGATACAGGGGTAAAATAAGAAACCCAGCAACTGCAAACACTGCTTCAAAGCCAGATGCAGATGGTGTCGGTGTAAGAGGAGAAGGTGCTGACGAAGGCGTTGGTGTAGTGGTTACGGATACAGAGGGTGTTGGTGTAGCAGCCACAGGGGTTGGTATGACAGTAGAAGGGAGCGTTGGTGTCGGTGTAGTAACAGTACCAGGCTTCCCTTCTTCCTCTTTATACCTCAAAATCAAGAACGCACCACTTGGTACCAGATAATCTCCGTCGTCCTCGATCTTCACCATATTATCTTTCGCCACCACATAGGCGGTAACATCACGCTCATCAATGGCAAGCTCATCATACGGGTCTCCGGCATAAACACGATCCCAAATCCCTTCGTTAAACACAAGTGTGTTTTCACCTTTATCACCGTCAGGAACGATCGTCAATAATGTTGCACTCTTTATCTTATCCATATCTATCTTCCCACTAAACTTAGCGGTCGTGACAGCATCTTCAGCATGCTCAATATTTTTCATATCCAGGATGTCACAGCCCTCATTTATCCAATATTCAATCTCTTCTCCTTTCTCATCTTCATAAATCAACAGAAGAAGAAGTCCTACCATCGAAAAAGTCCTGGATTCCGTCGCACTATTCTCAACGGTTACGCTGTATACACCACTATTCCATATATAATCAGTAACATCGTAGCAATAGGTTCCACCTGGATAGTCATAATCCCCGGAGCCTTTTCTATCCGTATATTTTCTATCCAACGTTACTTCATTTCCATCAAAGGTAACACTCATCTCAGGATATACACCCTCTTCTTCCGCATGGCTCCCGGTCCAGTATGCATACAATCTCGCTATCTTTACTCGCGAGCTTTCGGGAATATCGAGCTCAAAAGAGTCAAGGTACGTATCCCCTGGTGATATTTCGCCCATATATTCGCTATCTCCAATCGCATATATCCAACCTCCACGGATCTTTCCATGAGCATAGGTTGTTAACGGGTGATCCCCGGTGTAATCCGCAGATACTGGGATGACAACTGCCATTCCAACGGTCAATGCTAAGGTACACATAACTACAACTACGCTCCTCCTTACCGCAAAACCAAATTTTTCATTTTTTCCCCTTCCTTCTTTCCCCTCTTTCGCCCCCTCATGGATTTTAGCAAAAAGGCTTTGCCCTCCTTCATTTTTTACCGATTTCATGCTTTTGTAACTCCCCTTTGCTCATACCTTTTTCCATTAACGTATCTTTATTTGTATTTGTCCCATATTCCGCACTTTAAGTTTATAAAGATGTTGTTTTCTGAATTTCGTTCAG
>DYFG01000118.1 GCA_020725315.1 Nitrosotalea sp.
CTGATAACCTGCTCACTGAGATTGTTTGTTGGCTCCATTCCGGGGTAAAGGAGGCATGTATACCAGTCGCCCAAGCCGTTTCTGATATACGTTATCGGCTTCTTCACTTCTTTGAACTTGCTGAATTGCTCCACTAACTCAGCCATTTCCCTATCCCACAATTCTTTCTGCCGTTTCCGTTCTTCCATAGATATAGGAGGGCCTTTTCCGAGGAAATCCTTCAATGCCCTGTATTTTTCATGAATAATCTCTGACAACTCCTTACCCCCAGGCTTATTAATGAAAGCATCTACTTCCCTTATCAGGTGTGCCCAGCAGCGCTGCAAAACCGGGAAGATGCAATAGGCTCGCCAGCCATCGGTGACGCCTGCGCAGGTGATCTCCCGCCGAAAGTTTCCCACAAAACGTTCTTTCCCCTCGACGGCCTGATCACTACCACCACTTCATCGTCGGGCGTCCTGAAAGTCCAGAGCCAATAGTTTTTACCGAGAACCCGCATTCCCGTTTCGTCCATATAATTCCACGTGGCATCTCTGACTTTCTGCAGATTCTCGAAATAAGCGTTCTTGCAGGCTTCTCCTACACGGAGGATTGCATCCTGAATGCCCTTAGGAGTGATCTCGAAGGAATTGAGGTGGAAAGCGAAATCCTTGATTCTACGAAGAACACCACGGAGGCTGAATTTCAACACTCTATGCCCATTTGGAGCACCACGCCTCGATGAATTATTAGGCTTCAACTTCTTTTTGAATCTTTGTGCCGAAGATGGAGTACGGGGATTCTCATACTTAGCAAGTTTCGCTTTTAGCTCTTCAGTTAGTTTTGCCTGTTCTGCAATTATCTTTGCCTGCTCGGCATTGTCTTTTTCCAACTCTGCTATTATTTCCTCCAGCTCTTTTATCCTGAGCTTCAAACTTTGATAATCGCTTGCCGTTACAGGCATTTCCACACCCAGACTTTCAGCCATCGAAAAAGTAGTAATAAGTACATATATTTAAGTAGGTTGTCTTCCAGTGTAATATTGACAGGTAGATTATCTCCCTTACCACTTATTGCTAGAATATCGCTGGCAATGTTTTAAAATAAGGGGTAGCTATACATATAAAAATTTTTTATGACATAAAAGATGTTTTTATATAACTAGTTCAAATAAGGATACATGACAAAGATCGAAGATAAGTTAGTAAAGGAAGCGCATGTGCTCTTGCACCCGATAAGGTTCAGGATCGTGGAGCTGCTTGCTGAGAAGTCGATGCACATCAATGAGATAAGCAAAGCGATGGGAGAAGAGAGGCGAATCGTTTCTTACCATCTGCTTACTCTGGAAGAATATGGTTTCGTGAACAGTAAGTACGAGATATCTGAAAACCCAAAGTCAAAGGGAAGGGCGCTCAGGAAATACTGGGTGACCGGGAAAGTGGAGGACGTGATTTCAGAGCTTAAAAATATCTGATGTGCAGAATAGCAGGCGTTTTTAATAACGAAAAATCTGTAGAGCTTGTGATAACCGCTTTAGACGCGTTGAAAGTTCAAGAAGATGCTGGTTTTTGGATATGCACCGAATACGGTGATTTTTATTCACCCGACTTGCAAGAACTAAAACTGAGTACGAAGCTGAAGCTGGAGAGTAAAAATTGCATTGCATGCTGTTCCTGTAAACCTCTTCTCTTAAGATATAGGTTAAAAAACCGGTTTGTGGCAGATGCCGAGATATATAACGTGGATGAGGTAAAAGAGAAATACCCTATTGCGGGAGAAAACAGTCATGAAGTACTGGTAGGATTACTAGAAAAATCTCTTGTCAGGGAAATGATTGACGGTGCTTATGCGTGTGCGTATTGGGTACGAGAAGACGCGCATGGTGATGAAGTGTGTATAGCACGTGATATAATAGGATTAAAACCTGTTTGTTTCGCACATACCGATGGATTTGCGTTTGCCTCGGAGAGAAGAGCATTAGACGCAATGGGCCATCCATATGCAATCGAGCTCGATCCGAGAATCCTCTTACGATATAATATAGAAGAAGACCGATTGAGTTTCGTAAAAAGAGATTTCTTCTATGAGGTACCCGGGATAACGAAGGAGAAGGAGAAGATAAAAGAAGAATTGCTAAACTTGCTGCGAGCAAGTATTTCGAGGAGGATACCTCAGGAGGAGAAGTTTGGCGTACTCTTTTCCGGAGGATTGGATTCCACGCTTATCGCTTATCTCTGCAAGGATTTGTGTGCTGATTTCGTCTGTTATACCGTAGCAGTGGAAGATCCTGAGATGAAAGAAGCAGAAGATTTGGAATATGCGAAATGTATTGCTTCTGAGCTGGGGTTGCGGTTGAAAGTAAAGAAAATAAGGGTTGAAGAGATTGAGCGCTCTCTCAAAGAAGTTGTTCCTCTGATTGACGATACGAACGCCATAAAAATAAGCGTGGCTTTGCCGTTATATCTCGCATGCGAGGTGGCGAAAGAGGACGGTATAAAAACGGTTTTATATGGGCTCGGCACAGAGGAGCTATTCGCAGGATACGAACGACATAAACGAGTGAGAATGGAGAATTTGAATAGGGAATGTCTATCCGGTCTCTTGGGGATGCACGAACAGGACCTTTACCGGGATGATATGGTAGCGAAGTCGCAGGGGATTTCGCTGCGGGCACCCTTTTTGGCTCCAGAAGTTGTGGCTTATGCACTGAAAATCCCAGCGGCGTATAAGTTGTCTGATGATGAAGAGAAGGTAATCTTAAGAGAGATAGCGAGGAACCTCGGACTGGAGAAGGTCGCACGGAGAAAAAAACGTGCGGTGCAGTATGGCTCAAATGTGGTGAAGGCGATAGAGAGATTAACTAAGAGAAAAGGATATCGGTATACGAGGGATTATCTGAGGACTTTTTACCCTTCGCGAGCTATAAAGTTGGGTTGCTTGTTCAGCTCTGGTAAGGACAGTGCCTACGCACTCTGGCTCATGCAGAAGGCAGGTTATCCCGTGGAATGTTTAATCACTATAAAAAGCCGAAATCCTGAATCGTATATGTTCCACACACCGGCAGTAGAGTTGGTGGAGCTGCAAGCCGAAGCGATTGGCTTGCCCCTCGTTACGAAGGAAACAGAGGGCGAGAAGGAGAAGGAACTGGAGGATCTGCGAACGGCTTTTAGAGAAGCAAAAATGAGATATGGGATAGAAGGAGTTATAACCGGTGCTTTATGGAGTGCTTATCAAAAAGAACGAATAGAACGAATTGCGATGGAAGAAGGCCTCAAAGTCTTCTCCCCGTTATGGCATATCAACCAGGAAACCGAGCTCCGACTCATAGTATCCAATTTCGAGGTGATTTTCACGGGGATCGGTGCGTATGGTCTGGACAGAAGCTGGCTGGGGAGGAAGATAACACTGGATGATGTTGACCGCCTGGTGGAATTGAGCAAAAATAAACCCTTACAGGGTTTTCGGGGTCAACGGGGCGGAGCCCCGTTAATCGTGAAGCGTGCTGATCAATCGCTGGGAACATTTGGAGAGCTGAATATAGCAGGAGAAGGGGGGGAATTTGAATCGCTGGTGGTGGATGGTCCTCCATTCAAGAAAAGGCTCGTTGTAGTGGAGAGCGAGATACTTGAGGAGGATGAGAATACCGCACGATTAGTAGTGAAGGAGGCGAAGTTGGTGGGGAAATAGGACCCTTCCGCATCCACAGTTTATTGAGCATACCAAACGAACGAACACCGAAGAACTTTTAGTAGCTTGAGGAAATACTTTTTAACGTGGGTAAGATATGGCAGCTGTCCAAGTATTCAGAAACTGATTGAGATGAAGGAGGCAGTGGGAAGACCAGAGGACATAGAAGATGTTAGGAAATTAAAGCAAATACTTGGAAAATTGGAGAAGAAGTATTATGAGTAGGAGTAATGGTGGCGATGAGGCAAAGACTACAACCGGAAAAAAGTATTTTTCCGATGGTTATTTAATATTTAACATAGTTGATATATCACACCAATAAGGAGGTGAAAAGGAGAAAATGAAAAGATCGGCATCAATAGCTTTGGCAGCGACAGTATTGCTTTCGATTTCGACACTGATAGTACCATGCATGGCAGAAGAAGTCAATCAGACACCAATCGAGACGCCTACGCCAACACCCACACCACCGCCAGAAGTAACACCAACGCCTACGCCGGTAGTAACGCCTACTCCTACGCCAACTCCAACACCTACACCATTGGTTACTCCGACACTAACAGTTATACCTACCACTCCTGTGTCGCCAGGGGAATAGATATTCATGGTGGGCCCCGTCGTTAAATTAAGACCTCTGAACGATATTGCATGCCCTGGGGAGGATGGACTTATCGAACTGTACATGTCAAATCCTTTGTTGAACGATGTCACAATGACTACGGAATTTTGGGTGGAGATTCCAAGCGGAATTCATGTCACTGGAGAAGGGTTTGCTGTGGATGTGGCAGCCGGGATTGCGCACGCGCTGTTTAAGGTCGCACCAGGAACTTCGAAAACCATCCATGTAAACATAAAGCCGATAGGAGCTTATGAGGACAAAGAAGTCTTCTTTCACGCTTACGGCTACTACTGGCCTGGACAGAACAAGGATAATTCTTATCCGGTTTCCCTGACGCATCCTTTTAAAATCAGGAAGGAGTGCCCACTGCCCACGCCCACACCATCAAGAGGGATACCAGGGTTCGAAGCAATAATCGCAATCGCCGCTTTGTTAGCAGTAGCGTATCTCGTGGGACGAAGAAGATAGTCCCGCATCTCTTATTTAGAAACGATTATATAATATGAAAGATATAAATACAATTAATGCGTGAAGGAGAAACAGAAGCAGAGA
>DYFG01000119.1 GCA_020725315.1 Nitrosotalea sp.
TTGTTGTCAATACCTGTGGTTATGCAGTCATCGTAGCGATATTGGCGGGAATATTATCGGCTGATAAGGTAATAGAAGCGATAAGAGAGTTGGAGATAGAGCCGAAAACACTTATCCTCCCGGGAATGATGAACGGGGATAAGGAACGAATCGAAGATACTTTGGGAAGCACGGTGATAGTAGGTCCCATGGACTCAGCTCAATTGCCGGGGTTGATTAGGGAAGGAATGTAGATTAGCTTCCCGATTGTAGATTTACCTCCTCATGTTTCATGGATAATCTCCACATCGCTAATATCAGTAGCTAACTCTGTGATAATTACGTAATCCTCGCTCCTTTTGAGATAGTCTTTCACTATACCAAATCTTTTAGGGTCATAACTTGTAATAAGTTCATCTAGGACAAAAAATGGGAATTCACGAACATATTCGTTCTTAGCAGCGAGAAGGAAAGCTATTGCGATTGTTATTCGCTCGCTGGTAGATAACGCCTCTAAGGGAAAATTTTCAATAGTTTTGCCACCTTTCTTTCTGGTGACTGAAATTCGAAAATCTGGTCCTATTTCGATATTATCAAAATCTCTAAATCCTAACCTCTTGTATAGTTCAATAACCTGTCTATTAAATGTGCCCCTAATTTCCTCGACAATTTGATTTTTTCTAATTTCTAAGTGGTTCTTCACAAATTGAACAAAATCATATTTATCTTGCAAGTTTTCAACACCCAACGTTTGCTTTTTAAACTCCTCAATCCTCTCTTCAGCTCTTTTTATATTCGCCTCTTTTTGGTCTATAGCTACTTTCATCTCTTGCCTCTCTTTAAATTTCTTATAAGCCTCTTCTGATTTTGACAGTTCCTGGATTTCTTTCATAATGATTTTCTGCTTGTTTTCAACATCTTCTAAAGCTTGTAGAGCCTTCTTTTTATCATCCTCTCGATTAACAAGAGATTTTTGATTTTTCTTTAGTTCTTCTTCGGATATAGCTAAATCCTGTTTTTCTTCCTTTAGTCCCCTCTGTTCGCTTTCTATGTCTTCGATTTCTCGCTTAAGACTTCTTTCCATCGAATTCAAGTCAGCTATCTCGCTTTTGATTTTGCTCATCCATGAGTGAAGTTCAGCTCTGGTCATTCTTTTACCACAAGCATAACAAAAGCCCTCATCTCCATATTTCCTTAGGAAAACATCGTTGCGTTGCGCAGATGAAAGTTTCTCTTCTGCTTTTGATTTTTGTATTTTGAACTTCTCAAGATCTCTTTTAATAGTGGGTAGCTTATCAGCAATTTCATTAAGCCGTGCATCTATCCGAGGATGACGAGTTTTTATAAGCTGTATTTGCGATTCATACTTCCTTATGTTATCCCTTGCAGATTCAATGGCTTCTTCCAAATCCTGGAGGTTGGCTCTAATCTTTGCGATCCCTTCATTAACGTTGTCCAACTCCTGCTTCTTCCTATTATACCGCCCAAAATCTTCGAATATTTCCTTTTCATCTAAGTACGGCGCCTCTGCAAATTTTTGCCTGAGTGTTTCTAATTCTATTCTATCTTCCTCCTTCTGCTTTTTGTATTCTTCAAGCCTTATTAACATATCACGATAATGTTGAATTTTAATCGAGATACTATTGCCAATTTCGTGAAGGGCTGCCTGTGCTTTTTCATAGTTTTCACTTCCAGCTAAAAGCTCGATGTAACTTTTTATCTCTTTCCCATCAAGAAGATCTCGCATTAAACGATTATCAGGTATCGCAAAACAGACGTTTAGAATTCGATTCCCATTATAGCCAATCAATGGAGAGGTGCCCGATTCTTTTAAATCTTCACCTACTCTCCTAAATCGCCTTTCGTGATTAATATCCCCTGTTAGTGTAATCCCGAAGTTCTCTTCAGAGCCAACGAATAGATTGGTATAGTGCCCCTTACCCCTTAGCTCCTCATCGGATAGAATCAAAAGTTCAAGGGCTTTGGTGAAGCTGGTTTTCCCAATCGCATTTGGAGCTCGTACTCTATTAATCCCCTTTTCTATGTTTGGAAAAACTTTGGTGTGCATATAGCCACCAATATTTTCAAGCTCTACTTTTAGACTCATGCTTTCCACCTCCAGTAGTATTCGTCTACTACCTTCTCTATTTCTCCAAAATCTTTTCTGGACAAAGCGCCTCGACTAGCTGAAGTTACAGCTATTAACTTCGATTCCAACTCACGGAGCATTTTATCTCTATCCCTTCCAGAAGTTTCAGGTCCTTCTCTAAGATATTCCTTCCATTTTTTCTGCATGCTTTTACTACCTCCACAATTTTACTTGGGTATTCAGGTTCTACTTCCAAAGATTCTGCTATGAAGATATAAACACTGTCATTATATTTCATTTTTAAATCGTACAGTAATGCAAGTGCAGCGCCGTTTGCTTTCATTAAGTAGGTTCCTGGACCGAGTTTACGGATAAAGTATTTTCGAGCAGTTTCCCTACGACTACCATTCATCCATTTTCGGAGGAGTTTCTCCGCATTATCGCTTGTCGTATTTACTATCATAAATGCCATAAGTCCAACCTCATACATGGCGTCCCAGGGACGCCACATCTTTTCTCACTATCTCTTCAATATAAGCCTCCATGATTAGTCGTTCAAGCTCCCGAATCGTTCTAAAATTCTCCTTTTCTATCGCTTTTATGGCAAAATCTGGCTCCATTCTTAGTTGAGCGCTTTTGAACTTTGCTATCTCCTTCAAAGTTTCTTTAGAAGGCAATGGAAACTCAATATTGTATAACCTATCTTTAACCGCTTTATCGAGGAGGTCGTATCTATTGGTCGTTAGAATTACGAGGGTCTTACTGGTATCAACGTTATCAAGTTCGTGGAAGAAGACATTGTTCTGAGCTATATGCCAACTCTCCGCTTTCATCCAGTCTCTTGTTGGAAAAACAGATTCGCAATCATCAATTAATATGACAGAATATCTATATTTCTTAGCCTCACTAAATACGTTAGATACCTGCATTTCAGACTGCCCATAGAGTGGTCTTGCTATGTCTGCTCCGTCAATAAAAATTAGGGGAGCACCTAACTCGACAGCGACAGCCTTTGCACAAGTTGTTTTGCCGATCCCTACATCCCCATGAAATATAAAGCCCTGGATACCCTTGTTTATACCATGCATTTGCTGATGGTATGCTATTCTTCTGACTTTATCTAAGATTAAAAGATACTCCTCCCCTTTTATCTGGCGTCTTGTAACTTGATTCTGTTCAGGCTTAATGACATGAAACGCTTTTTGTTCCTGCTGATACGACATAGCCACCATGTTATAATATTAAATAGCCACCGTATTATAAAGTTACTCCTCTAAACAGCCTGTTTGCTGCTGCCTGACAGATTTTAATTGCATATGCTGTATTTCGGTTTACTATGAGCCTTCTTCCGTCATCACTGGGAAAGATTTTAAGGGGCTCCGTTTTTTCTCTCTGTCTTTCAAGAATTCTATCTAAATCCCTTGGCTTTCTATTATAGTATTTCATTTGCAAATCCTCAAAAGGTATTTCCCCTCCACTCTCTTCCGCCGCTATAACAGCTTTAATCATAGGGAAAACCGTTGTAAAGCCTTTTTCCTCTATGGCTAAGTACAGTATAATCCCTAAGGATGAAGCAAACATATCGGGAGTTGTTTCACTTGTTCTAATACCCTCCACTAAGCCGTCCCATTTACCGTTTAACCCTATCCAATCCGTGGGTCTGTCAGAAGGTCTTAAACTGTGACTTTCAATTCTTAATAAACCCACTCTGTTTAACTTCCGATATATTTCGTGGGCTTCTCGCCTATAGCCAGTGACTCTATTATTTACCCTTGGTAAAGGAACAAGCCCTCTTTCCAGCAACGCAGCTCTTTTTTCCATTATATCATAAAGACCCATTTCCTTAAATTCAAGTCTCCGATCCCTTAGTTTTTCACGAATTTCTTTTGCTTCGTCCAATCCCTGAAGAACCTCACGAATGAGAACCGAAACAGCAGTTTCATAATCAATTGGTTTTACGTAGCAGACCGCTAAGCTGGATATCCCTAAAACCCCAGAAGAATCACCGCTTTCCATAAACCCTCGAAGTGTATTTAATATTGCCTCAGGCCAGCATTTATGCCAGTAGATATATTCTGCCTCGGTTGGCATTTTACACCTCCTATCCAAAATAAGTTTTTGTTGCTTCTTGGATATGTTTTGTGGTTATTGTCAACTTCCCTTCGTTATTGGTTAATTTTTCCGCTTCACGAACAATCCATCCAACAAATTCGTCAAGAACCGCATTCAATTCTTCAATACTTCTCTCAGAAATGCGTGTTTCTCCGCGAACTTTATGCTTTCTAACAATGCGTTTAAGAGTAGCCTTAGGGAATCCCGCTTTCACAAGTTTTTTGTCTCCCTCATTTTGTTGCATAGTATTTTATTTTGAAATAGTCATGTAATATAACGTTATCGAAAATACAATTTTTATTGGTTCGTTGCGGTTTCCATATTTTCCAAGTAAAAAATTCCGCTTTTAAGATCACCTTCGCTCTTCGATTCATATTAAAAGGTAGATGAAAAAGGGGAGGGATAGGTGAAAGGGATGAAGGAAAAGCCTTAAAATTGAAAAAGAAAGAAAGTAATTGAAGCGTTGGAAAAGGGGAAGGAAGGAAGATTCTTTTGCTTTAAGCCATTAAATTCGTTTTCATATCATCAATTGTTGCATTGCCTTATCCTGCGGACAAAAAAGATTTCCGCTTTTTGAACTCATCCTCGCTCTCGAATTCAAACCGCAGAACCTTATCCTTGAACCATGATATTTCCAGAT
>DYFG01000120.1 GCA_020725315.1 Nitrosotalea sp.
AGAAATTTAAGCGATCCAGGACCCGTTTGCGCGGTTTTCCAGTTGTTGATACTTTCTCCTCTGGACCGATATAGCGTATGAATTTGCTAATAACCTTTTTTCCTTGCCTTATGGATTTGTATTCAGCCAGGTATACGCGATTGCCTCGCTTATGCCTTTTGATTGCCATGTAGGTGATATAACACCTACGCCTAATATAAACTTCACCGTCGAAAAATCTCTCAAATACTGGGCATGCTAATGCAAATAACGTATAAGAGCAGAATTTGAAGATATAGATGATGTGTAGGTGGCAGATGCCTTACTCTTCAGGTCTAGAGCATGTGCGCACTCATACATCAATATTTATACAAGGCAGGATTGAAGCAATCGGCACGCCGGAGAAACCACTATCTGCATGGGGGCGTCTGATGACCCAATAGACATAGCTCCGAAGATAACTTACAATAGCATCTACGAGGCCGGTGAAGAGTTGATAGACATGCATGGTGCAAGTCCGATTATCAGGGGCAATATTATAGGGCCGAATACGGTCGGTTTTGGAGGAATTGTTGTGGATGGAAAAGCTCCGGTTATCGAGAACAATACCATCCAGAATATTAGCGGTGCTGGCATAACCATTGAAGTTAACTTTCCAAGCTTTGCGTCAATAACAAACAATAAAATAATCAATAATCAGATAGGGATACAGTTCGTGCCTGGCTCTAAGCCAGAAAATGTTAGGATCAATTTCAACCAAATCTATAGCAATGGTTTTAACATAGATTTCCGTGCGGATGAAAATTACTCTGTCGATGCACGCAATAATTGGTGGGGTACCAGCGAAAAGGAAGAAATTGAAGAAAATATCTTTGACTCGGCAGATGAGCCTGGGTATGGGGATGTCCTGTTTAAACCATTTTTATCCTCCGCTGTTTATCAAACTAAGGCAGGTACACTCGAACAGGACGAAACTTGGTCGGGGGAAATCTTGGTCACAGGCGGCATCACGGTTCCGCAAGGCGTCACGCTCACGATAGGGCCAGGAACCAGCGTCGTGTTCAAGCACTACAGGGGGTACAAGGAGCCTGAGAAAAATTGGGTTTAGAGGTCAACGGGGGTACCCTAAAAGCTGTTGGGACTCCAGATAATCAGATATGGTTCACTTCCGACGCTGATGACCCCATCAACGGCGATTGGAATGGGATAAGTTTACATAACACAGAAAACAGTGAATTCAAGTACGTGATTGTGGAATTCGGCGAGCTGGGGATAGCGCAATTCGACTCTTCGGTGACCATATCAAATTCAATAATAAGATGGAACAACTCGGAAGGACTCTACGCGGAAAGATCCAGGCCTGTTTTTAGATTTAACACTTTATACGGGAACGGCTATCACGAAATCGCTCTAGAGCAGTACAACGAAAATGTCCAGATCCTGTACAATGTCATCAGAGGCGGCCATTATGGAGTTCATTGCGAAAAGACTACAGCATATTTAGAGGGGAACTACTTTAAAAACGAAAAATTTGAATCAATCACCGCCGGCATGGAATCACACCTCGTCATCAAAAGAAACAAATTTGAAAATATCGGGCATGCCCCACCCATATCAATCTACAGTGGCGCTTCAGCAGAGATAGAAGGTAACGATTATGGGGAGGGAAACGTTCCGATTCCTGAATTTGACTACGAAGACGTGAAACTTTTTGAGCTGGGATATGTACCTGGGGGCCCTCAAGACAGATACCCCTACGTCTACGATAATGTGGACGAAACGAGGAGGGTGATAAAAAAGATTGGCCAAAACCTTTCCTTCGGCTGGGCCCTCGTCCATGCTGAAAATTACCTTTGGAGGTTCAGTTTGGGCAGTGGAGAGATAGGTAGCTCACTCGATTTCATCAAGATAGACCCAGTCACGGGTAATTATCAGAAATATGGAAACGATGAGATCATGAACCCGAGAGGACTAGCACACGATGGGGAATACTTCTGGGTGAACGACTTCAGCCTTTTAAAAATATTCAAATTCAAGTTAGAAGGCAGCTACGTGAGAATTTATGGCTCCTTTGATATTCCTGAAAAAAAGGGCGGGACGATGGGCCTGACCACTGACGGGGTATACCTTTACTTGAAAAGCAGAGACGGCTCCAAATTGTACAAACTCGATAAATCAGGAAATCTTGTTGGTGAAATAAATCTCCAAAACAACATTCGTTTTGATAGCGACATCGTTTGGACCGGAAATTATTTCTGGGCGAGTGGTGGGTGCAAAAAAGCATCGGCAAATTTACAGCAGAAGGAAACCTCGTCGGTGAGATTTATCCCGCCGCGAAAGATACTTGGGCTCTTGCGTGGGATGGGAATTACCTGTGGACGATTCAGAGAACTTCTGAGATGTGGGATGACCCTAAATATATCAAATTGAAATAATTGACGATTCACTTGATTAAAAATGACTCGGGACGATTCCTTGACATGGGTGGGAAAATGAGATAAAAATGACTCATCGGTTTGCTCATAGTCGGGGTTGCTTTGGCTGCTGCAGGGACCTACCTCGTGCTGATGAAAGGGCCCGCGGGGGAGGTCCAGCCAGAAAACGTGCCGCCTGGAGTGGTGACGAAATCGGGGGTGCTATTGCAGGATGAAACTTGGTCGGGAGAGATTTTTGTCTCTGGAGTGGTTGAGGTTCCCGAGAATGTAACACTTACCATCGAGCCTGGGACCGTGGTCAAGTTCAAGCACTCCCGAGATTATAAAAACCCGCATAAAGGTGGTTTGCACATCCGCGGCGGCGTTTTAAGGGCAATCGGCACCCCAGAAAAGCCGATCTGGTTTACATCTGAAGCACTCGAGCCGATCAATGGGGATTGGGATTCGATTTTTATCAGCGATAGCAAACACAACAACGTGATCAAATATTCTATTGTTGAATACGCCCAAATCGGCATCACCTTTTGGACCTCTTCTGGCACGGTGGCGAACTCAATCGTCCGATGGATACTCGCCGAAGGGATTTACATGGAACGTTCAAATCCGGTCATCGAGAACAACACAATTTACGGAACCGGCTTCAACGGGATCGCGATGGAGCAGTTCAACGAAAACGTCATCATCAGGTACAATAGAGTCGAAAACAACCAATGCGCAGGAATTCATGGCGAGGCTACAAAAGCTACTGTAGAGAGCAATACAGTTCGCAATGGAAGATTTGGCATCACTTTTAACGATCTCAGCGAGGTTGTGGTCAGAAATAATTTGGTAGAAAATCAGTCGGTAGTAGGATTGGATATTTCTGTCAAAACTAGGGGAACCCTATCCTCTAACGAAATAAGGAATAACAAAGTGGGCATCACAACTTACGACAGCTGGCTTACAGCCCACGGCAACGACATATACAATAATGAGCTAGCTTTAGATGCCTATTCTATGCAGCAGCTTGATGTGAAGAACAACTGGTGGGGCACCGTGGACAGCGCTCGCGTCAGGGAAAACATTCAGTCCGACCAGGAAGTCACTTACGAGCCATTTCTAACCAACGGCGTCGTGGACATTCCGGAACTCGTCTTCGATTACCGGGACGGTACAAATATAAAGATATACTGTTTATATTTGCAGGTGATTTGACTTTTGATAGAATATTCGTGGAGGGAATATCAAAATTTATTAAAGTTTACAGCTTGGAAGAAAATGTAAAATTGACCGGATTAATTCCCTACGATGATCTAAGAAAGTTGTATGCGGCATGTGATATTTTCGTGTTACCTTCTTTTGGTGAGGGGGATTCCATTTCTCTCAAAGAGGCTTTAGCATCAGGAAAACCTTTGATTGGCACAAATGTTGGAGGAATCCTTGCACAGATAAAAGATGGCTGGAATGGGTTTTTGGTAGAACCTGCAAATGAGAATTAATTGGCAGAAAAGATAAAGTATTTAGTTGAAAATGAAGAAGAAAGAAGAAGAATGGGAAGAAACAGCAGGAAGCTTGCAGTAGAAGAATTTGACTGGAAGAAGATTGCGGAGAGGTATTTAAGAGTATATGAAGAAATAGGATAATAAAAATGATGGAAATATTAGACAAGATAGTAAAGGAAGAGGGGTTAAAGAAGGAAGAACTTATCTCCTTAAGCCTTCTCACATACCTCGTGGAGAAGAAGAGGGAATGTATGGGAGATAGGCCGTGGATTCTAAAGAGATATGGAGTGAGGTCTGCGAAGGAGCTTGAGGAGAAGATAAAGGAGGGTGCTGTGGAAGAGCATCCGGCATGGGAGGACTTGATAGCGGTGGAGAATTTGGAGCTGCGAATAAAGGAGATAGAAGATGATATCAGAAACCTACAGAGAACTCTCTGAGATTGCGATAAGGGAATTCGGGGATATTGTGGTTAAGAGCGAGATTTTAAAGCTTCCTTCTGGAGTGTCATTGAAACTCAGACTTTATTTGGTAGATAACACGTTCGTAGATGTTTGGATTTCTCCAACTGGTAAATATTCTTACCACTGGGAGCAATCAGGAGTTAGAGATGTCGTTTTTCGACACAATAACGCCCCTCATGAGCGATGGAGACATGTAAAGACTTTTCCAAAACATTTCCATAACGGTAGCGAGGAGAATGCGGTGGAAAGTAATATAAGCGAGACAAAAGATGAAAGCGAAGAAGAAGTACGCTGAAAGATTCGTTGGAATAACACCAAAAGAATACGAGAAACTTGAGGATAGACATAAAAAGGTTCTTGAAATATTCTCACAAACAAACCTTTCTTTAGAAAAGAAAGCTTTACAAGAAAGCACCCTTCGGGTGCAAATCAATTGTTAGCTATGGCTAAGCCATGGGT
>DYFG01000121.1 GCA_020725315.1 Nitrosotalea sp.
AGACCCCCTGAGCCCGGGAAATGTTTCTGTGTAGACACAGGAACTTGCTTTATCGGGGATAGAAATCATTAAATCGCATTACAATGAATCTCGTCCTCATCAATCTTTTGATAACAAAACACCAGCAGAGGTCAGAATTGCGGCAGAAGGCAACAAACGGGTTTATTCACCTCCCAGTGAACTAGAGAAATGGGATGCTTTCTATCGCTCTATACTGGATAGAACAAAACCGGCAATATGTTAATGGACATCACATTTAGTTAATTATTACTTAAAAAGGTTCGCTTTTTTTTATTATAGCGGAATTCTTAATAACTACCTACAATTTTGTAATAGTTTGAAGGTTATTTTCTCAATAATAAAAAAAATATCAATCATTTGAAAATATTCTGCCACTTTTCTCCTCATTGAGACCGTAACATAAGGAGTTAAAACCGTTTCGTCCCTATTTATTTCTATCTATAACCTTCGCTCCTTTCTTCAGCGGACGTTCCACGGTGGACCGGCCTTGGCAGCCAATTTCCTTGCTACCGGGTTCTTCCACAGTGACCCTTTACCCCTGAAGATGGGCACGCCACTCTCCGCCGATATACCCGCACCGGTAAGGACGACCACATGCAACCCCCTGTGAGGGATTCTATTGAGCCATTCAAGGAGCTCCATTTTTGATATTCGAGTTCTTATAGCCGGTAAAATGGTGCGGGGGGAGGGATTTGAACCCTCGAATCCCTACGGAACAGGATCTTAAGTCCTGCGCCTTTGTCCTGCTCGGCCACCCCCGCAAAGCTAAACGCTCAATAAAAGTTAGATTCAGATACCTATTAATATTTCCAAACATCGCAGCCCAGAAGAATTGGGCTCGTCCTTCCTTCAATATATAATGCTCTCAAGCGAATCTTCCCCGAGTGCATCCTTTATTTCTCGTGCTATTCTCCTGCCGGTACTCATCGGCTCGTGGTAAAGGAGGTGGGAGTAGGGAGAGCCATTGATGTAGAGATTGGTACCTGCGACAATTCTGGCTGAGATTTCGAAGACGGTAAATTCCAGATCTTCGGTGCAGATCATTTCTAAACAGAATGGTCCCATCAGACCAGGACTGAAGAGCTCTTTGGATGCTTTAACTACGCGCTCGCCCATTTTCAAGATCTGAGGTAAGAGAGACTCCCTCGCTACGACCGGTATATTGCCCGTAACCACAAAGGAGGGATCTGGAGGGCAGTCCTGTAAAATAGTAGCGAGCCTTGAGATCCCATCAATGTTGGACTCATACCGGATGTCCATGCTGAGCAGCTCCACCCGATCCTTCAGGGGTGAATAGAAATAATGGGGGTAGAACCGGGTTCCTATTACAAACTCCTGGATGGTAAATCGCTCCTTATCTCGCAGATTCAGCTTCTCGAACTTCCGCTCAAACTCTTCAGGATCACTCGCGATAAAATAGCCCTTCCCCCCCTTAGCACCGGGAAATTTGACGAGTACCAATCTATCTATCTCGTCCGGAGTTTTGAACTCTTCAGGAAGTCTTAAATCGGCCTGGGTTAACCACCTCCGCTCCTTTTCACGATCCGATTCCCACTCCAGGACCATTCTGTTTCCAAACAGAGGAACTGAGAGTTCTGTTTCAATCCTTTTCGGTGACAGATATTCCACAAAGGAACCGTGCGGGATGAGGATGACAGTTCGTTCCCTCAGTTCCTTCAGCAACTTCTCGTCCAGGAATTGGTTGTAAGTTTCAACAATGAGGAGTTCATCAGCAACTCCGAACTGCTGGTAGACCTCTTCAACACCTCGTTTACAGATCACCAGATTTTTGAACCCCTCATCTTGCGCTCCTTTGAGTATCTGGAGTGCGGTATGACTCCCCATAGTGGCGAGGGTTATCTCATCCCTGGCATAGCCGTCCAAAATATGATGAATCTCGCTTCTCGGGATCATATTATGTAACCGTCTCTTCCAATCGGTTCAGTTGAATGGCTTTCCGGATTTCCATAGCCACCCTCGTCCCTACCGAAAGTGACTCCCCGTAGAGGTAGCCCGGATAGGGTGTGAAACGGGTTCCAGGAGAGCCCGGCACTCGCAGGGAGATGTCAAAAACGACTGCTTTTTCCTCCGGGGGACCGGGAATGAACGTGGACTGTAATGCAAAGGGACCGATAATTCCCGGCGGATACACCTCCTGAGCAACCCGGACAAATTTCTCACCCAGCTCGAATATCTGCTCTAAAAGTGATTCCTTTACCGTACATGCGATATGTCCAGCCTCGATGGCTTTGACATCAAGGTACTTCAATGCTTCTAACTGCTGTGATGCCGGGAGGCGAAGAATGCCATCGAGATTTGTCTGTCGCCGGGTATCAATCCCCAACAGTTCCAGCCGCTCATCCAAGCAGGAGTAGAAGTAATTGAAGTTAAACTGCGCTCCTATAACGAATTCCTCGATAACCGCTTTCTTAAGCCCTTCCTCCGTTATTTTTCTCTCGCGAAGCATCTGCTCCGAATTTTTGTAGAACTCCGCGGGAGAAGAGGCAAAGAAAAATGCACGTTCGTATCTCCGTTGAGCCTCTGGTGCTTTAACCAGAGCCAGGCGGTCTATCTCCTCAGGACTTGTGTATACCCTAGGATAAGGAATCCCTCCCTTCTCCATCAGATAATACTGGTTCTTCTCAGCATCTCGTTCCTCTGCCCGAAGCATACTTCTCGACCCGAATAAGGGCAGAAGAAATTCGTCTTCGATACGGTCAAAGCCCACGTAGACCTCAAAAGAGCGGTGAGGGATAAAAACAACGTTATTTTCACGCATCTGCCTCTGTACCCTCTCTTTGGTTATTTCTGAGAATTTATCAAGGATAATGGTCTGGTCCACTATCCCGAGGGAATGTTCCGTCCGATAGTAGCGGTCATACGTTTTCTCCCTGCCCTTCTGGCACACCACCAGTGTTCTGAAGCCCAGGTCCTTTGCTCCGCGACATATATCCAGTGCGGAATGTGATCCCAGGACACCAATGGTTATCTCATCCTTATTGTAGTCCCTCAAAATCCCTCTAATCTCTTCTCGTGTGATCATAAGAAACACTCTGTTTTTATTAGTCTATTAATTTTATAAACATGTGGTATTAGTAGTAAGAAGAAGAGCCGCATCAAAGATGGCAAAGAATACGCTCAACCAAATTGATGCTACGAACCGGGATGGTGTGGAGGAAGTTTCTAAGCACTGGTTTTTAAGGGAATAACGTAAAATGGAGAGACCGTTCGTCTTCATAAATGCCGCAATGAGCGCGGATGGAAAGATCTCAACGGTAAAAGGAGAACAGACGCGAATAAGCGGCAAGGAAGATCTTGATAGGGTTGATTCACTGAGGGTGGAATGCGATGCAATAATGGTTGGTATCGGTACGGTCCTGGCTGATAATCCCTCCTTAACGGTAAAATCGAAAAAGAGGCGGGAAGAACGAAAGATAGCGGGAGAAGATGAAAATCCGTTGCGAATAGTCGTGGACAGCATGGCGAGAACGCCCGTTGATTCAGAGCTACTGAATAAGGGCGAAGGCAAACGAATGATTGCGGTTTCCGAGCGAGCGATTATAGAGGATATGAACAAATTGGGAAAGAAAGCGGAGATATTGATCTGTGGCAGGGAAGAAGTGGACCTGAAGGAACTTCTCTATGAGTTATGGCTGCGTGGTGTGCGCAGATTGATGGTAGAAGGGGGTGCAACGCTTAACTGGTCTTTGATCTCGCAAGGGCTCGTTGACGAGCTATACACCTATGTGGGCAATATGATAATAGGCGGTGAAACCGCACCGACACTTGTCGATGGAGTAGGGTTTAAGGATGAAGATGCGATGGTAAAGCTTGAGCTTTTACAAATGGAGAAGCTTGATGAGGGTGCTTTGCTCCGGTGGCGTGTTCTTAATAAAGGAGGTGATGTGGAGAATGAAACTGCCTGATGAGATAAAGAATTTGAACAATCTTGCATACATCACGAGGAGAAAGTTGGAGAACGAGAACGGGGAGCAGATGGGTGCGGTGGTGATGTGGCGAACGAAGGGTGAAGAAGAGTTCAACTACACGCTCAAGTGTCCGCACTGCGGGGAGGAGCAAGAATCACGCATTCTTTTCAAGAAAAGACCGTACTGATTGAAATGCAACAACTGTGAGAAGAGTACTCTGATAGAGAAGCTTGCGGCAAAATAAGAGTTCATGTTTAGAATAATGTAAAATGCCTCAACATTCTATTCTCTGCCTCGACTCGATCAATAAAATTCTCCACGTAACTTCCCTGATTGTCTGATTATTTTTTTGTATCCGGGTCTTCCATGTACTCCTTGATTAAATCCACCATATTCTCTTTAACTTCTTCTTCGGTACTCCCCTGCGTGGCTATGTCCAGTATAGGGCAAGATGCCACAAACCATTTTCCTTCTTTACTTATGAGCACGGGAAATGAGATTATGTCCATGGTTCCTTTATACTTTGTTCTCAGGTATATTTAAGCTTTGCCCACCAACTTTCTTGAAAGAAAGTTTGATCAAAGAAAACTTTTCTTTGAATACTGGTTTATGTGATTTATTATGACCCATAAATCCCAGAATAGTCACGCCAGTGCATTTCTCGTACCTTGCAGTACGGCTTATGCAGGGCGATCTTACACCAAACGAGGTTTTCGAAATGCCGGAAGGCATGGGTCAGCCAGTCAGAAGAGAGTCCCTCGAACGTATCGGAATCTACTATGATTTCGAAAAAAACCTGCATAGAAGGCATATTCCTCGGATAAAAGCTCTCTTTAACAAAAATGGGGGT
>DYFG01000122.1 GCA_020725315.1 Nitrosotalea sp.
ATTAAATATTTAACCTCCTCCATAACCCAACTTATAGTATACAAACCTAAACGTGTCTTTTGCGTATTTACAGTCATTCTTTTCTCGGATAATAAAAGCAGATTAAGTGAAGAACAGTTTGTTGGGTTTGTTTCCGGAGTTTTGAGTTCAAACTCACCTTAGCCATAGAATATCCTTCTTTGAAGCCAGTCGCTTTTCTGCTTCTTTAGTAGGCGTGATTGTATCGCTCGGCTTTAACTCAAGATTGATAGTCAAAGGGTACCGCCTGAAATTGTTTTACGTTCTCTTCACAACCATCGTCAAATTCAAGTCCTTATCTACAATCTTCTCATAGCCCCCTTTTATACGCGGCTTGATCATCTCCAAATCCCAGACGCCCGGTATTATTTCACCAACCAACTCACCGCCGTCGAATATTCTCACTCCGCCGTCATCCTCTGAGACCACGACAGCCACCGCATCGGTTTCTTTAGAGATCGAAGCGGCTGCCATATGCCGGCTCCCCAAACCCATAGGAAGGTTTATACCGCGCGAATTCGCTTCGATATACCGTGCTGCGGAAAGGACATAGCCGCCGTCGCTGATGATAAAGGCGCCGTCCAATTTTGCCAGCTCCTTTATCGTTCCCTGCACGTTTGCCTCTCGAATGTCCTTTGCTGCTTTTGGGTACCTCTCAAGGGGGTCTAAAATCAGGGGTTTTGACCGTTTTAACACCTCTTCTTCATCTCCAACCACAAACAGTGTGCCACTTGATCTCTCCACACCCTGTCTCGCTATTTCTACCGCTATTTCTATCGTGGTCTCTAACACTTCAGGATCGCACTTTCGCACTTTACCGCAGATTCTTCTTAACATATTTATATACGCCTTCTCAAAGACCATTGCTCTTTTAGGTTTATAAAACCGCGGATGTGTTTAAATTATATTTAATAAAGAATTGAGCACAAAAATTTTTTCTCGTGGTACCATGAAACCTCTTAAGGAAAAGGTTGTCAAGGCCTATTCACCTTCGCATATCACGGGCTTCTTTGCTATCTGTGATCATAAGGATCCGCGGTATAAAGGCTCTATTGGCTGCGGCATCGTATTAGAAGCGGGCTGTGTGACTGAGGTCTTTCTCAATAAGAATCTTCCGTTAAATGCGCGAATAAGAATAAACGGTGTTGAGGAAGAGGCACCAACCACGAGGTACGTTGTCGAGCATCTGGCTGGAAGCACTGCGGTATGCGTATCGACGAACTTTGAGGTACCGATAAGCTGCGGATTTGGTGCAAGTGGCGCCGGTGCGCTCAGCACTGCCTTAGCTTTAAACGAACTGTTATCGCTCGATATGACGGTCAACGAGGTAGCGCAAGCAGCACACTGCGCGGAAGTTGAAAACAGTACGGGCTTGGGTGATGTCATGGCTGAGACTTATGGTGGCGTCGTGATAAGGAGGAAGCCGGGCCCTCCGGGGATAGGAGTGATCGATCGGATACCGCATAGAAACGAGAAGATAAGCTATGTCGTCTTCGGTCAAAAGCTGACCAAGGCGGTATTAGCCGAGGGTGGTGAGGAGCTGAAACGGCAGATAAGCGAAGCTGGGAAGAACGCACTGAAAGCATTGATGCGGAAGCCGACGTTAGAAACTTTCATGCGTGCGTCACGGGAATTTTCGTTACGGATCGGATTGATGAGTGATACCTGCAGGGACGCGATCGAAGCGCTTGACGCGGAGGGCAAGGTTGCAAGTGTGGCAATGATAGGCGAGGCAGTTTTTGTTATCAGCGTTGCCCTTATCATCTAACACGAATTCCAGAAGAATTCGGTCTACTTTGTACGTTTTGGGGTTCCAGGTCTCTCCACACACCCCGCATTCAATATCGCTCTCCAATTCTATGACGTACCAGCTCGCATCGGCGTACGGCGCTCCACAGTACGGACAAATACTGACTGTGATGTCCAAAAAGGCTTTCTTCTGCTCCATGCGTTAGAAATATCGAATATCTGTAGGACTTACGCAGTTAAGTATTTAGCTGTTCGGGGTTATCAATATACTTCAAAACTGGTATGCGACCCTGAAGAATTTGAAGCGTATCTGGAGCTATGACTGGCACTTTTGCACACGGCTGAAGAGCAACCGCCTAGTGAACCCCGATGGAGCAGGAAACCGGCTCATCAGAATTCATTCACTATCATTCTATAAAATGCAATCTTCTTTTTCTCCTTCAAGAGGACAGAATCAAATCTACCAAGGATTTCCTATCCACTTCTGCTCGAGTCCGCCAGCCGATGTACAATACCGTCTCATCTTCACCCACATAGCCTTGCCTGATATACCGGTCGAGCGCGAAGAAAACTCTCTGTTTGGGGAATTTCTCACTTAAAAAATCCTCAACTGCTTTCCGCGGTGCTTTTCCTTGCTTCGAGATGATATAGGCTAACGTGGCAGCGAGCATCGCGACATCATCGATCCGTTCACCCGAAGCTTTCTCAATCACCGGGTCTTTGAGCACGATCATAAACCTGTCACGCTCGGTTTTTTCCTCTTCCTCGCCTCTTTCCTCCCCTTCTTCGCTTATTCGCTTTACTTCCATGCCAAACCTGTCGAGAACGGAATCAAGGACTCCCAGTACTTCTAAATAATCATCGCCTACCGCCTTTTTAAGCTCCCAGCCTTTGACTCCCGGAATTCGATGCCTCCAGAAGAAGAGTAACTGGGCTGCTCTCTTCACCTTTCGTTCGGTTCTTGTCCGTGCTTCCTCTTCTCTCTCCATTGTAACCAATCCTCATAGCTTAGCGAAATGGCGATGGACTTGCTCAGGGGGTGAAGTGCTTTGGCGGTGACGTTGGTACTGCTCGGTGAAATAAACACTTCATCTTCTAAAGGGTTTATATCGAGTTCAGCCTTCCCTTCGCTTACCAGATAACTTGTCAGATATGCCTTTATAATACTCGCCTCGAATGCGTCGCCATAAATAAAATCATGATAATCAATTCTTCCTCGTTCCTCAAGCTCTTTTAAAACTGCTTGGAGTGCATCCGCGAACTCCTCCTTGGACAAAATGTTCAACTCAATTAAATCCCCGAGATCGAACGTTGTGTCGAGCGCTGACGGGAGCGGAAATTCCTCCTTACGCTTATTGAGCGGTAAGAGCGCGTTCCAGTAATTCAGTCCCTCTTTCAACCTCTGTAGAGTGATTCTATCCACCGATATAACAGGATTCCAGGATCTAACGAATGCCGTGGCGAGCTGATGGGGTTCCAGCATTTTAAGTTTAAGTTCAAGTAACGCGGGGTCAATATAGAACGAAGATGAGCGGTCTTTTATCCATTTCCCTTGCAGTTCGATTACCTTTGCTAATTCGGCTAACGCTTCTGCGTCTAAAAGCAGGTCGTCTAACGACTTCCACTTTTTATGATATCGCTTCAAGGTCTCAAGAAACTTCTTAACATCGAGGTCAAATGGGTCTGTCCCTTCCTTTTCTATCGTTTCGCAAAAATGTATAAGCCGAAAGAGCTCGTCGAATTTCATTTGTCTTCTTCTATCTATATAACCTATGCGAAGCAAAACTTAAATTTCATGTAGTTATCTTTGATATCGGTCAGTAAATTATGGAAGAGATACTGAGAAGGTTCGCCCAAGGGGAAATAAGTATTGAGGAGGCGTGTAAAGAACTGAAGGTAGAAGGTATCAGGAAGCTAAAAGATTTTGCACGGATAGACATAAACAGACCACATAGGACTGGCATACCAGAGATAATCTTCGCAGAGGGGAAACGGAGCAGTGAAGTAGGTGATTTAGCCGTTGCACTCGCAACCGCCAGGGGCTTTGCGGTGATAAGCAGGGCGGGGGAGAAAGAGGCAGAGGAGGTAAAAAAGCGTGTCGAAGAGGAAGAAGAGAAGGTGGATTTTGAGGTTGATTATAACGAGGTTGCGAGGACGATACTCGTAAAGAAGCGAGGGTATGAGTTCGAAAAACGGGGTAAAATAGGGTTGATTGCGGCGGGAACTGCCGACATCCCGGTTGCTGAGGAAGCGAGGGTTGTTGCCGAGGTATGCGGTTGTGAGGTGCTAACGAGTTACGATGTAGGCATCGCGGGCATACACCGGCTGGTAGCGCCGCTCGAGGAACTTGTAAACGCCGATGTAGCGGCGATAATCGTGGTTGCAGGTATGGAAGGAGCATTGCCCTCCGTGGTAGCAGGTCTCGTGGACGTACCGGTGATAGGAGTTCCTACTTCAGTGGGATACGGTCTTGGCGGGGAAGGACGTGCGGCACTCCTTTCCATGCTCCAGAGTTGCTCGCCCGGCTTGGCAGTGGTAAATATAGACAATGGTGTTGGAGCAGGGGCATTCGCTGCAAAATGCGCGCGTCACCGGAAATAATTTATAGTTATGTGAGTATTTAAATATCGAGAGATAATACAGAAATATTGAGGTGATGTATAATGCCTCAGAAATTCTATCTGTCCAAAAAGTGCCTGAGGAGGATGGGACGGTCTGTCGCAAAACGGGGAACGCAAAAAGCTCGAGTAAAGTTCGTAAGGTAACGGATTAACCATTGAGGTGAGACAATGAATAAAAGCAGAATAAGACCAAAGAATCCCAATGACAAAATACAACAATATCATCAATTGTTTCAAACCCAAAAACCCCTGACAAAATTCATTTCCGGTTTTAACATGATAACTTAAGGGTACACAACTTATCTTAAACACCCCTTTCTCCATCAACTCTATCATCATTTTTAAATACCCACTTC
>DYFG01000123.1 GCA_020725315.1 Nitrosotalea sp.
GAACGAAATTCAGAAAACAACATCTTTATAAACTTAAAGTGCGGAATATGGGTGAGAAACATATGAAAATTAATTTCCCCAATACTTATCAGTATTTTTTGAAATTTAAAAAAGATTTAGAAGAAAGAAGCTTATATAAACTTGCAGGTAAAGATAAGATATGGTATGGACTTCATGTGAATATAGGAGATTTTACTTTTGCACAATATAAAGTTGTGTGGAAATATGTAGCGGGAAAAATATCCGGTAAAGCAGAATTTTCCACCGCTGTCATAGAACCTTCTGATAACAAATATTTAGGATTAAGAACAATCATACCTAATGAAAAATTGATGCTTGTACCTCTCACAAATAGAGACGAAGCATATTATGTCTCAGCAAACCTAAATTCATCATCTACTCAGTTAATTGCAGCTTCTTATGTAATAGAAACCGCAATTTCGACCCACGTACTAGAGAAATTAAGAATACCAAAATTCGACGCAAGTAATAAGCATCACCTCAAACTTTCCGAGCTTTCCAAAAAAGCCCACGAACTCTCAAAACAGATCTACGAAGATGGCAGAGAAGACCTGAGAACAAACCTCGCTGAAGTTGAGGAAGAAATAGACCAGACTGTTGCTGAGCTTTATGAACTCTCCGAGACCGAACTCAAAGAAATCAAGAAGACCTTGAGGATTTTAAAAGAAGGCGAGATTGAGGAAGAGGAAGAAGAATTAGAAGAAGAAATTGCTTTACCGTCTAAAAAACCGATTGAGCTAAGAGTTGAGCCACTTCTTATCGAAGAAAAGCAAACAATGCCCATTCGTGTTGCAATCATAAATAATCTGGATACAACCATTAAGAATGTTGATGTAAAGGTATTCTTAGCGGGAAGTGTACCACCTACGGAAGGAGTAGAGCAGATAAAAAAAGGCACGCCGGCGGTTGTCACCTTTACTCCGCCAGCGTTAGACGGTGGTCAGTATGAACTTCTCATCACAATGGGTTACGAGTTAAAAGGCAAAGAAGAAATATTAGAAGAAAAGAGAACACTATTTGTCAAGCCGAAGAAAAAAGTCAAAGGTGAAAGTGCTATTGATAAAGAATTGGATGAACTGTTAGGGTGAGAAAATGGCAGAAAGATTAAGCGATGAGGATGCTAACCATATAATCTCCTTACAAAAATCTATAATTGAGACTATTAGATGGGAAGAGGCGGAGGGAAGTGTGAAGTTTAAGGTGAGACTTGAGAATGTGGAAAATTATCCTGCTTATCTCATTGGGACATATAACCATAGAACAAAAACATACAGTTTTACAATAATTGCTGGAAACGAACGTGTTCGAGGATTAGATTACGGAAAAACGAATCATAATCCAGACTGCTCCAATGTAAGAAATCATAAGCACATTTGGTGCGAGCAGAATAAGGATAGGATGGCATACGAACCTATTGATATTGATTTTAGTACGATGGAATCTGCTTTTCAGACTTTCCTTACTGCATGTAATATTCAATATAAAGGTATGCTTCCACGCCCATACCTTCAAGCGAGGTTAATACAATATGAATTGTGAAGAATTTACCAAGCTTTTAAAAGAAACACTCCCATCGCTCTACGAATGCCGAGAAGATGCAGGAAGACTGAAAATACGTACACCAGCAGAGCATCCAGATGGGGACTACGTTGAGGTCTATTTGATGGAAAGCGAAGAAGGATTGATTTTGTCAGATCTCGGAGAAACCTTACGCATTTTATTAAATTATAATTTTGATATTGGGGGTACTCCTAAACGTAAAAAATTGTTTGAGCGTATTTTAAGAAATTATGGCATACATTATTATATGGGCGAATTGAGAGCTCCAATAATAGAGGACCATCGAATGTTGGGTAAGAGTATTTTTAATATTGTCCAGGCAATAACCGAGGTTTCAAATTTACTATTTACTTCACGGATAGGTGCCGTTACAGTTTTCAAGGAAGATGTGGAAGACTTTCTTATCGAAAAAGAGATAAAATATATGAAATCCTATTCCGTGTCTGGAAGATCTGGGGCTATATATTCTGTGGATTATTATATAGAAGCAATCATGCCTTCTCTCATTGAGGCTTTATCTTCTGGTTCCATTTCATACGCTGATACGTTGGTTAGCAAAACTGTGAGAATGTGGTATGATATCAAGCGGCTAAATGGCCGCTTTAAATTCATTACTTTGATCGATGATTCTGCTGATATCTGGAAACCTGCACATTACGATTTACTTGGTGACTTATCTAATCTCGTGGTTTGGAGCGAAAGAGATGAAATAATTTCTTTAGTAAGAGAGAGTTGAGCCAAAATGACTGTAAATCAAGACGAACTCAGTGCCAAACTGAAATATCACTATGGCGAATATGTAGTGGATAAAGGTATAGCCAATATGCAAGATATACGGCGCGTACCAAAATTTGTATCAGAACATTTACTTACAAAAATATCAAATGAAGGAGATGAATCAAGGTTTAACGAAAGACTGATGAAAATGATTGAGTTGGTGAACACACTGCATCCCGAAGCAAAAGATAAAGATAAGATTCTCGATAAAGTTATCATAAAAAGGCAAAACCACAAAATAATAGATGAAATAAAAGTGGAAATAGACGAAGTACACGAGCTGAGAAAAGCCCTCATCCCAACATTGAATCTCCACAATGTAATGATATTGGATTCGGTTGTTGACCAAAATGACCAATTACTCTCAACAGGAATATGGGGCTTGGCATCAATTAGATATACGGACCCGATACTTGATGAGAAAGGCAATAAACTGACCCTACCAGTGCTAATAGAAGATTTCAAGCCATTCCATATTGCTAATATTAACTTGGCTGAGTTTATCGCAAAAAGAGAACAATTCACTACTGAGGAATGGATAGACATTTTGATAAACACTACGGGATTGAATCCAGAGGTATATACCGAAAGGCAAAAATTACTTCTCATATCACGTTTTATCCCCCTGGTAGAAAACAACATAAATATCATGGAGTTCGGACCACGTGCCACTGGAAAAACATTCTTTTATAGAAATATCTCATTTTATGACAGGATAATTTCTGGTGGCAAAATCACACCCGCACAACTTTTTTATCATATTGCGAGAAGAACTGTCGGCGAGATAGGAATGAAAGATTGTATTGTATTTGACGAGGTTGCTAGATTAAAGTTCCCAGATCCCAATGAGATTATGGGCAAGATGAAGGATTACATGGTTGATGGGCATTTCGAGCGAGGACCTAAAAAAAGCACTTCTTTGTGTTCATTAGTATTTATGGGCAATCTTGATGTAAGTGGCTACGTGCCCGCAGAAGATATTAACTATGCCCTTCCTGAGTTCATGCGAAATGATACGGCATTTATTGACCGCATTCACGGAGTAATCCCCGGTTGGGAAATCGCAAAAATAAGAAAGAGCGAGGTTCATTTATCAAAAAATTATGGTTTCTCAGTAGACTTTTTCTCAGAAATATTGCATGAATTAAGAAAAGTAGATTTTACACCCCTTATCCGAGAAAGAGTTGAGTTGAAAAATATTACAATTCGAGATGAGATTGGTATATATCGTTTGGTTGCAGGGCTTGCAAAAATATTATTTCCTAACAAACAACTTAATAAAGAGAATTTGGAAAAGATAGTGAACATCGTAATAGAATACAGGCAGATGATTGCTGATTTGCTACATAAAATGGCTCCAGGCGAATTTGAAAGGAAAAAAATTACTTACAGTATCACGGGGGCGTAGAGATGACTGGAGGAGAGACATCTAATCATAATCTATATTGCTGGTGCCAGCCGCATCGCCTAACACAACATAAAAGGTTCGTGCCTTCCGGCACTCACCCAAATCCTTCGCTTTCGCTCAGGACTTCTTTTATGCTGGAAACGTTGTGCGAAATTGTCAAAGAATATTAGGAGGAGAAAAACATGATTGAAATACCATCGACAAAAGACAATTTATCCAACCTTTTTCGTTATTGGGTTAATCTATACGATAATAAGCAATTTCCTGATTTTGAGGCAGTTTATCAGTTTGTTTTCTTGTTGAAGAGGAAGGAAAAATCTACCACTTCTATCTTTCAAGTCTTTGGAAAGAAATTTACCGATGAAGAAATGCCGGGAGTAGAAGATAAGATCCAAGATTTTGAAATCCTGAAGAAAAGGGTTTAGAAAAAGCCTGATAAGATTCTGGTCATAAATGGGAGTCCCCGAAGAAAAAATGGTTTTACCTACTTTTATCTACAATATTTGATTACAGGAATTGAGCAAACTGGCACAGAAGTTGAAGTCATTGATATTTATGATAAGAATTTCAGCATTGAGCCTTGCAGAGGGTGTTTCACATGTTGGACTAAAACAAATGGAAAATGCGTGATCGAAGATGCTGTAAATGAGTTAATTCCTTAACTCCGTCTGAATAGGGAATAGATCTAATCAGATATCCCATAATATCTCATCTTTTGTCAATTAAACATAAATGAAAACCGAATATGGTAATTCGATGTTGCTCCACGAAGTGATGAAGGACGTCAAACCCCTATTGAAAGAGGGTTTCCCCGACCACTGGGAGGAGATCTGCGCTCTTGCTATGGTTG
>DYFG01000124.1 GCA_020725315.1 Nitrosotalea sp.
GCTTGCAGTCCTCGTCCTCTTTATACCGCTCGTATAGCTCCAGATATTCCCTCACCAATCTCTCAGAATGCTCTGTTATCCTCCTGATCTGGTCCAAGCTATATCCTTCGTGATGAAGCGCAGCAACTCTGGCGAACTCCTTGAGATAGCGAGCGATAGACTCCGACGAATGCCTCGTATTTCGCTTTATTTCATCGGTTTTAACGCCCGGTGGGATGTCGGATTTAACTGCCCGGTAGAACAACTGCCCTTCTTTCAATTCCCCTCTCACTTCATTCACAAACACCTCGATGTCACTTGCTAAAGACCGGCAAACAGCCATCGAGAACTCATAGTCAGTCCTTAGATATCCGCGCCACTCTTCTTTTAGTCCCCTCTTTATTATACCTGCATAATTTTCCCTTTCGTTGGGCATTTTGGTCACCCTATCGAAGATAGCTATGGACTCTACCTTTTCTAACCTTATGCCCAAATGGGAAGTTAGGAAATACATGCATCCATGTATAATCATTTATGAAATATTTCAAATTCAAAAATCGCAATTTTTGGCTTTTAAAAATTTAAATAGATAAAAATATTAAAAGGAGAATTTTAAAATTGAGGAGAAATGGTTATCTTTCAATAAAGCCTCACCCTTCTGGACCAAGCTTCGGATTAACAGATAAAGGATGGAATGTGGCGAGAGAGTTAGAGCGGGAAAAATAAAATGCCACTCATTTTAGAAAATTTCCTCATCCGAAAGAAGGACGATCCCCTTCCTGCGGGATCAAGCGGATACGTTGTTCGTGTTCCTTCTGTTTTCCTGTTCATGCTTTCTGATGGTGCTGAAATCAGAGGAGAGCTCAAACAGGGCACAGAAGAGCAAGAACTAACATTGATCCTTGAAAAAGGAACGTGTGAAGACGTTCTCCACATCTCTGCCAGGCATTGGAATGATACGTTCGCCGAAGGTCGAGCTGATTTTAGACTGACCGAAGCTTCCCAAAATGGAAAAATGATACCGCTCTACGAGAAACGGGAGGTGGTGACATCCCCCGCCCAAGCCTGTAAAATATCGTCTAAACGGTGATTCTTTTCGCCATGTCAACCAGATATTTCACCGTGCAGGCATGTTCAACTGAGCTGAGGATCACAAATGCTTCATCTACCGTTGCGCCACGAGCAAACGTTCCATGACCCTGAACGACAATTCCTTTATGGTCACGAAGCGCATTTGCCGCATTCCGTGCCAATTCTTCAGAGCCAGCACCTCCACGCACCACGGGTATTTCATGCAGCACATAGATGCTTTCTGAATCTTCAGGCACGATCAGCTCGCCCGGCTGGTAAAGCATTGATATCGCCACCGCATAATTAGAATGGCCATGGAGAATCGCAAGAGCAGATGTCTCCTTATAAATCGCACGGTGGACATTTACCTCAGTTGACGCAATTACATCAAGCTCATCGGGCGATTCGGGATCTATAGGCACCGTAACAATCTGTCCCTCAAGCTCGTCGAGCATGCTTCCCGTCGTGCTGATAAGCATCTGGTCACCTACTCGCTTGCTGACATTCCCAAAATGCGAATGCGCAAGCCCTGCCTCCACTATCTTCTTCCCGTATTTTATTAATTCTTGCATTTCGTTACGTATAACGAAATTTTTATACTCTTATACTAAAAATATAGCTAGCAATGAATGTAAATAATACCTGGCACAAGATTGTAATTGGAGATGCACGGAAGATGGAAGAGATAGAAAGCGGAACAGTTCACCTAATGATTACTTCGCCACCTTATTTTAACGCTCCGTTCGATTATAAGGGATTTTTTAAGGATTTTGATGAGTTCTTGAAGTTGATGGAAGATGTAGCAGAGGAGACATATAGGGTTCTTTCAAAAGGGAGGATAGCATGTGTTAATTGTGATGATATGCTTGTGAACGGGGAGAAGTATCCAATAGTTGCAGATGTAACAAAGATTTTTATGAGAGCAGGTTTTAAGTACAGGGATAAAATCATTTGGTTAATCGGATAGATAAAGATGTTGCATCATTTCCAGAAGAACTCCCTTACAGGCTCATAAAATTATATTCTTATGTAGGAGAGACTGTTTTAGATCCCTTTTTGGGTTCAGGGACAACAACGAAGGTAGCGAGAATGTTAGGGAGAAACAGTATTGGATATGAGATAAATGAGGATTTGATTCCTGTTATAAAGAAGAAGGTGGGGTACGAGCAGAAGTCGCTAACAGAGGATAATGTCGAGATTATTGTGAGAAATGAAGCAACTGAAATGGATACCCAGTAAAATTCAAGATAAAAATAAAAGCATATCTATTCGAGTATTGAATCCTTAAAATATCTTTTAATCACTTTTTCTACATCTTGCTTAAAATTCTCTTTCTCAAACATTAAATATCCCTTCCGAGCTGGTTCATCATAGTTTAAAGTAGTGTATAATAATACATTCATCCCTGAGGGTATAGGAATCAGCATCTTTCCAATAGTCATTAAGCTATCTGTTTTTCTTGCTTCAACATACTCAAAATCAGGGTTATCAATAGATATATACCTTCTAAAAATATGTGATGTGCATAGCTTGCTTAGTTCATCAAAAATATCCGTTTTTTGGTATTTCATCTTTTGAAGAATGTTTTTTCTTCTCATTCTGGCAGGCATCTCTAAATCCCTCTTACCCTCATCAATGCCTTTGAGCATATCTGACGTTGCTTTCATTAATTTAAATACTGGACTACCATATGCCTTTAAACCTGTGTTATAATGCTTGTCAACATCTATGCCAATGTTTACATCAACATCTTCTAATGTAGCGCTTGAATATAGAGGCTTTAATGATTCCCCTCGATCTCTCATTGCAGCTACGACCCAATGTTTTTCTCTTTCTTTCTCTTCTCTACTGGGTACTTCTGATACTCTAACATCCAAGAGCGTTCTTAATAATTCGGGGTTAACAGTGTTAACGGTTGTTATCATAAACTTCTCAGAATCCTTTGATAGTTTTGAATAATATATTACAACTTTACCATCCTTAACAAAAGTTGCATCTCTTATCTCAGTCCCGTTTTCTAAATCAAAAATATTTACTATTTTAAAACCATTACTTTGGGAAAAACTCACTTCTTTTCTTGCTATTCTTCGTAGCATTTCTCTTCTCTTCGGGGGTAAAAATAATATTCTGGTTACTTTCATTTGTGACTTTGGGTATAGGTATGTAACAGATGTGGAGATAGATTTGCCTACATCTGCTATCGCTTTCCATAATTTTTCTGATGTGGCTATTGATTCTGTTATTAATTCTCTGGCTTCTTTTGCTTTAACCATTTCCAATCACCAGGTTTTTCTTCCCAATCGTGTTCAAACGATAAAATATTTTTATTTTTCACAATAATTGGAATTTCGGCAGAATCTTCATAGTAATTCCCAATCCCGTCTATGTAACCCGTATGAACATATAATTTATCACCAATATTTACTTCCATAGTCTCAGCTCCTTTGTCCGCTATGTGTACATCTTCTACTGGTCTTTTTTTATAAAATCGAGTATGGAATCTACAAAATCATGGGTGGTATCCTTGGACTGTTGGATTTTTTCCTCAAGCATCTCTTTAAGTTTTTTATTCCATCATAAGCTGTAAAGCATCAATAAAATCCTTGGGAGTATATTCTTCAAATCTTAACCCTGAGAAAAGATAATCCATATATTCATATTGATCATCAGGAATCCCCAGTAGTTCCTCTTTCTTTAAGATATTGTGATTACGAGCAAAATCTTTAAACTTTGCCGAATTGGCTAATAACATTAAAAAATCCTGTAGCCTTTTAACATCAAAATCTAAACACTCTTTTTTCTTAGAAATAGCAAATCTACCATATACACTCCCATACCCTGTACATCAATTGTTGCATCAATTTATCCTGCGGACAAAAAAGATTTCCGCTTTTCGAACTCATCTTCGCTCTCGAATTCAAACCGCAGAACCTTATCTTTGAACCATGATATTTCAAGATTTGACTGATTTATCTTTTCGCAATAATCCTTTAATGCATCTTGTTCCCTGAAATAGTCAAATAACGGGGCTCCGCCCCGTTGACCCCGAAAACCCTGTAAGGGTTTAATCAGCAATAAATGGAGCCAAAAGCCACCCTCCGGCATAATTCACGTGAACTGTCCGCTTCTCCTTCGCCCTGACCAGCTTGTACAGATCAGAGAGGTCGTATTCCTCCAATTCCCGCTCTATTGTCTTCATTGATACCTCAAGTTTGTATTCATCCTTGAGAAACGCTGCTACGTCTTTGAGTGTAGAGCGTGGATGATCGACGATGTACTTCACTATTCGCCCGAATATCCGCTTCTTTATCTTCTTCTTCCTCCCCCTTTTCCCGCCTTCACGCGGAAAATCGCCATTAGAGTTCTCAAATGTGGGGCTCTGCCCCACGACCCCGAAAACCCTGTAAGGGTTTATTGATCCCTGATGTTCCTGACCTGTCTGTCAGTGTAATTGGTGGCTGCTGCGACTGTTTTCTGTGGAATGCCACAGAACAGCAAGAAGCAGACCATTACCCAGC
>DYFG01000125.1 GCA_020725315.1 Nitrosotalea sp.
ATAATATGAAAGATATAAATACAATTAATGCGTGAAGGAGAAACAGAAGCAGAGAGGAGAAGAAGGTGGATCGAACGAGAAGCTGCGAAAACGCAGCCTAAGACCGTGAGATGTTCAACGTGTGGTAAAGAAGTGGATGAATTTATGGAGATAGCGGGAAGAGCCCTTTGCATAGATTGCTATTTATTAGAGGAAACGGAAGAAAGTGGCGCTATAGAGATGCGCGGTGAAGGCAGCGGTGGAGGATAACAGGATATGGAAGAGAAGAAATATGAATTACGTATTCCCCGAGGTATAACGACGGGTATAGTATTTGAAGCCGCATCGCTATTCGAGCTCGAAGTAGATCAAGAAGGGGCATCAATTGATGATGCCTTTGATATGGCTACCGGGTTACCGATAAAGGATTATGTGCCTCAGATCGTGCTAAGGGGTGATTCTCAGGAGAAATTGTTAGCTGCGAGGGAATACATCTACAAGAAGCATGAGGAATGGATAGAGAATTTAGAGAAGTGGCGTGAGATGCGCCGTGAGCAAATTCGAAGAAAAATACGGCATCAATAACGAGAAAGGAGTTATAGCTCATCCACTTAACTCGCCTACATAGAGCCACTTATCGAAATAACCGTCACTATCCTTATTCTCTTTTATTTCACCCGCAAAAGTATCCTTCAGGATCTCGTACACAATTCCCGCTTCTTCTTCACTCGATACCGTGAATAAAACCTTCCCTTTACTTTTTAAGATTTTATAAACTTCTCTTAGCACCTTTTCCCAGTTAAAGCGCTCAAACGGGGTGAGTTTGCCAACCATAAAGCCAAACACCACGTCAAACTCTTTACCAAAGAAGGATGAAAGAAGTGAACAATCCAATACAATGCTCTTCTTGGGGTCTAATACGCCCTCCTCTAATCCTTTGCAAATTTCACATCTGTTTATATCAATAGTGAGGGGTGATATACCCAATTCGTGCAGTGCACGGGTAGCACCACCATTGCCACAGCCAATCTCAAGTGTCTTGATACCTTCCTCTACATCTATGCGATTTTCTCTCAAAAATTCGCTGAGCACCTTCTTCAAGACATCTATCCTACTCCGTGGATAAAAGCTCTCCTCCTTTAAATCGCACTCACAAAATAACCTATTCACCAATCCAACGGAATAAAATTCAATCACCCCTTCATGAAAGTGGTCCCTCCTAACCTCTACTTCTCCTTCCTTAGCCCCTTTTATCCTGCGTGCGAGGAGCCTGAATTCTTCCTTCTTTGTCCTATCTGCTATGAGATCGGTAAAGATAATCCAGAAATCCAGATCTCTATCACGCACCGCAATGCCAATCAACTCGTTTCCCTCATCATATATCCTCACCGCTTCGAGCACATCTTCTTCTTTGACCTTACCCATATATTCGAGCGTTCTGCCTATCCACCTCTGCCCCGCATAACTCTCTTCTACCAGCATAAGATCATCGATTGCCAATAAATCGCTCAGTTCCATTTTATTGTAGTTCCCGGAGGCACATTTTTACTTTACTTACGATTTCGTTAAGTATCTCTTGTGGAACACTCTCATGCCTGACAATGCCGATTACGATATCCACGACTTTCCCCGGTGTTTCTCCCTCCTTAAATCTCGTGCTCACGCCTATATCTTCAAAATCTCTAAATGTTACGGGAGATTGACACAGAACGATAGCCGGGATATTCACCCGCTGCAAAATAAACCTCACTTTATAGATGAAATGTTGTTTCACGTTACCGTGATGGAGTACAGCGAGCTTATGTCTTCCGATTATCTCGATTTCCCTCTGCTCCAATCCGAAGATTACACCATGTCCACCTCCAATTGGTGCGTCCGCTGGTGTTCCATCCCCGGCATTCAATACTAATACACTCGCTTGAATACCTCGATCCCTCATTTCTGTGGTTATTTCACATACCGGCTTGGGTATATGCCTCACGCCAGGGGACATCCCAACTACGATTACATCATTCCTAAAAGCCTTTGAAAAGGTCCCTCGCTGTGCAAAGCCACCACCTAACCCAAGCCCCTGCCCCTTTCTACATGCTACCTGCTGGGTGTCCCTTCCTACTGCCATAATTGAACACTTTTCCGCTAATATTACCTCTTCTTCTTTAACACCAATATATCTGGTCTCGGAGGAGCTTTAGACCCCGCAAACTCTCTTTTGCAACGCTCACACAAATCTCTCGTGGTGAGCACAACAACTTCTTCACTCCCCGGTAATTTCCTCGCATAGATGATCTCGGGCTTTACACCAACAGACCCGCTTATTTCTTCCAGTATCACGTTTATCTTCTCCGTAAAGACCGCTACATCATCGCTCCTCAGTCCTCTCAGGTCCGCTGCAAAGCCCACACAGCCACATGCCATCCCGAATATCTTCGCCTCTGGCACGAATATGTTTCCTACCAGTCTTCTCAGTTCGTCTTCAAGCCTTCTCCTACCTTCTATTAGCTCCCCTCTCACTTTTTTATTACTCCCAAAACGTTATTTGTCAGCTCAGTGCAATACCCGCATTCATCACATATCTTTTTGCAACTCCCCCATTGTTTTATACTCCCTTCCAAGAGTCCGTTATCCACGTAAAAGGTATACCTGAGTTCCGAAGGGCAATCAAGAAGTTCAAGCAGGTTTCCATTGAACGATCTCCGTGCATATGCCTCCATACAAGCTATTATCCAGTTCAGCGCATTTGCCCGCCCCGAGATCTTGAAATCTGCTATGCCGAGCGACTCGTATTCCTTCATCTCCTCAGGTCTTATCCATGGCGACCGTATGATTTGCGAGGGGTCTCTCACCCTGATGGATATGCACTTATCAAAATAGTAGTCGCTGAAGATCTTCATGGGTAGAACCTGTGGATTCAGGAGAGAAGAGCGCGTGGAGGTCACGTGGGAGAAGAGATTGAAATGAGCGTGCCGAAACGGGCACGCATAGAGACAGCCTTCGTTCACGAGCAGCCTGATGCCGCAGGTAACCGCCTTCGTTATTGCCGCTAAGACCGCAAAGTTCCGGTTTATGTTTGTATCCATCGTGATTGTATCAGCACCAAGATCTTCGAAGAATTCTGCACGTTGAGGGGAATTTATATGCGCTATGCATGAGACAACCTTCTCCATCGGGAAATCCCTTAAGAGCTCAATGAGATATGGTTCTGCCACGGTAACGCCATCAACACCAGCCTTGTTCAGTTCCTCAAAGTACCACATAAACTTCTTATACCCTTCAAACGTCAGGTGAGAGCCACCCAGACAAGAGGGATTTACCACAATGTTCAGCTTGAGGTGGTGCTGATGTGCATAAGCAGTTTGTTCCTTTATCTCTTCAATACGTGCAGCATACAAGGTTGCTCTACCGCTTCCCATCACGTCCGGAGAACCGGCCATGTAAACCTCTTCTACTTCATCCAAGCCCTCTGCTTCTTTGGCTTCGATTATCTCCTGCAATGCGGAGAAATGCCCGGGGTGTGGGACGATCAATCTCATTTAAGATAAGTCAATGCCTCCTTTGTGAGTGTATCGCAATATCCACAGTCATTACATATCTTCTTGCATGCCTTCCACTGCTCTATACCCCCCTCAAGCTTTTCATTCTCTATGTAAAACATGTACCTGAGCATTTGGGGGCAATCCAAGATATCGAGCACGTTGCCTTTGAACGATCTCCTGGAATAGACCCGCATGCAGTCTATTATCCAATTCACGGTCTTTGTCCTTCCGGAAAGCTTGAAGTCCTTTATTCCGATAGCTTCGTATTCTTTGAGGTCTTCAGGTCTTATCCACGCCGACTTGATTATCTGTGTGGGATCTCTCACGCGGATGGATATGCACTTATCAAAATAGAAGTCCGGAGCAAATAGTGGGGTGCGAGGTTGATCTAAACTGCTGAGATGCGATGCGAGATTGTAATGCGAATACCTGAAAGGACACCTGTAAAGACAGCCTTCATTCACGATCACTCTTATCTCACAGTTGACCGCCTTTACTATCCCTCTTAAGAGGTCGAAGTGGCGATTGATGTTCGTGTCTACCGTTATTACATCAGCGCCGAGTTCTTCGAAGAATTTTGCACGTTGTGGCACATCAGCGTACGCTAAACAGGATACAACAGTCTTCATGGGATAATCACGGAGAAGTTCAACGAGGTATGGCTCTGCCACCGTAACGGCGTCGACGCCTGCCTTGTTCAGTTCCGCAAAGTACCACGCGAACATCTTATAGCCTTCGAATGATAGATGATGACCGCCAGCACAGGTAGCATTCATCGTGAGGTTCATTTTTATGCCGTGCTGATGCGCATATTCGGTTTGTTCCTGTATCTCATCAAGGAGTGGTGCGTGCAGAACACCTCTTCCACTCCCCATCACGTCCGGAGAGCCACCCATGAAGACCTCTTCCACATCGTTCAAGCCCTCTCTTTCCTTGACCTCTATGATCTCCTGCAACGCGGAGAAATGCCCTGGATGCGGAATTGTTAATCTCATTGATTTGTTATCATTAC
>DYFG01000126.1 GCA_020725315.1 Nitrosotalea sp.
AATAGTATCGATATATTATAATTATAGGAAGAGAGGTACTGGATATGGACCCCTTGAGTATAGGAATGCTGATCGTTGCGATAGTGCTCATCGTAGAGGTAGTGGTGATGCTCTTAAAGTTAAAAGTAGACAAAATGCTGCTGCTTATGCCTGTCATCGGGGTGATATTTGCAGTTATCGCCTTTGTATTGAATGAATACCGGGACAAGGTTCTTTCATCTTTATCCGGCTCTACTCCTTATATCGTGATATACGTTATACTGGCATTGGGAGTCATATTTGGATTAATTGGTGTTGCAGTATGGTTCAAAGGAGAAAAGGAAGCGAGAAAGCTTACTTCAGCCGTAAAGAGCATTGATAGCGCGATTACAGGGATTGAGAGCGATATACGGGGGAGTGGGATGGAGATCGAACATTTCGCGGAGGAGATGAGCGCTATCAAGAGAAAAGTAGAAGATTACGAGACGAAAGAGAAGGGGGTATGAACGTGGGTAGATGGAAAAGGGAGAAGATACGGTAAATAGGATTGTCATTGGAATTGGCGGGCAGGGGAGCTTCATCGTAAATAATATCCTGCGAATGCTGAAGTCCAAAACCGGGAAAGTGCCGAAGAATGAGGAGTTTTTGATTATAGATACTGACCAGGCATCTGCAAGCGCGTGCACCGAGGTAGAAGAGAGGAAGAAGATAATTCTCAGTAGACCTGATACGATTTTGATGAAGAACGCCAACAGATGGCTACCAGACCCCTATCTTTCAGCTGCTGGTGCTGGGTGTGGCCAACATCGTATATACGGCAGGGCGATGTATAATGTGCATCGAGAGCGAATATTCAGTGCGATCGGATCAGCGGCATCGGAATTGAGAAACAGGACGGGAGGGAAGGACTTCTTTATCGTGATGGTGTGTGCGTTCGGCGGTGGAACGGGATCGAGCATGCTGCTCGACGTTGCAACAGACATCAGAGATTGGATATCTAAACAGTTTGGGTCTCATCCGTTGATTTTTGGAATTGGTATTCTTCCTTCGAGTAAGGAATCAGCCCTTCCGACGGCTAATGCCCTCGGTGCGCTGAAAGAACTTCATTTCCTCATGTCCCATACTGAGGACATCATCATAGATGACAAGAATTATTCTAATCCATTCAAATTGTTCTTCCTTCTAGGAAGGGACCTTCAGGGGCAGAACCGGGATGAGGAATTGGAAAGGGCGATACCAAGGTTCCTTCTCGACCTCGGGTTCCTTCCAGGTGGAACAGTGGAAACGAAGGGTAAGTGGCTCGACCTCAATGACCTTCAGAACAGAGCGAGGGGGTACGAAAACCGGTTTGATTCACTGGGTTATTACGAGTGTGTATTTCCTACTGAGAAATTATTTTTGTACTATGAGATCGAGGATGAGATACCGGGGGTCAGGCAACGATTAGTTGAGATAGAGGCGAGAATATCGGATATAAGAGGCAGAATAGAATCGGAACGAGGGGAATTGGAACGGTTTGAAGGGAGGATAAGGGGTGTTCAGCGAGAGATTGATAGCTACGAATCGGCAACTGGAATGTTCTATCATGCGAATCTGGCTGCAACCGCGGATGCAAAGGCTAAGCTGGATAGGGCGAGGAAGAAATTATCAGGCTTGAAGGAGGAGGTATTCGACCTTGAGATAAGGGCAAGCGATGCGGAAGAGGAGAAGAGGCTTACGGAGCGGAATTTAGAACGCCTTGAGGCGCTTAAGAACAAACTTCTCCGGGATATAATATCGCCGCTGAATACGAGGAGTTATCATCAGATCGAGTTATCTGAAGAGGAGATAAGGAGTTTAAAGAAGTTTAGGGAAGACCTCAAAACGCTCTCCTTCTTCGGGATCATGAAGAAACTCGGTAGAGAGGAGGAATTCTTCAGGTGGACGCATTCACCGATTAATGAGGGCGATGTCATATTCAATCCGATGGTGAACTACCGGCATTCCATCGAGAGTACCATGGCATCAAAATATATCGATATTCTCCACGATTACGGATTCCTCTCGTTGGATGCGCAGGGGAATGTGGTGAACGAGGAGGAGAAGTTTGGGCACTTCATTGCGGTATTGAGCACAAGGGCGGAGAATTTTGATGATGCGAGGCTGGGAGGCGGAGCATTCAAGAGCATGGTGACGGAACGATTCGCAAAGGACGCAGACGTTTTGAAATTGGATACACCGGCACGTTCGCACAGCTTTGCCATCTACACGCTTATGATTGGACTTCAACCCTGGGCGCCCGGACCCGGGCTGCCGCCACGACTTCGTGAATTAGAATGGCTTGAAAAGGCATATAATGAAAGTGATTTCGTTAAGTTGCAGAGACATCATTCGCTCTTTTATGGAACACCCAAACCTTTCTCCGTAATCACGGAAATACCCTACTCACCGGGTGTAGAGGAGAAGAATAGAGATATGGTTACTAATTACTGGAATGATTACGAGCTGTTAGAGAAGGAAGTGATATGGAGTAACGTTCCTATCGTGCTTGCACAGTGCTTGAAGATCTTCGATGATTTGCTCACCGGCCTGGATATGGCAGAGGATATAAAAAATGTGCGGATCCAGGACCCGGAGAGCTACTCGATAGCGAATCTTACGATGCTGGTTCACGGACTTGAAAATGCGAGTAAAAGCATGGAGAACGTGAAGAGATGGACTAGAGAAGCAGAAAGAGGGTTTGTACTCCTGAGAAGCGAGCTTGATGAATTGGTATCCAAATTGAGAGGTATGGATGCAGGTGCACCTGCGGAAGATAAAGCTGAGAAGATGCTGAGGATGATAGATGACGCTTCAAGAAATATGGAGATATTAATCGACCGGATTGAAGAGCTCTCGAACCGATTCAGTGATGATATAAAAGCGGTTATTGAGAAATCGATGGTCTTTCTCGGCAAGATACCTTCTGAAGAGACCACCTCAAGCGTAATACGGCATATAACAAAGGCGGAATCAGAGATTTCGAAGATCAGAGAGGATAGTATGAAGGTAGCAAAGGGGATAAAAGAGATGGGCGGTCCACTTGCAATGATGTTATCCTCATTAAAAGAATTGAAGAAGATAACCGAATCGGGGGAATTGGAAGCTAAAATCGAGGTTAATAAAGAGAGGAAGGAGAAGATGAAGCGTGTAGAACTGCCTGACCTCTCAACCACTCTAAGGAGGGATGAAGAATGAGCATGAAACGCTTATTCTGTATCTCACTCGTCGTTTTGGCATGCACCTCTTTGTTTTTATCTATTGGAATCGGAATCGCATCAGCTCAGGATGTGCTGAGGATTGATGGAGATAGCTCGTATGTCCGCAATTTAGAACCCGCAAGGGTAAGTAAGCTGAACTATGCAGAGTTTTTGAATAGCGATCAATTTGAAGGCGATAGGCTTGAATTCACCATATATGTGAACAAAGTCGTGAAGGCTCCCATTTTAGATGAATATGTTTTAAAACTGGAGACAAATATGGAGAATCCGGTATGGAAGTTTGGCGATGAGATCAGTCATTCTGCAGAGTGGATAGTGTGGAAGGGAAGGGAAGAGCATGGGTATGAGCGTATGACGATCCTACTAACGGGAGATGTTCCAAAGCCAATAATACCTGTAGAAGAGCCAGGGTTCGAAGCATACAAAGAAACTAAGGGAATTGGAAAGCGTGAAGTGTATGTCAAATTAACTGTTGGAACGATGAAGGATGGAGCGACATTGGAGACAATTATACAGCCTCTGGAGCCGTCAATGAAGTTCTTCTCGACGAGTGAGGGAATTCAAGCTACAAAGAGTGAGATAGAGAAAAATTTGGAAGAGGCACGGGGTAAGATCGGTCCAACCGGGTTGGAAGAGGATATAAAAAAGTTGTATGAAGGAGGGCATCCAGGGTGGGCATCTCAGCTCTCGGAACATTATAAGGAGCTCTCCGTCATGGCTGAGCCGCCTCCTCTCACCATGTATGTCATCCTGTCGGTACTGTTGGGCTTGATATTGGGTGCTGCCTTCATCTACGTGTATGTATCGAGAGGAGCGGGTAAAGGGGTGGATGTGGATCAGATTTCAACGGAGTTGAATGATACCTCGGGGAGATTAGAGGAGAAATCGAGTGCGATCAATGCGCTCTCAACGAGGTTTGCGCGGAGTGAGGATGATGAGAAGAGGAGTGTTGCACGGGAGTTGATAAAGATAAGGGCAAGTTTGAATGAGATATCAAATGAGATGAGGACGATTGCGGATAAGATTAAGGGTCCACGATAAACCTTTTTACGAGGTACAAAGCGTCACCAAAAATTCGTTTCTGCGCTGCGGTTTTTGCACGCGAAAGGTGTTGACTTTTAGAAAAAGACACCGATTTACCGGTAAAATCATGCGGAGGGGGAGATTCGAACTCCCGAACCCCTTCAGGATGAGGCCCTGAACCTCACGCCTTTGTCCTCTCGGCAACCTCCGCAACACTTTTTCTTTTTTAAATAAAAAAGAAAACCTGTACTAAAAGAAAAAAT
>DYFG01000127.1 GCA_020725315.1 Nitrosotalea sp.
ATTGCGAGAAGATAAATCAGCTAAATCTGGAGATATCATGGTTCAAGGATAAGGTAGAGGAGATAATCCAATTCGGCTCTTCGGTTTATGCGCCTGAATATGCGAGAGATGTGGATTTGTTGGTGATAACAAATAAGAAGAAGGAATATGGTGGTTATCTGGATTCTTTTGAGGACTTCTCTTTCACTGTGGATGTGGTGGTAAAAGAAGTTGGAGAAGTTTTGAAAAGTGATTTTGCATTTCATGTCCTTGGTGCCTTTGAGGTGCTATACGGAGATGGTAGGTATTTAATTGCAGTAATGGCTTATTTGGCAACAGAGGATACAAGATGGGGAAGAACTAAAAGAAGATTACCTAAACTTTACAGGAAAGAATTCGAAGAATTCATAAATACATTACAGATAGAATATTTTTACAATGGAAATTATCCAGAGAATTACAAAGATGAGTTTGAGAAATGGCAAGATAAAGTTAAGGTATTTGTGGAGAGGTTGGAATTAGAAGGAGGGAAGAGATGAGAACTATAAAAATCTTATTCGTTCGTCCTTCAAAGTCATCCTTCATCCAGAAGGACCTGGAATTGTTTGAAAAGCATTTTTATGTGAGAGTTGTGGTTTTCGTGTTAAGTATAAGGAAGAGGCAAAGTGATACCTTAAAAAGTATGCTCAACCTGATCACCGGCATCTTGTGGGCAGACCTTACATTTTCATGGTTTGCCGATACTCATGCCTTTTGGGCAGTTCGATTATCAAGAATATTCAGGAAGAAATCGGTTGTGGTTGTTGGCGGCTATGAAGTGGCAAAGGTACCGAGAATATGAGCGGATACGAAAGGATGAAAATTTATTTGGATACCTGTACATATTGCAGACCTTTTGATGAGGGAGGGAGTCAGGGCGCTGATAGATAGGCTTGGGTACGCGAATGCAGCACGGTTTATTGCAATATTGGGCGGGGAAGGGGATTCGGTCGTGGAAATAAGGGAGAAGAGAATGAAATCAGAGCTAGAAGAGATTGTGGAGAGGATAGAAAGACGGAAGGAGGGTCTATAAATGCTTATTAAAAAAAGCAAAAGGAAAATGAAGCGGGGAAAGGTAGTTGAGATAGAGATACTGGATGCCAGCAAGTTACTGGGCGGATTTTTAGCAGAGATCATCAAGTCACCAAAGAGGGAGATAGTTGAGATCCTCTGAAGAGCGTATGAACTATTCGCGCTTAAAAAGAGACTGGGTGGTATTCAGAAAGAAGCATACATTTTTGAGGTGCCGTGCATAAATGAAGAGCGAAATGGAAATCATGCTGATAAGTTTAAATATTCAGAAAATCAATTTTACTCTGAGGTAAGTGGAATGGCAGAATATAGAGTAAAGGTAGGAAAGAGGGGTGAACTCTACACACCAAAGAAGCTAAGATTAAAGATCGGACTGGCCCCTGGGGACGAATTTGTTGCCGTAGTGGAAGGTGAGGAGGTCATTTTAAGGAAGCGAAAAACGATAGTCAACGTATTGGAAGAAGAAGCACTTGCGACGGTAAGCGAAGAGGAACTCAAAGAAGAGCGGAGTGTAATGGAAAAAGAACTCTTAGAGAGGTAGATACATACTATGCAGTTCCGAGAGTTATACCTTGATACAACATAAGTCATGCCCTTTTTCTATCTCGATAGAGAGGTGAGAGGATTCTCTCGAGCCAGGTATAAAGAGGTCATAAAATCATTGGATCGGATTCATGTAAGTGAGATTTCCATTATTGAGGCGAAGGCTAAAAGTCTGAAGATAGGGGGAGATCGGTCTGAGCTTAATGAAAAGTTCAACGAGGGCCTGACGGTGTTAGCTGCGGATGAAAAAGTCGTAATACAGGGGTATAGAGCAGTGGATGATAAGAGGTTCAACGAGTTTCTCACACTCGGTCTTGGCTTCTTCGATACGGTGATCCTGGCGCACTCATGTACCGTTGGAGTCCTCCTCACCGAGGATTCAAGGATCTTGCAGCTCAAAGATATTGGTGTTAAAACGCTCAATTGGGATGCTCTTCTCAGAGAGATGAGAATGGGAGATGAGGAGGGAGATATTTTATACGTGAGTGAAGAGAAAGATTTACCTACCTAAAATAAAATTCTTAAAAGGAGTGAAATCGTCTTTTTTAACCGATGTAATCAAGGAGGGCGTTTGTATTGAAAGAGGTACAGTTAACGATGCAGATGCGTTTCTTGCAAGAATTAAAGGGGTAATAGGAGAACATCCTTAAAAATCAATGCATGAGTGAGGTAGGAAAAGATGAACCAGAATTAAGGAGATAATTGGGAGGGGAGAGCATGAAAAAAATTGAAGAGATCAAAAGAATTCTAGAAGTGCATAAAGAGGAGTTAAGAGGGAGATACGGAATAAAAGAAATAGGGATATTTGGCTCTTATGTTAGAGGAGAAGAAAGGAAAGATAGCGACCTTGATCTGCTTGCAGAATTTGAAGAGGGAGCGAAAATAGGGCTTTTAGAGTTTGTAAAGGCGGAGAATTATTTAAGTGATTTATTGGGGGTAAAGGTTGAGCTAGTGGAGAAGTCAGCACTGAAGCCTAGAATAGGGAGGCACATTTTGAAAGAGGTGGTTTATCTATGAAAAGAGAGATTGGAGATTACAAATTGATCCATTCCTATTTTGGAGTAAGGCTTGAGAGGGTATGGAGAACCGCGAATGAAGAGATCCCTTCATTAAAGCCTTTATTTGAGAAGGTATTGAAGGATTTCGATCCAAGCTTTGAGGAGGCATAAGGGATTTCTAGTGAGAAGGAGGCTTACATTTTAAAAGTGCCGTGCATCACGTTGAGAGATACTACCGAATGGGTTGAAACCATAGAAGATGGATGGAATGTTTTGGTTTGGTTCAACTGAAGAAAAAATCGTAAGAATGGCAAATGACTTTGAGCCTGAAGGAGGGCAGAGGGATGTTTTTGGGAGCGGGGATGCGAGTGAAAAGATCAAGAAGATAATTTGGGGTTTAAACTAACCCTTAACTTAGATAAACAAATGGATAAGAAAAAGAAGCGGTATGATAGGGAAGGGGAGTATATGCTCAATAAGGGGTGGAAAAAAGCGTTACCAAAAGAACATATCCTTCTTAGTAAAGGTTCTTTCTTTAGAAAGAAAGTTTGTAAGGGTTTACCCGCAAGCCCTGTAAGGGCTTAATCAAAATCCAAAAAAACTTTATTATAGGCGATGTCAAAATTTATAGAGAGGCAACAGATATGGAAAAAATTGTGGAAATTGGATTAAGGGAGAGTCTGCTTAGAGAATTGGACAACATTGCACTGCGTTATGGTGTAACCAAAGAGAAATGGATAAAAGAAACGATTATAAAAGCTTTAAGAAGTGAAAAAGCCAGAGATAAGATAATGAAAATCGTTTCAGAGGAGTATATGGAGGGGAAAATAGAATTTGAGGACATGATTGAGCTGGTTGGCATTGAGAATGCAAAGAAGATCAGAGCTGTGGTAGAAGGGGTAAAAAGAAGCATCAGAGAAGCTTCACATGCATAAATTGGTCTTTGACACCTCTGCTTTAATCTCGTTAGAGGTTGCTAACTTGATGAAGAAAACTTCGGAAATCTTTGGTGTCTTTATACCCAAGAAAGTTCATGAAGAATTGAAGGAAATAGCAAACTATGAAGATGTTCACGGCAAAGCTGCAAATAGAATCTTAAAGATAAAAAGAATTGAGATTAGAGAAGTAAGGGAAATAAGTAGGCATTTAATATATGTAGATGAAGGCGAAGCGGAAGCATTGGAACTGGCGAAGGAAATCGAAGCAGATTATTTAATTTGTGATGATTACGAGTCTTTTTGGTATTTAAGCGAGAACTTTGAAAAAACTGTATTCAGTGTGTTTGTGGTGAGATGCCTTTGTGAGAAGGGAATAATAAGCAGGGAGATGGGATGGAATTTTATTGAGATGATAAGGGAAAGGAGGACATGGGGTGATAATATTATTTACAGAACTGCAAAAACGTTATGGGGACGTGAAGAACGTAGGGAGCGATAAGTAGATGACAAAACTTTGTTTCTTTGTTTTACATCAATTGTTGCATCAATTTATCCTGCGGAGAAAAAAGATTTCCGCTTTTTGAACTCATCCTCGCTCTCGAATTCAAACCGCAGAACCTTATCCTTGAACCATGATATTTCAAGATTTGACTGATTTATCTTCTCGCATTCTCTTTCAGGAGCAAAACAGTGCGAGCAGGCTCTTTGCAGCCCCTTATTTTCGTTCTCGTATCAGCGACAAGGATTTTCTTCTCTGGGTCACCAGGGTCAGGATACTCCTTGTATTCCTCTTTAGGAATCTCTTTCCACTGCTTTACCTGCTCAGGCTGCCTCTTTCCTCTTACCAAATAAGTAAGATTCTTTATTTTACTTAATCTCGCTCTGTGGGGCTCTGCCCCACGACCCCGAAAACCCTGTAAGGGTTT
>DYFG01000128.1 GCA_020725315.1 Nitrosotalea sp.
AAAAAATCGAAAGATTTAAATACCCACCTTGAAGTAAAATTAAAGGGGTGAAATAAAAGTGAGACTGATAAGTGGGCGGACGATCGCGCAGGGTGAAAATTTAGAGAACAAGATGTCTGAAGAATACTTTAACGCAGTTGCGGTCTGCGAGATGAACGAGGGAGACATGGAGAGAGTAGGCGTTTCCCATGACGAGAATGTGAAAGTAAAAACGAAATACGGGGAAGTGGTAGTGAAAGCGAAGAAAGGGAAGGGATATCCAGAAGGAATTGCCTTTATACCCATGGGACCATGGGCGAATGCAGTAGTGAGTGCGGATACGAAAGGAGCTGGGATGCCTTACTTTAAAGACCTGTATGCGGAGATAGAGAAGACGGGCGAGGAAGTGCTTAGGATAACCGATTTGATGAGGAAATACAAGGCGGAGGCGTGAAAAAATGGTAACCGTAACAGATGTTGTATGTCCTCTGTGTGGTTCTGTATGTGATGATATAGAGGTAGAAGTGGAAGATAGAAAAATAACAAAGGTAACGGGAGCATGTGCGGTTGGGAAGAGCAAGTTATTGGGGCATGAGCGAATAAAGAGCCCGATGATACGAGAGGACGACGTATTGAGGGAGTGTTCTTATGATGAAGCGATAAAGAAGGCTGCTGAGCTCCTTGCAAAGTCGAGAAGACCTCTCCTTTATGGCTGGAGTTCTACGGTATGCGAGACGCATAAGGCTGGGATAGAGCTTACAGAGGAGATAGGAGGCGTTATTGACAACACCGCTTCGGTATGTCACGGACCTTCGGTCTTAGCAGTACAGGATGTTGGTGTTCCGGGTTCAACACTTGGACAGATAAAGAACAGGGCGGATCTCGTTATTTACTGGGGCTCGAACCCAACTGCTGCGCATATGAACCATATGAAGAGGTATACATACATCTCTAAGGGATATTTCCTGCCAGGAGGGAAGAAGGATAAGAAACTTGCTGTGGTTGACGTCAGGGAGACGAGCACCGCGAAGATGGCTCAACTCTTCGTACAGGTAGAACCAGGTAAGGATTTCTTGCTCTTCTCAGCGTTAAGAGCTGTATTGATGGGATACGAGGATATAGTGCCTGATGTGGTAGGAGGAATCCCTAAGGAAAAGATAGTGGCGCTTGCGAAAGCGGCGAAAGAAGCAAGATTCTTCGTAACATTCTTTGGAATGGGGGTTACGCAGTCGAGATGCAGGCAGGCTAACATTGCGAACGCTATACATACAACGAGAGCAGGTCATATGCATACCAAAGGACTCATATGGCCAATGAGAGGTCATTACAATGTGAATGGTTTTAACCAGGTATGCACGTGGGAGACCGGGTATCCCTTTGCGGTAGATTTTGCGAGGGGATATGCGTGGTATAATCCAGGAGAGACGGCAGCTACTGACCTCTTAGGAAGGAGGGAGTGTGATGTCGCTTTGATTATTGCTTCAGACCCTGCAAGCCATCTCCCCGCTGATGCTGTGAAGCATCTCGCAAGGATACCTGTTATCCAGATAGACCCTTATGCAAATCCAACCACGGAATTTGCAGATATAGTCATTCCATGTGCGATAAGTGGTATAGAGACTGAGGGGAGCGTTTATCGGATGGATAATGTCCCTATAAGGCTCAGAAAGATAGTGGATACGGAATACATGACTGATGAGGAGATAGTAAAGCGGATATTAGAGGAAGTGCGTGCCATAAAAGAGAAGATAGGTGAGTAAAAATGCAGGAGCTGTTAATAAAGAATGGGTTCGTCTACGACCCTATAAATGGAATAAAAGGAGAGAAGAAAGATATCTGTATCAGAGATGGGAAGATAGTGGAAGAAGTAAAGAGTCCGGAGGTAATAGATGCGGAAGGCAGGGTGGTAATGCCAGGTGGCGTAGACATCCATTCACATATAGCAGGTGGGAAGATAAATTCAGGGAGGCTTTTTAGACCTGAAGACGGAAGGAAAGGAAGAGAACCAAAGACAAAAGTTTGCAGATCGCAATCAGGCTACTCTGTGCCTAACACGTTCACCACCGGTTATCGGTATGCGAAGATGGGATATACCTTTGTGATGGAACCAGCAATGCCTCCTCTGTTAGCAAGGCACACGCATGAGGAGTTTATTGATATTCCAATATTGGATAATGCCGCGATTCCTCTCATTGATAACAATTGGATGACCTTTGACTATGTGAAGAGCGGTGATATCGAGAAGTTAGCTGCTTATATCTCGTGGATAGTGAAGGCGACAAAGGGATATGGAGTGAAATTAGTGAATCCAGTAGGAACAGATGCATGGGGCTGGGCGAAGAATGTGGGTCTAAATGATGTATCAGAAGACTGGGGTGTTACTTCGGCTCAAGTAATAAGGGCTTTAGCGGAGGCGAACGAGAAGTTTGAGATGCCTCATTCCATCCATCTCCACCAGAACAACATTGGGCGTCCTGGAAACTATGAGATGACATTAGATACGTATGACGTCACGAAGGGAGTGAAGGCGAGCAAAGACCGACCTGTTACACACCCAACGCACCAGCAGTTCTTCTCTTATGGAGGAACGAGCTGGAAGGATTTTGAGTCAAAGGCGAAAGATATCGCGGAATATGTGAATAAAAATGAGCATGTCAGTCTCGATTTAGGTTCGATAATACTCGGAGATACCACAACAATGACCGCAGACGGTCCGATGGAATATACCCTGTATCAGATAACAGGTAGGAAATGGACAAATATGGATGTGGAGCTTGAAACAGGTGCAGGAATAACTCCTTTCTTATATTCAGGCAAGAATCCGGTACATAGTATCCAATGGACGATAGGTTTAGAAATTTCATTACGTATGAAGGACTTATGGAGGCTCGCACTCACGACTGATCATCCGAACGCCGGTCCTTTCATAGGGTATCCAATTCTTATTTCCCTGTTGATGAGCAAGAAGAGAAGGGATGAGGTACTTGCAGAGATCCATCCAGCGGTATATGATAGGAGTGAACTTGCGCCGCTAGATAGGGAGTATGATCTCTATGAGATAGCGATTATAACGAGAGCGGCACCTGCAAAGATATTAGGGTTGCACGAGCACGGGAAAGGGCATCTTGGCGTGGGTGCCGATGGAGACGTTGCTATCTACGATATCTCACCTGAGGAGAGGGACGCAGGGAAAATACAGCGTGCATTCATGAATACGAAATGTACGATAAAAGGAGGTCAGGTCGTGGTAAAGGATGGAGAAGTAATAGCGGCGCCAGAAGGGAGGACTTTCTTTGTGGAACCTGAATTCGAGGATGAAGAGACATACAAGGGGATGCTATCAGACCTTGAGGCTAAATTCAGGGATTATTATTCGGTGACGATGAGGAATTATCCAGTTCAGGATGTTTATACTCCGCATCCGTATGTGATAAAAGCGCGGATGGCAAGATGAGGTGGTGAAAATGCAGATGATAAAGCTGACGTTGAAGGAAGAAGTGATGAGTGGCGTTGTAAAAATACCGATCGAAGTTGATTCTTTGACGCCGGACAACCTTTTTGGTAAGAATGAATCGGAAATAAAGGCTGTGAAGGTCTGGTGGGGGAACAGGCAGGGGAATACTGGGGACTTGTTTGATGTGAGCGTGAAAGGAAGCGCAGGGAGTGCAGAAGAGGTGAAGGTTGTGTTTGAGGGCAATTTGAGACGCGTAAAACACATCGGGGATGGTATGAAAGCGGGTGAGATAGAGGCACATGGAGACGTGGACATGCACTGTGGCGCGGCGATGGAAGGAGGACGAGTAACAATAAAAGGGAATGCAGATTGCTGGGCTGGAAGGGAGATGAGAGGCGGAGAGCTGGTTATAGAAGGAGAGGCGGCAGATAACCTCTGCGCAATGTATCGCGGCGAGATGACCGGTATGACCGGTGGTAAGGTGATTGTGGAAGGTAATGCGGGTGAGTGTGTCGGGCAATACATGGAAGGTGGTGAGATACTGATAAAAGGGAATGCGGACGTTCTCGCGGGATATGCTATGAGGGGAGGGCGTATAGTAATAGAAGGTGACGCAGCGATACCGGGTGCGGATATGATCAAGGGTGAGATAATAGTGAAGGGCAACGTGGAGATGCTGCCTTCATTCAAGTATGTCGGTGTCGAGACGATCGAAGCAGAGGCATACGATAAATACATAGGGGATTATGCAATGGGGGAGAAGAAAGCGAAGGGGGCACTTTACGTAAAAAAGAAATAAATTTTTTATTTTTTATACCGCAACGTAACCCCAAAAGGGGCAAATATTAGCATAAGCACCGTCGTTAGTTAATCCACAGACCATTCTGACGTTTTACGGTAGAAGTACCAGGAGAGAAAATACGCTATTGCTACAGCGCCAACTCCGCCTACGAACCAGACAGGACCAAATAATGCAGAGATGTTATTT
>DYFG01000129.1 GCA_020725315.1 Nitrosotalea sp.
GGACGCTCGTTCAGCGCCCATTCTATCCCTCCTTCCACAAATCGCTTTCTGGTTCGCTCCACTGTGCATCTGCCGAGATGCAACACTTTAGCAATGTTGGTCATCGTGCGAGTCTGGCCGCGAGCATTCCCCTTAGAGCAGGCTATCCCAACGTATGTTGCGACATTCTTGGAAGTATGCGAGCGTGGAGTGCCAAGGAGTTCCCAATGACCAGGGAGTAGGGGAAAGTATATTATACAAAAACCAGGATATTATAAGTACAATGAAGTGGTCTTACCAAATTGGCAGTATCGAGGGGATACCGATAAAGCTGCACGTGACGTTCCTGATTATCTTCTTGTTTGTTCTCTGGTTATTTGCAGCTAACAACTTTGCCATACTTGGCATAACTATCGGGTTCGGAGGCATGGATATTTCGACCGGGCTCAAATACCTGCTGGGCGCTATTGCAGCGGCCCTCTTTTTCACAACTCTCCTCTTCCACGAGCTCAGTCACTCCTTTGTTGCACAGCGTTACGGCGCGCAGATAAGGGGCATAACCTTGTTCGTCATCGGTGGCGTATCTCAGATGGATGAGATTCCCAAGGAGCCACGAATGGAAACAAGAATCTCAGCTGCTGGTCCTGGCCTCAGTCTGGGCATTGGTGTTTTCACCTATACCATTTACTACCTCTTCGGTCCGGTAGATCTGGCAGGAACAGGAGCGGTGTTCAAGAATGCCACGCTCATACTGGTGGGTATCATTGCCTTTTACAATATCTTACTGGGTCTCTTCAATCTCATCCCCGCATTCCCCATGGATGGAGGACGGCTACTCCGTGCCTGGCTCGCTAAGCGTATGCCGTATATAGATGCAACCAGAAGGGCAGTTGCGGTGGGCAAGAGTTTTGCCTTTGCCATGGGTATTTTTGGTCTTCTAACAATAGCCTCTGGAGGATCTGGAGGATTATGGTTACTGCTTATAGCCCTTTTTATCTACTTCGGTGGTTCTGAAGAGGAAAGAGCAACGGTTGTTTCGGTTACCTTGGAAGGTGTAAAGGTCAGGGATCTTATGACTCCTTTTCCAAATGTCATCTATGTGCCTCCAGACTGGACGCTCGACCAATTAATCGATGTGATGTTTAAGACCAAACATATGGGCTACCCGGTGCAGGAACGCCTTGATTCTCCGGTGCTCGGAATGATAACCTTCGCAGACATCCAGAAGATACCCGCCTCGAAGCGGAGTGCTACAAAGATTGAGGACGTTATGACAAGAGAACTAATCGCTATTAGACCGGATACAGTTGCTTATGATGCGCTCAAGCTCATGTCCACCAGGAATGTGGGTCGCTTACTCGTCATGGAGAATGGAGAGGTGAAGGGTATAGTGTCCAGGACCGACCTCGTGAGGGCTATCCAGTTCCGGGGTATGTACAAATGAGTTAGGCGGAATGCGGTTAAATTTAACCTTTAATTATTTCCTCATAACGCAAAGCCAACTTTGTAAAATTAGTTAACCACGATAGGATAAGCAATCCTATCGGGCTCTATTGCGGAACAATTCTTACTGAAACTCTATTCGTCCGTCAGTCCGATCCGAGCAGCCGTTTAGCAATAAACATAGCTAGAATTTCGAAGAAGATCAAAATAAATGTCTTATTAATGAGGTAGCTATTCGGGACATAACTATTCTTGTGGTCATAGGTGACGGAACTCCCGATGACATTGCTTTCAGCATAGGTGCTTTTCATTTAAATGGGATAAAATTGCAGTTATAGTTAAACCCGCAGTTTAGCTAAGCGGATTATTCCACTACTCTCTTATTTCATATTTTTTCATCGTTTGTAGCGCTTGCATTGATCAGTATTCAGTGGGTTCTCGTGGGGTACAGCCTATCCTTCGGCTCTGACGTAGCAGGATTTATTGGAAACTTGGGATTCCTTGGGTTAAAGAATGTTGGCATGGATTCCGCGAATTTGACGGTTCCACACTTGGCATTCATGGCATTCCAACTCGCTTTTGCAGTAGTAACACTTGCAATTCTCACCAGTACAATGGCGGAGAGGGTGAAGTTGAGTGCACTTTCGTACTCGCGTTTCTACTCGCCAAATTCGATGACATGACAGTTGGTTTACGTGTTACGGAAGAGGAAGAGTACGGTGGCCTCGATCTTTCACAGCATGGAGAGGGCGTACAATAGCAGAGATGGGCATTTTGTCCGACTACAACGTAAGAGTACTTGGCACACCATTAGAAGCGATATACAATGCAGAAGAGCGCGAGCGATTCAAACAAACGATGGAACGGATAAACGAGCCAATACCACGAGGAGTTATGGTCAATTCCGTTGAGGAGGCAGAAAAAGTTGCGGCTCAACTTGGTCTACCACTCATAATCAGACCCTGGTACACCTTAGGAGGCGCGGGAGGGGGTGTAGCGAGGACGATGGAAGAGTTACGCGAGATTGTCTCTTACGGACTCAAAGTTTCGAGGATTCATCAGGTTTTAGTGGAGGAGAGTGTGCTGGGCTGGAAAGAGATCGAGTATGAGGTGATGCGTGATGCAAAGGATACCTGCATTACGATCTGTAACATGGAAAATCTCGATCCGATGGGCATTCATACGGGTGAATCAATCGTGGTCACGCCCTCTCAGACCTTATCAGATGAGGAGCACCAGATGTTGCGGTCCGCGGCGATAAAAAATTTCGTGAGTATATGTAAGGGTTAAGATTTCGCGTATGCTGCGTGCTTCATGCTTCTAAAGGCTTTTTCAATGCTTGTCTTTATTATTTATCGAGAAAGGCATTTATACTCTGGAACTTTGGCAAGCAATAAGGATATAGGTAAGAAAAAGTCCACTGTAAAAGAGAGGGAAAATGGTGGAGGGATGGTTCCTCAAGAGCCATGGATAAACGAAGTACTTCGGATATATTGCCAAAATGGAAGGATATACGCAATGCGGATAACACCAAATTGGGGTTATGTACGCAATAATGCAGATATACCGAAGTTATACGCCATACCTGTGAATAATCTTAATATCCAGAAGGGGAATTTAATAGAAAATAAACGTAGTAGGGTCTAAAAACGGCGTTCCAATCAGATTGACAGAGGAGAGATGGTTTCATATTACAGAAGAGCATTCAGAGATGGCTGGCTATTATTTTGAAGTCCTCGAAACGGTGGAGGAGCCAGAAGCAATTTATGAAGGCACGACAGGGGAGTGTATAGCAGTAAGGCAAATAGAAAAAAGTAAATATATTGTGGCGATATATAGGGAATTGAGTAAAGAAGATGGATTCGTGATCACCGCCTTCTTAACGAGGCGGAAGAAACAACTTGAAAGGAGGCGAAAGATATGGCAGCAGTAGAAATAAAAAGGATATTGAATCTCATACCTGGATTGTTGGAAGTCCCATATTCAAGGATTTGGGCAGCTTACGATAAAGAAGCTGATGTTTTATACATTAACTTCAGGAAGCCAAGCCATGCGGATGATTCTGAACTCACGGATGATGACATCATAATTAGATATGAGAAAGGAGAAATTGTGGGAATCACCATACTCAATGCAAGTAGGAGAAAGATAGGATATGGGCACGGCGTATAACAGAGCGTATCTGGCTCCGCTACGCTCCGCCCAAATTCCCATTCGGAGAACTTCAGATACGCTCGGAACATTATACGCAATTGGTCGCATAAGGAGGTGTGAAGATGGGAATATTTGATTCCTTCAAGCCGAATGTGAAAAAGATGAAAGCAAAAAAAGATGTTAGTGGCTTGATAAAGACACTAAAGTATAAAAAAGATGAGTATGTCCGAAGGGGCGCGGCAGAAGCTCTTGGAGAGATAAAAGATATAAGAGCAGTAGAACCACTCACTCAAGCTTTAAAGGATGAAAATTGGCAGGTTATAGAGAGTGCTGTAGTGGCTCTTGGAAAGATAAAAGATGCAAGAGCAATAGAGTCGCTCATTATGGCACTAGATGATGATAATAAATATGTTCGTAGGTCAGCTGCCGCGGCACTGGGAAATATAAAAGAGAGCAAGGCAATTCAGCCTTTAATTACTTTACTTGATGATGAAGATTCTGGTGTGAGATTTGCTGCGTATGCACTTGCTAATAACGGTGGTATTCAAGCAATAAAAGCGCTTTTTTATGCTGCTGTTAGTGGCGAATTGAAAAATCTAGGTCTCGATTTTATTGGGGAAAGTGCTCAAAACCCAGGTGAAATGGAAATTAATTTTCTCATCACAGAAGCAAAATTATCTAATCTGAAAGTTCGATTAAAAGCTGTCGAAATATTAGGTGTAATTCAAAATGAGAAAGTAATTAACCAACTTTTAACCTGTCTGAAA
>DYFG01000003.1:0-12044 GCA_020725315.1 Nitrosotalea sp.
ACACGCCTCGTAGAATCTCTAAAAATGTAGGTGGCATATCTTCGCTAAACAGGTAAGTAACTCATCCGTTTTTACGGGCTGTGATATTTTTGACCTCCACCAGCTTCCAGACGAGGCTCCGTTCCTCCTTGACGATTGATTCGAGTGGTTCTTCCGGTGAATGACCAAGCGCAGCCATGATATTGTTCGAAAGAGTTTTATCCTTGATCAGGCGAACAAATTTTTCTTTTTACCCCATACGTAACGTAAATTAAGCGATTCTATACCTCTTTCCGCTCTTTTTGATGAATCCTTCATCGTGCAACTGAATGAGCGTGCTTTTTACTCTTTTGGGGTCCATCGTAAGCGTTTGTATTAGTTCACGTTCAGAGATACCCGGTCCACGAGTAAGCGCTCTAAGAATCATTCCCCGAAGTTCTCTGTTGGAGCCTTTAAAGGGCGTTTGTCTGTGATAATGAGCGCTTTTCCTGTTAGGGTTCTGATACCGCTTCTTCAGCATAGCTCCATAATCCATGAGCGCATAATACCATGTTCGAGGATGTGAGGTATCAAGCGTCTGTTCTACCAGAGGGAGGATTTCGCTATCTTTGATCCCGCTTCGGTTTTGATAAAAGAAATGGATAAAAACCGTTCGTATGTTTGTTTCGATAAATACCGTGGGTTGATTGGACGCAAAGGTAGCAAGTGCAGACGCGGTATATCTGCCAATCCCAGGAAGAGTCATTAACACATCCGGATGCGAGGGAAGCGTGCCATTATAGGTTGTCACCACTATCTCAGCACTCTTCTTCAGTGCGATTGCTCTTCGATTATAGCCCAGCCCCTGCCATACCTTCAGTATCTCTTGGAGCGGTGCCTTGGCGACTGCCTGAAAATCAGGAAACGCCTTGATGAATTCATCGTATTTTTCGGGAACTCGCTCTACCTGTGTCTGTTGAAGCATAATCTCCGAGACAAGGATATGATAAGGCTTGTTTCTCTCTCGCCAGGGAAGCCTGCGAGCATGCTCGTGGTAATACGCGTAGATGATCTTTTGGAATGCGAAAACAGCATCTGAGGTGAGTAGTTTTTCTCCTATCGACTGCTCAAAATCCGAGCAAAATGTTCGCTCTGCCTGTGCGATCTCTTCAAAGTCCATTTTGCATGTTTTTCTGGAGCCCAGGTTTTGGTAAATAGGTCAACCGCTTTTGAATTCGTTCACCCAGCTCATTGAACCGTTTTATAAACCGTCGCATGCTTTTTGCTTTGTCTCCGTACATCCCGCCGAGGTGTATCTGTATTTTAGCAGACGTATCGAGTTTCATTAGATCTAAAACCCGGGCATGATACCGCAGTTCTTTTACACTCCGTTCTGGCCTGGGATCTTGCATTTACCTCACCTTCAACATTTTATGAATTTGTGGAATAATTCTGACATTCTCTCCAATACCTTTTAACATCTTTTCGTAGTCCAATTTATCCATCGAACTAAATTCCGGCTGCAAAATCCAGTTCTCATATCTCTCATTATAAATGCCCTTAAAAAATGCCAAATCCTGGTTATCCTGTATCACTACCTTCAATTGGCTCTTTCCTGGATTCTTGAAGAGATAATCAATAACCTTTTCATCATAGATGGGATTCCCGCTGGAAGGTGGCTTTATATCTACCGAAATAAAGTTGCACGCGTCAAAGATTTCTTCGTCGAATATCGTACCATTGGTCTCCAGAAGGACTTTAAATTCTTTTTCACGCAGTTCCTTAATTAAGCCAAGAAGATTCTCCTCCAGCATTGGCTCTCCTCCGGTCAGTGATACCCATCTCCATTTCTTGGTCAATCTGGATAAAATTTCATTCAACTCTAAAAGTTCTCCATTCTCAAAATCTGTATCACACCACCTGCATTGCAGATTACATTCAGTAAATCTGATGAAGTTCATAGGCACTCCTATAAAGAGGCCTTCTCCCTGTATTGAATCGAAAATTTCATTTATCTTAAAGTTCATTTATCATACACCAGAGGATCTTCATATCCCGCTTCTTCGAACCCTTTGAGTCTTAAAATGCAGGAATCACACTTACCACAAGCTTTTTCTCCTCCCTTGTAGCAGCTCCAGGTAAGCTCAAACGGAACTCCCAATTCGTGACCTTTTTTAATTATCTCTGCCTTGCTCATCGCTATCAATGGATATTTTATCTTAACTGGACTCCCCTCCACCGCTCTCTTGGTTGCCAGGTTTGCCATCTCCTGGAATTTTCCAAAATACTCGGGTCTGCAATCGGGATACCCCGGGCAATCCACATAGTTTGCGCCTATGAATATAAAATTGGCATTGATTACTTCTGCATAGGCCAAACCGTAACTCAAGAATATGGTATTTCTCGCCGGTACATAGGTCACGGGAATTCCTCCTGACTTTATTCTCTCCACTGTCTTTCCTTCTGGAACCTCAATCGGGGAAGTCAATGCAGATCCTCCAATCTTTCCCAAATCCAGATTTAGAATCTTGTGTTCTTCAACTCCAAAAAATCGTGCCAGTTTCGTAGCACTTTCTAATTCTCTTATATGTCTCTGATTATATCTAAAGGTTAAGGCATAAATCTCGTATCCCGCAGCTTTTGCAATTCCTGTAGCTACAGAAGAATCGATTCCGCCGGAAAGAAGACACACCGCTTTTATTTCTCCAGCTCCACCCATTTGCCTTTACCCTCATAGAGCCTTATTGTTTTTAACGAGTGGGGCTCTGCCCCATCATGGGCTCCGCCCATGCCCCCGCAAGCCCCGGAGGGGCTTACCCGCAAGCCCTGTAAGGGCTTAATTTTATCTTCCAGTTGTTCAAAAATCCAAGATGCAATATTTTCAGCAGTAGGATTTTCAAACAGGTCATTCAGATTTTTGTGATCTAATTCTTCCAAAACGTTTTCCTTTACAATCTCCTCTAACTTGTTAAAATCAATGACCATTCCTTCTTCATTCTTTTCCCCCTCCACCACAATATCTAAGATATAGGTATGTCCATGGAGTTCTTCACACTTTCCCTTATACTCCGGTAAATAGTGTGCTGCATCGAAATGAAATCTTCTACCAACTTTCATCTTTCCACACAGACCTTCGGCATTTTTTACTCCTCCAATACCACCTGAAGAATACTATAAGAATGTTGGAAGGATATTATAAAGTTAGTATTTGTATAGCTAAAAATTTTTTGGTAGATAAACCATTTGGGTATCTTTCCAGTGCAATAAATAGTGCTTATAGTAAAATTTGCTCTTATAGAATGGTCAAAACTGCTTCAATTTTATCAAAGATAAAATCTGGATTTTCCTTTTCTAATTCCTCCTTTGAGTATAATCCAGTAGTTAAGCCAATTGTTTTTACTCCTGCCCTTCTTCCCTGGATTATATCCGGTGGGGTATCGCCACAATAGAACGTTTGAGCAGGTGTGGAATTGAGTAATTTTATCGCTTTCAGTAGCGGTTCAGGATCAGGTCTTGTTCTTTCTGTATCCTCAAAGGTGAGCAGCACATCGCAAGGGAAATGAAAATTCCTAATTGTTTCTTCTGCTGATACTTTATCCTTTGTGGTCACAATCCCTATTTTTAGTCCCTTCTCCCTCAGTAATTCAAGTGTCATCTTCGCTCCCGGAACTTCTTTTATCATATTTTTAAATTTACTCCTCATTAAATGGAGGAAGACTGAATCGAAATCTTCTACTTCTTTATCTGGGAATAATACCGTAAAAGAGAGATAACTGGGCAGGTGGATTATTCCCTTTACCTCGTTATCTCCTGGTATTCTCAAGCCAGTTATTCTTGCTGCTTCCTTAATCGAATTCACAATCGCTTGTGACGATTCAATGAGCGTGCCATCCATGTCAAAGAGTCCCGTTTTGTAGCTCATTCCTCTTTCCGCCTCCTCTTTATTTGATCAGATTTAACTTAATATGTTTTTTCTGCTTCTTTAATCAACTGTATGTCCTGCGAGTAATGCTGATAAGCCATTCTATCAACGTCATCCTTAACAATTAATCGCATAGGATGAATGAGCTTCATACAAAAATTACAACATTTATAAATCTATTTAATAACCTCTTCTGGTTTCGCTCCTATAAATGACGCAATATCCGCTCTTACCGCCTCAATAGCGCGATTTGCCTCCGCTCCAAAGGAATGCAAACTTCTGAGGTGGTAGGTATTCATGTCTTTTGACTACATATCCGGCTGTCCGGTAGACGAACGGGTTATAGAAGCTATGGTTCCCTACATGAGGGAAGGTGGCAATCCCTCTTCTGTCCATTCCCAGGGTTTTAAGGCTAAGTGGGTCTTGAAAGAGAGCAGAACATCTGTAGCAGCCTTAGTAAATGCAGACCCAACTGAAATGGTATTCACTTCAGGTGCAACGGAGTCCAACAATCTGGCTCTAATTGGGTATGCCCTGAGAAACAAAGATAAAGGGACCCATATAATTACTTCGGCGGTCGAGTATATGTCAGTGATCAATCCCTGCAAGTTCTTGCAGAAGAACGGCTTTGAGATATCCTACGCTCCCGTTGATCGCTACGGCGTTGTTGACGTTTCTTTTATAGAGAAGTCAATAAGAGAGAATACCCTGCTCATATCCATACAGCATGCAAACAACGAAATTGGAACGATTCAACCATTTGAAGAATTAGGTAAAATTGCGAAAGAACGTGGAATAGGGTTCCACATTGATGCCACCGCATCTTTTGGAAACAATGATTGAAGGGATACTGCGGATCGAGGAGAGCTATTTAAATGGGCATCCTGCAAAAAGATTGCCCACCAACGTGAACGTGAGATTCAGTTATATAGAGGGCGAATCGGTAGTTTTAAGCTTGGATCAAGAGGGTATTCAGGCATCAACGGGTTCCGCATGCAGTTCGAAGACCCTTCAACCAAGTCATGTCCTAACAGCCCTGGGGTTAGAGCATGAGGAGGCTCATGGCTCACTCCTCCTCACGCTTGGGAGGCACAACACGGATGAAGATGTTAAAAAACTCCTTGAGGTTCTGCCACGGGCCGTTGAGAGGTTGAGGATGATCTCTCCTCTTTACCGGAGGTAGAGGATATCAAGTTTAAAACCTTTGGATGTGCGGCGGCAATAGCGACAAGCAGTGTGGCTACCAAGCTTGCAAAGGGAAAAAGCATCAAAGAAGCACTGAAGATAACAAGGAAGACGGTGGCTGATGAACTGGGTGGGTTACCACCGCAGAAGTTGCACTGCTCAAATCTCGCTTCTGATGCGTTTAGAATGGCTATCACCGGTTATTTCAGAAAAACAGATCAGGAGGACAGAATAAAGGAGTTTGGACTTGAGAAGGAATTAAAAGCACCTGAGAGTAGAGAGAAGGGAGAGCAGGGAGAAGTTTGTGAAGATTAGTACTCTTTCTTCCATATCGGCACTCTCTCCTTCAACTCATCGATCAGGTACTCACAAGCCCGGAACGCTTCTTTTCGATGCTTCGCTCCTACGAGAATGATAACGATGTTCTCACCTGCTTTCAGCGAACCCTCGCGATGGACAATTTCCACCGCTTCGATGTTAAACTTCTCACGAGCTTCACGCTCCAGTTTATTCAGCTCGTCTTCTGCCATTTTTTTGTATACCTCCACGTTCATCCCTTGTATCCTCCCTTCTGCTCTCACCACACCTAAAAAGGTCACGATAGCACCTATCTCGGGCTTCTTCATCTTCCTTACAAGCTCGTCAATCGAGAAATCCTCTTTCGTAATCATTTTCTTATCCTCCACTCACCGGTGGAAAAACAGCAACCTCGTCATTTGCTTTTACGTTCGCATTGAGAGGCGCATATTTATGATTCAGCGATATTATCAATTTCTCTTTCTTCAATTCCGGATACGTTGTAAGGAGCAGGTCTATAATATCCTGTATCTTCACGCCCTCCTCCACCTCCAATTCCTTTATCTTCTCACCAACAATCTCCCGGCATCGGGCAAAGAACTTCACTTCAACCTTCATATCAATAATCTCCACTTTCTCTCCTTTATTTTACTATACTATAATGGGTTATATACTCTCTTTTCCTTCTTTTATTCCCGTGTCAAAAATGGCTCTGAATATCTCACACGATACATTCAATTCAGTCTTCAAGGCAAAACAGCGCTCTGTATATCTTTTCAATCATCTCAACCACCATGCTTAACCATTATAATCTTTATTTCGTCATCATTACTCACCATCTCATCCTCAGGAACGATTTTACCATTCTTTGCGATGATCACCTCAACGGGGTTGATGCCGATTTCTTCCAAAAAATCTTCAATCGGCATTTCGGTTATCTCCATCTCTTTTACTCTCCCATCTTGATAGATCACCCTCACTTCAACCACCTCTTTGATTCTCAAATATATCCAAAGCGGAGCAAGCGCGGCACCTTACACATCCTGCCTTGCTTCTCTTCCACGAAAGGCCTCGATCTTTTACGATCATCGAAACCTCTTCATAGATCCTCTTCATCCTCTCAAACCCCGGTGGAATTTCATTCTCCAGGTCGCTTCCCGGTATCGGTCTCAATGAAAGAACGAAGGGATACACACCCAGATCCGCCAAAATTCTGCTCCCTTCTAAAATTGAGCTATCATCTTCACCCAATCCAACGATGATGAAACTGCTTACCTGATTCTCTCCAAATAGTTCAACAGACCTTTCCCATGTCTCTATGAACCTTTGGACCCCTATTCTCGCCTTTGCGGGAATGACCTCCCCCAATACTCGCTCATCAAAGCTCTCGATGTGCACTCCCACGGTATCCACACCATGTGCGTAGAGATCCTCGATAAACCTCAAATCATCGGGCGGTTCAAACTGCGCATGAATGGGAAGTCCAGTTCGATCTTTGATCGCTGATGCACACCTCGACAATACTCTTATTCCCTTATCCGGCCCTTTCATCGTTCCTATCGTGAGTGTCACGTGAGTAACCTTATCGAGTTTCTTGGCGGCATCTGCAACCTCAGCAAGCTCTTCCGGCCTCCTTACTGCTGTTGTTGCCCCTTTCTTCCGGGATAGCTCGATTCCACAGAATTTGCACCTGTCAGGCGTATTCCAATAGACGCAGGTTTGTACTGGGGTGCTCGCGAGGCAATCCATGCCATGAAGGAGTGCGATCTGATTGTAAGGTATCCCCTCTTTTGTTCTGAGTCCATAAAATTTAGGCAACGGAGATGTAACTTCTATAAGTTCACTACCGTATCTCATTAAAATACCATTCTCCCCTTCTAATTCAATGCTGTATGGAGAATTCACAACAAACGTGCTCATTGTGGGAACATTTGCCACGGTATCACCAAATACGAATATCTTAGCACCCGCTGGTCCAGCCCCTCCACTTCTCCCTTTGTCTCCCCTTAACACCCTTATCCCCCTGCTCTGGAGGTCCACTTTCAGATATTTGTCTCTCATCTGTCCCTCCAATATCCTCCACAATCCCTGCAATCAGGATTTCTTTCAACTGCAACCTCCTCTAACTTCGAATCTACTCCATCCCATATCATGAGCCTCCCCGCAAGAAGCTCCCCAATACCCGTAATATACTTTATCACCTCTCTTGCCTGGATGAGACCGATAACGCCAGGTGTAACACCAATCACGGGAAAAGTTTCTGGCTGAGGAGCTTGAGGAAATATACACCGTAAGCAAGCGGTCTTTCCAAGAATTATCGTTGTAACCTGCCCATCGAATCCATACACTGCTCCGTGGAAGAGCGGGATATTCTTTTCTATGGCTGCTCTATTCAAGAGATACCTCGTCGGGAAATTATCCATCGCATCTATGATCAAATCAGTTCAACATTTCAACCGTCCGTGAACGACCTTTAAAGGGCTTCAATCGGTATGCAACTGCCTTCGCGCGTTATCTCCAGCCCTCCAGGAGACGTAGCGCTGCGACTGGACATGCCGATATACAGACACCACACTGGAAGCATCTCTTCTCATCAAGGAGGATAGGATCTGGCAGGAGAATCACGTCCACGCCTCTCGATCTGAATAATTCTACGACCTCCTCGTATTTATCGTCTGATACATCTAAAACAGTTTCGCCCCCTACCGGACTGACATTTGCACGGACGATGTTTATCATAGCTTTCGTCTCAAGGATTACCTTTGCTATATGGGGTTCTTTGCTCGTGACGGAAGAATAGCGTAATAATACCTTCATAGTCTTCTCCTCCCACCGACCAACTTGCTTATCCTATCGCTTGTTACTATACCTTTTACTTTTTTATCCCGGTCTATGACCGGCAGTGCGGAGATGTTATATTTCTCCAACTTCCTGACCACTAACACCAGAGGCTCTTCAGAATCAGTAGTTATCACCCTCCTCGTCATTATCTCTTCCAGTCTCTCGTACTTCTTCGCTACCGCCTTTGAGATGTCCCATGCGGTTACGATCCCTACCAGCTTCCCATCATCAGATATGATCGGTAGATGCGTGAATTGCCCTTCTATCATCACATGTGCAGCTTCTTCAATCGTGGCATCCTCATTTATCTTAACGACCTCTTCCTCGCTTATCATTACATCCTTCACCAACGGAAGCTCCCGTGACTGTTTCATCGGCTTTAAAACGGTATCTCTTGGCAGCCTTTCAACTGGTTGCGTGATCATAAACGCTCCCTTCTCTATCCAGGTTTTCAACTCATCCGCGACTTTCTTTGCCATGAAGTAACTTGAGAGGGGAGAGGTGCGTACCTCTTTGCCGTTTATATCGATGCTCCCCGATTTGAGCTCTTCATAGGAGACTTTTCTCAATACCGGACGGGACCTTCTCGCAATACCATAATCGAGCACTTCAGTGAGAATATCCTCATCACTTATTCCCGTCTTCTTTGCAATCCCTTCGTTCAGCACGGGTATTGGAATCCCAATGCCGAGATATAACGTCGTGCCGTATTTCTGAAAAATAGCAGCTCTGAGAAATTCAGTACGCATCTTCTTCAGATTCCCTTGCACCATTATCGTTCCAAGTTTGTTTATGGGTTCATGCTGCGTTCCCATTCCTATGACATACCCCTTTGCACCGCAGAGAAATATCCGTGTCCCTATGCCGATAGTCTCGAAATCAGGGTCGTTAAAAAGAGGAGAGAGACTTCCTGCACCACAATAGGTCGCGTTCCGATATTCTGGGAGAAGTGTTCCCATGTAGCTGTACAAAGTCCGATCCGATGAGTTCGTCGCCACCCTGTACCTTTGATACGCATTCCTCGGATTGATCATAGTTGCCTGGTTCAAATCCTCGATGGTAATGGCGGTCTCGATCTCCTTACGGGGATAGCAGTCCGTGCCGTATGCAGTAGCTCGCAATTCTACTGACTTCTCGGCTACTAAATCCTCGATTACGTGCCCTCCACCATATTCCATCCCTCTATCTTCTGACAACTGCGTTGCCCAAATATATGCATCAACCGCCGCGACCCCCGTATATGCCTCGACATTGTTTAACCACACCTTTTGCATCTTTATTGGTGGATCCGCATGCCCGAAGTTCATGAAGACACCGGAAGAGCACATCGCACCAAACGTCCCAGTTGTAACCACATCCACCTCTCGTGCCGCTTCTTCTGGTCCTAATTCCTTTACAATCTCTGACATCTTATCCGCGGTTACGACCCGAACGCTCCCATCCATTATCCGTTCGTTTATCTCCATCACGCTTTTCTCGACCATTGTCCCTCACCAGTTAATTAACAATTGTTAAGTATGAGGGTATATAAAACTTTTTAATAGCAGAAGACGCTTATTCTCTTCTTCATTCCTACCAACTATCATCTTATCTCGCGCGAACCGGAAATGCCTCCCGATTTTCAGTAGCACTATATCCCTCATCGAGATCCCTTCCGCATGCTCAACCAAATCTCTAGCCTTGGAAGCAAATTCTTTGTATGTTAAGAGGCAACCTCCGGAGGGACAAGGATAATCGTTGATAGAAAACTTCGATGCAAGTTCGATCTGAGGCTTTCTGCTCCTGCCTTTTATCCCCAAGAGCTTGCTCCTATCAATCCAGCCTTTCTTCTCAGGAATTGTTTCTGGACATGAAAATCCTGCAATCGATACAAGGGTTCATTCCTGAGCCATAACCGTACTTAGGATTTCTTATCACGTTCAGATATTCTTCACCCTTATGCAGGATTATGAGTGGTATCTTAAACCTCTCAGCCACATCAGCCGCAAAGCATTTGCCCTTCTGGTCACAAGTGCAAAAAGGGGAAGTGAATTTTAACGCTACAACGTCTATACCTTGATCCAAAATGAGCTTAGTTGCCAATGTCGAATCCAAGCCCCCGGATAGCAATCCCAATGCTTTCATAGCTCCAAAACAAGTTTTTCAGACCTCTCAATCCACATTGCTCATTCGTGTATATCCATCTATACTCCCACTCCTGTATCCTTCCAAATCCACGGTGATATAATCGAATCCTACTTCTTTCAGTTCTTTAATGACCTTCTCTTTCAGCTCGAGGAGCTTTTTCATCTCTTCTTCCACTAACTCTATACTGCAATATCGTCGTGCTTCCTTACCCTGATTTGAGAAAAACCTAACGACTTCAAAATTTCTTCCACATCTTCAATCATCTTTGCAGATGCTTTTTTACAATAATAACAACGGTTTAGTGGATTTTTAACAAAGTCTTCATTCAGGAGTTCAAGGGAAGGGATTATCATGTGTTTGATGCCGATAGCCTTTGCAATTTTCTTCGCATGCTCCAATTCGCTTCTCGGAAGTGTTTCAGAATCTAATGTCACGGCTAAGGCTTTTTCACCCAGCACATCATAAGCTACTCTGGTAAGGAGACTACTGTCAACGCCTCCAGAGAATGCAATCAATAAATTCCCTCTCTCAGCTATCCTTTGCTTCAGTATTTCCAGTTTATTCTCAACCCTTACATATTTCATCCCCTCCCTCCGCATCTGGCGCTTTCTTATTCCACGACCAACCAGACAGTGATGCGTGTATCTCACCCTCTTTTATGCTCAGATTCACTCCTTTCAAAACCTCTTTACCTGCTACGCTCACTCACAAATCCTTAACCTCTACCACTTACCTCAACACTTCTTCAGAATTATCTCAGCAGCCTTCTTTCCAGAGAGGAGCATGCCACCAAATATTGCACCCATTCTCGGCGAGCCAAATACTGCATTAGCTGCCATTCCAGCGACGATTAGACCTGGATAGACCTCCTTCGTATTTTCGAGAATCTCCTTTTCTCCAACATCTGCCCACATCGGCTTCTCTCCTATCACCTCTCCAGTCTCAGTGCTCAGTTTTGGACCTATCTTCTTGCATACAATCCTGCAAACCTCACTGGCATGCCCGGTGGCATCCACCACGACCTTTGACCTTATCGTGAGCGGGTCAACATGGAGATTTGCGAGCCCAACCGCACTCCAATTCAACACTAACCCGTTTATCCTATCGCCTTCTCGTATCATCACATCCTCCACGCTGATCAGGTTGAATATCCGTGCTCCCGCCTTTATCGTCCTCGAAGCAATGGTTGAAACTGCTTCTATGGCATCGGCAACCCAGTAGCCGTCTTCATACTCTCGCGAGGAGATGCCAAATTCTTTCAATACCTCTCTTCCCCCTTCTTGAACGACAATGCGAGAAAACATCATTCCACCGCCCCACATGCCGCCTCCGATTGAGAGTTTTCGCTCAAAAATAGCTGTTTTCACGCCTTCCTTCGCAAGATAGTATGCGGAGGTCATGCCAGCTGGTCCTGCTCCAGCAATAGCAACATCCGTCTCTGTTGCTTCGAGCAAATCCTTCATGTAGGTCTCGATTATCGCTTTTGAGACTTTTATTTCATCTATTTCTGTTTTCGCCATCCTTTCACCTCCACAAAGCCGAGGGGGAGATTTGAACTCCCATGAACCGATCTGCAGTCGGACGCGTAGCCGCTCCGCCACCTCGGCTTACCTTAACGAATGGTTAAGTGTTTCCCGAGCCTCTTCGCAAGCGCCATAATCGTCAGCATCGGAGGTGCGCCCGGAGCTTCGGGCAGGACACTTGCATCAGCGAT
>DYFG01000003.1:12144-42208 GCA_020725315.1 Nitrosotalea sp.
TAGCTACGATTGTTCCTTCAAGTAAAGCAACTGAATCTCTATCGGTCATGTACTTTTCAATAGTTCCATCCGCACGTACACTTCCACTCATCTCATCTTTTATTTTTATCATAACTCCGAGGATGTCCTTCCCATTCACTTCGTAACCTTTGTGGTTTAATATCTCTACTGAAGGTCTCGCGAAATGCGGTGACAATATGAAATCTTTTCTTTCCCATTTACCGATACCCCACGAGCACGACCGTTCTCTATGATGACCTTCTCAACTTTCGTATCAGGCAGTATCGTAACCCCTTTGCGCGTTAATTCCTCCACCCAACTCGCTGCGGTCCACTTCGCATCCGTCGGACAACCAAAGACGCATTCACCGCAAGGCTTACGTCTGCAAGACATGCACTTATCGAAATCTATCACTTTTGGCATTGGCACTGCCTCGTAACCAAGCTCTGCACTCGCATCCACGAGTTTTTTCGTCCCTTCCCCGTAGCAATTCTCGGGCACGGGCTTTATTCCTATCTCCCTTTCTAACTCGCTAAATTCCTGTTCCAAATTAATTCCAATGGATTTCAGTTCCTTCTCAAGACTTCTCGGACCGTTTCCAGCTGTAACCAGGGTGGTCCCACCAACGCAGAGCGCCCTCGCAATCTCAATTCTCTGCTGTGATAATATTCTCTCATAGTACTTTATCGCATTTTCACTCTGAGCGTAGGGACCAGCCTCCACTACCTTCACATCGTTGCCTCTTCCTCTTTCAGCTAATTCCTTTGCTACTACCATGCCGCTCGCTCCGGAACCAACGATAAGTATTTCCTCGCCCATCCCCACCCCATGATTAACAATTGTTAAGCTAAATATATAAACTTTTTAAAATTCACACACGGTTTCAAGATACAACGCCACCACTTTCTCGGCATGTCCTTTTCATCGAGTTCCCTCGGCATTTCTTATCACGATATCTGCAGCATCCTTTCAATGGCTCTCCATGCTTCCTTTGCTAACTCACGCTGGACGAGTACTAACGGCTTCTCGAACTCCAAAGCCTTTTCCACTTTTGTCAAGGTATGCATCTCCATCTGTGGGCATACCGCGCTTTCTGAGATGGGGTAGAACTTTTTTCCCTGCGTCTTTGTCTCCTTCTGCAACCTATAGATGAGCCCCACTTCCGTCCCTATCAGAAATTCTTCCTTCTCAGCTTCTATGCAATATCTCACCATCCCACTTGTGGATGCGATATGATCGGCCAGATCCTGAATTTCAGGCACGCACTCCGGATGAACGACAACTTCAGCCTTCGGATGCTTCTCCTTGCTTTCCAGCAGGTCATCAACCGAAATTTGATGGTGTGTGGGGCACAAGCCATACTCAGGAATAGGAATTATCCTCTTCGAAGTCCTCTTCTCCACATACCTCGCAAGTAGAGAACGACCTCAGCATCCTGGTTCTTCTCTTTTGCCTCTTCCAGCTCTTCCACGGTTAACCTCTGCGCCATGGGGCAGATTGCACCAAGATCAGGAATTAGAACCTTCTTATCCGGATTGAGGATTGCCGCGGTCTCAGCCATGAAATCGACACCAGAGAAGACTATGATCTCAGCATCGGTCTCCACCGCACGTCTCGCAAGTTCAAGGGAGTCACCAACGAAATCTGCAATATCTTGAATCTCGGGCCTCTGGTAGTTATGTGCCAAAATTATTACATTCTTACTACGCTTGAGTCGTTCAATTCTCTCTCTTGCCATAACGTTCACCAACTAGAATGTTCGCGCGTCAGTCGGGCATTCCTCAACGCATCTCCTGCACTTAACGCATATCTCAGGAAGGGCCCCTGTCTTAAACAGGCTTAAAGCAACTTTAACCATCCGTTTGGGCAACGACTCATTCTTGGATAGAGCAGCGACCACACCCTCCACGATTTCTTCTTCATCTAACACTACTACCTCTACGTGACATACCTTTACACAGATACCGCATCCTATACAGAGGTCTTCGTTCACCTCAGGTGGTATTTTTGGCTTTTCTGGAAGCTTCTCCTCTCCAATCACTCTCATTTCTTTCATCTTTTATCACCTCAGAGAACCTTCTCCTCCAAACTCATCGCTATGATCCTGTTTATCTCGTGCCTTAACAGAGGTGGAAATCCAGGAGTTTCCACGTCCAGGAAGCCGCGTGTCATCATAGATGTTGCTTCTTGCTCACTCATCTTCCTGCTCATCAAATAATAGAGGTCCTCCTCCGCGAGCTTCCCTATCGCAGCTTCGTGCGTGAGATTTGCATCGGGAGATGTCCTCCTGAGCTGAGGATATGCCCTTGCTCGTGCGGTATTGCTGAGGAGCGCGGAACTGCCGAATTCTTCAATTGCCTTGCCAAGCTCATTCCCAATGAGTTTTAACGCATCAATATCTACACCACTATCAGGCTCGTCAAGAATCATCAATTTTTGTCTCATTGCAAATATCTGCGCGAGTTCTTACCTGCTGAAAACCTTATTATATCCCTCAGTTTCACGCCCCTTACCGCTGGTGGAGCCTGATATGCCAATGCGATTCCGAGCTTTGCTCGCTCATAAATGCTTTCCCCTGCAAGATTCTTTCCATCGAAGTGCAGTATCAGATTCACACCTCTAAAAACCTCCTTACTGGCTACGCTCACCCACAAATCCGTAACCTCTAACACCTTACCTCAACACCTCCTCTAAGATTATCTCAGCAGCCTTCTTTCCTGTTAATAACAGAGTTCAGAATATCGAACTGATCCTCGGCGAGCCAAACACCACCTTTGCCGCCATCCCGTGATCATCTGGACTCGGATGCATATCCCCTCTGCCTAAAAAGGTTTAGGAGTGACATAAAAATAGAGTCCAACTCACTACCACCTATCGCTATTCCCCTCGAATGCGTGTTTTTAACGATTGTGAATAAACTTATAAAATTACGGGCTTTATACATACATAAATGGGGAGAAAAGAAATATGAAATCACCATGTGAAGTAATCGTGTGGGATGTGTTGCCCAGCATACGAGCTGCACTCACCGAAGAATTGGTTCAAAGGGGTTTATCTCAAAGAGAGATCTCCAAAAAGCTCGGAATCACACCTGCAGCAGTCTCTCAGTATGTATCAAAGAAGAGAGGTTATAAGATTGATGTTAAAGAGGTTATGAAGGATGAGATAAAAGAACTCGCAGACAATATAATTCAGGGTAAGATAAACAACGTGGTTCTCAAAACATGTGAGATATGCATGAAACTAAGACGAAATAGAGTTGTTTGTGGATTGAACAAGTGTGGTGTTGATGATGAACGCGCTATCTGTCTGAGTTTAAATTCCTTAAAGGTGCAAGGATATGATCCATATTGAAGGAGCGGAAGTGCTAAAATGTTCCCCTCATGATATCTTCCCTTCGTCTGCAATAGCAACAAAAACACCCCTCCTTAAATCCTCCTTCACACCCCTTCTTCTTTCTAATGTATGCATCCACCACCGCAACCCCCATGTAAGCCTCGATTACCGCGCTATTATCCTCGAAACGTACTTCGCCAACGCCACAATCGTGAGTATAGGCGGTGCACCAGGTGCTGCTGGAAGCACAGATGCATCAACCACGTATAACCCGCTCACCTCAGTCTCCAGATTTTGATCGACCGCGATACCAATCCTCGCAGTCCCACCGGGATGCGCACCCCTTAAAGGGGTAGATACAAAGGTTGCGGGGTCAGCACCCGCTTCCCCCAAAATAGAGCCAGCAAGAGAAGCCCCTTCGGAAAGGAGGACCGCATCCCTGTTTGTTACACCCTTCTCTACCTTTTCATCGAGAACTCCTACCTCCTCATCCTTTATCTTCACCATTATTCCGAGGATGTCCTCTGGAGAAGCTTTTAAGCCTCTCCTCTCCATCCCATTTACGAGATGCCGTGAGAAATGAGGGGAGAGAAGAAAATCTTCAAATTTCATGACCGCATTCATAGTTACGTCCTTGTTAAACCCTATTCCCGCAAGAATCCCGCCGATTGTTATAAAGGTATCCACGAACAAGGACGAAGAAGAAGTTGGTAATCCCATCCTTTTCAATAATCGAGGTGTCTCTAAGGCTCCCGCGGAAAGAACAACGGTGTCATCAGAAGATACCCTGTCACCGCATCGCACACCCTTCACCTCACCGTTCTTCACGAGCACCCCATCAACCGGCATGTTCGTGAGTATCTTAGCACCGTTTCTTTCCGCTTCCTTCACAAAGCTGAGAGCACTCCATTTTGCAGCCTCTGGACAGCCGAACGAGCACCTGCCGTCAGATTTGCATCTATTCGGGTCTATAAACTTAGGCATCTTCTTCACGTCTAAGCCGAGATTCTCCGCAGCGTCCATAATCCGTCGCGTGCCTTCACCAAATAGAGAATCAGGGAGAACCCCAACCCCAAGCTCCTTCTCTCCTTCCTCAAATTCCACCTTGAGGTCAATCCCAACCTGTCTTAATTCCTCTTCCAAGCACCTCACGCCATTCCCTGCTGATACAGTAGTGGTTCCCCCCAGACAGATCGTTCTCATAACCTTCACTTCAGAATCAACATTCGAATAGTGCTTGAACGCATCCTTATCCTCTATCTCTGGTCCTTTTTCAATCAGTGTTACCGACAGACCCTTAGCAGCCACTTCCTTCGCTACCGTTGCACCTCCGGCTCCCGAACCGACAATGATTACCATGCTTTCTTTTTTATATAACGACCTCGATTCCGCCCTCTCATCCAGCCAGGTGGCACTCCTGGAGGGCCCTCAGGGGCTTCATCCTTAGCTAGAAAATTTTACTTAACAACGGTCTCCAGGGTGGTATCCATCACCGTATCGAACTTTACCTTCTCCTCCCAACCTGCACGCTCAAACATGTCCATGAAGCAAACACCAACGATCTTCGGTTTCTTTTCACCCGCTATCTCTTCAATCAACCGATTCACATCCTCGGGCGGGACCCCAAACTTTGGCATCGCTAATCCACCAAGCACAACTACTGCATCAGGGTTTTTTGGATCGCCCTTTTCATCCACAACGCTAAACCCTATATTCTCTATCTCCTTTATCTTCCTTGCCTCCTTTGCATCTGCTCTCGGCACATAGAACATATCAAATCCTTTGTCTCTCACCGTGTAAGCGAGCAATTCGATAAATGGCGTGCATACTGCTACCGAGCCGGTAAAGACCACCTTAGAACCTTCTTTTATATCCGCTATGCTCTCCCGAAAAGTTCCTGTAAAGCCAACTATCCCACTTCTCTTTTCCATTTTCTCCCCCTCACCCTCAATATATTTTAGATATATTTGCTCATATCATATTATAAAAAGAGATTGTAAGAAGATGATGAGCACCCCGTGCGGAAAGGAGTATGAACACTAAAATACGAGCTGATTTTCCTATATTAAAGGATATAATCTATATGGACAATGCAGCGACGAGCCTCACCCCTGAGCCAGTCTTAGAAGCTGTTTTGAGCTATTACCGGGAATATAACGCGAATGTGGGGCGTGGCGTTCACCGATTATCGCAGATGGCGACACAGAGATATAAAGACGCACACCGAAAGGTTGCTGAATTCATTGATGCGAAAGAAGGAGAAGTCATATTCACAAAGAATACGACCGAAGCGATAAATATGGTTGCGTATGGGTTAAAATTTGAGCACGGAGACGAAGTAGTAACAACCATGCTCGAACATCATTCCAATTTCCTCCCCTGGTTAAGGTTGAAAGAGAGGGGCATCACCGTGAAGATCGTGAAGCCAAATAGGAATGGGATATTTGATCTCTCTGATTTTGAGCATGTTATTGGCGCTCGAACGAGATTGGTTGCAGTTACCCAGGTCTCAAATGTCTTAGGCACTATTTCTCCCATCAAAGAAATAGCGGCGATGTGCAAGGAAAAGGGTAGTAGTAAGGCATTATTCCTCGTTGATGGTGCTCAGTCCGTTCCCCATATTCCTACAGCTATGAAAGCGCTTGATTGTGACTTCCTTGCCTTCTCAGGACACAAGATGCTTGGACCGACCGGAACAGGTGTTCTTTGGGTGAAGGATTTGTATGGACTTGAGCCCACCTTTTTGGGAGGGGGGATGATAGAAACAGTATCTCAAGAGGATTACACATTGGCAGGTGGGTATGAGGGATTTGAGGCAGGGACACCACATATCGCTGGGGGAATCGGGCTTGGCAGAGCTGTTGATTATTTGAAGGAAATAGGAATGGGGGAGGTAAAGGCTCATGAAGAGGGATTAACAAAGAGACTCTTAGACGGGTTGCAGGATATTGAGAAGGTGCAGGTTTACGGCTCTACGAATCTGAACGAACGGATTGGTTTGGTCTCCTTTACTATTAACGGCTTACATCCCCATGATGTTGCGTTAATGCTTGATGAGGCTTCTGCTATCATGGTGCGGTCTGGACATCACTGCTGTATGCCGTTGATGACCTATTTGGGGCTGAAGGAGGGAACGGTCAGGGCTTCTCTCTATTTATATAACACGAAAGAGGAGGTTGATACCTTTTTAGAGACGGTTGAAGGGATTGCAAAGGTGGTGTAGATGTTAAAAGAGTTAGAATGCCTAAAATTCCGCGATGGTAAGTTCGTTATGTCAAAGCATGAGGTCATAAAAGAAGAGCCGTTAGCCATCTCTATCAATGGCAGGCACTTTGTAACTGCAATGATAAGCCCACAGATGAAGAAAGAATTTGTTATAGGACACCTCTTCGCAGAAGGGGTTATAAAAAGTATTAAAGAGATAGAATCCCTGCAGCTTGAGGAGAATACCGCAAACGTGATAATAACTCACCCCCTAAAAGTATTAGCGGCAAGAAAAATTATTGTGAGTGGATGCGGCACCGGGTCTTCCTTCTTAGATGAATCAAAATTACCAAAGATACATTCTGAGATGAAAATTGAGGCTGAGGATATCGTTACAGGGGTAAAATCCCTTTTACATTATTCAGAGCTGCACCAGATCACCGGTGGCGTGCATTTGGTTGGGCTCTTCGAGAAATACGTTCATAAATACGTCGCAGTTTGCATATCCGAGGACATAGGGAGGCATAACGCACTTGATAAAGTGATAGGCTACGGATTAATCAGGGCTCTAGATTTTGAGCAGACCTTTGTAGCGTGCACCGGGCGAATATCATCAGAAATGGCGTTGAAGTGTGCGGTAGCAAATATTCCCGTCATCGCATCGAGGGGTGCGACAACGAGTCTGGCGATTGAACTTGCGGAGAAGACAGGATTCTGTATCATTGGGTTCGTGAGGGGCGAAAGGATGAATGTTTATACAAATGTGGAGCGGATACGGTAATTTTCAAGCTCAGTTTGTGTGAAAATCACAGTGTTGCGTATTTTTATTTATGCTATAGAAGATTTATTTATAACCGGATGCTAAAATGGGCGATGTGTATGTAGAACTTGATTTGGAGAACTATGGTGACCGAGTATTGGCAGAAGGAGGATACCTTGATGAAAAGTTGGTAAGGGCAGCTCGGATTAAAGTGTTAAGTGACACTGGCTCGACAATGCTCGTCTTACCTGAAGATTTAGTAGATGCCTTAGGGCTTAAACGGTATGGAAAGATAATAGTTACCTACGCAGATGAGCGAAAGGAAGAGCGAGATACTGCCGGTGTGCTGAGAGTGCGAGTAGAAGGGAGGTCAATGGAGACACGTTGTGTCGTGGGACCCCCGGGGAGCGAGCCACTTTTAGGGCAAATTATACTGGAAGAGCTTGATCTTCTTGTAGACTCCAAAGAGGGGAAACTGATACCAAGACCTGAATCTCCTTATTTCCCTACATTAAAATTAAAATAAATGCAGTTGTGGGAGAGATAATGGGAATGAATGAGTGGGGAAGAGAATTCGAGAATTGCACGCTCTGCGAGTGGAACTGCGGTGTTAACCGGTTAGAAGGAGAAGTCGGGGTTTGTGGTGCTGGAATGCCCGAGGTTGCCTACTGTAACCTTGCACTGGTTCTTCAGAGTTATTCGGTGACGATGCTCGGGTGCAGCTTCAAGTGCATCTATTGCAACGCGTACCGGCTCTCACAGTATCCCGGCACCGGATGGTTCTATCGTGGTTATGTTGCTCCTTCAGAGCTCGCTTCAGAGGCTATTAGCCGGATTAACTCACGGGAGGGTAAAACGATGGGTGTTGATAAGCTGAGCTTCACGGGAGGTGAGCCGACCATTCACCTACCCTATATAAAAAAAGTGGCAGAAGAAGCGAGGAAAAAGATACCGGGGCTGGGCGTGGGGTTTGCCACCAATGGATTTGCATCGTTAACGACACTCAAAGAGATCATAAGCTTTTGTTCTTATGTCACATTTGAGATAAAAGCGTTTAATGATGATACGCACCGAGCAATAACTGGAGCTCCAGTGGAACCGGTGTTGAGAAATGCGGAATATCTGATAAGAAATGGGAAAGAGAGGATAAGGGCGATACGGACAATAGTGATACCAGAAATTAACGATAAGGAGATAAAAGAGATTGCGGAGTTCATCGCCTCGATTGACCCTTCAGTTCCGTTCAGAATTATTCCATTCAGACCTAACTACCTTTTATATTACCATCCGGGACCCACGAAGCAGAGAATGGATGAAATAGGGAAGGAGGTTCTAAAAACTGGTCTTGAGGACGTATGGTGGGCAGGGTACTATCCGGTAGAGGTGTCTGACCATGTGAACGAGATAGCGAAGGAGTTAAAAGGTACTGAAGGAGCAAAGATTGCCTCTGCCTACTCCAAACTTGCGGGTTGTATAAGAGAGGATAGAACCTGTGGTGACTGCACGATGAAGTTGAATTGCCCTGCGGTCTTAAAAGAGCCGTGGTTGTTGGATGTGGATTAAAAAAGTGTGGAAAATCCTAAATCCTAAGTTACGATGAAGATGCATGATACAGGATACAAGATACAGGATACAAGATACAGGAGGAGGTTTGATGGCATTTCAGACGTATGAGGATTTGGAAATATATCGGTTAAGTCATGATCTGGCAATTGAAATTCATAAAGTAAGCCTTGGGTTGCCGAAATTCGAGTTATATGAAGAAGGGAGCCAATTGAGGAGATCTGCTAAGGCAATTCCTGTGAATATCGTTGAGGGATTTGGCCGTCGCCGATACAAAAATGAATTTATCCGATTTCTTACCTATGCTCTGGCATCCTGCGATGAAACAAAAGAGCATCTTAAAATTCTGTATGAGACAGCAGCATTCAATGATAACGATATTTTTGATAGTTTTATCCTGAGGTACGAAGAATTAGGACGAAAAATCCAGAATTTCATTAAAGCGGTGGAATCTGGTCATAGATCATAATCCTGCATCCTGCATCCTTAGAAAAAAAGAGTTGGGAGACGATGGAACTACTGGCGAATGAAGTCGAACTGGTGAACGAATTGTGTAAGCGGATAAAAAGAGAAGAAGGGAAGCTTAAGCCGAAGCAAAGGCTAAAGATACTGGATATTGGGTGTGGCACGGGAAAATTTGCGCTCTATTTAAGAGAAGAGACGGGATGTGAGGTGACCGGGATAGATCCGGTGCGAGAGAAGATAGAAAAAGCACGAATGAAATCATCTTCAGTTACGTTTGAGGTTCAATCTGCCGAGGAGATGTCTTTTGCGAATAACACCTTCGATTTTGTGGCGTCGCTCAAGGCGTTGCATGAAATACCCGATCATAATGATGCCTTGAAGGAATCAAATCGTGTACTGAAAGGGGGTGGGAAGATATTTATCATTGACTGGGTGGGTGGGGTTGCCCAAACACAAAGTCATGCGCACGCGCAGAAATATTTCACCCGAGAGCGGTTAAAAGAAGCGCTATCAGAAGCCGGCTTTGGTACTATACGCATAGAAACGAATAAAAGAGGAGAATTGATGGTAGGTGAAGGGGAGAAGCTGGTGTAGAATGAGGAGAAGTTATTTATATTTGATTTGTATAACGTGATAAAAATTCCAAACCCCAAGCACCAAATTACAAATAAATTTTATCGCTGTATGGATACTATAATTTTATATAATCTTAAAAAGTATGAATAATATTGAATTTCTGTGAAATATGGCACCTTAAGCTTCTCATTTTTGAACATCCGTGCGAAAACGAAAAGCTTTTAAATACCTTCATCTTTACTATATACTTAACCCTGTATGGGGTAGTAAAAATGGGAGGATAAAGAAGTTATGGCTAAGGTAGAGGACAAAGTAGACTTATACGACGATAGAGGCAACAAACTGGTTGGCGACGTTCCGTTAACTGCGCTGAGCCCTTTGAGAAACCCAGCGATAAGGAAGATCTGCAGCCTAACGGCTCGGTCAGCCGCGATTGACTTAGCGGGACTTGAGAGTAAACTGAAAACCGGTGCAATTGCGGGTAAGCAGATGATCATACGCGGAAAGAGCCTGAGCTTAGACATCGTGGGGAAAGCGAAGGACGTAGCGACCCAAATGAAAGAGATGCTCGAAGTCGAGGCAGGCGACGAGACCAAAGTAGATGTGATGGCTGGTGGAAAGCGGTTATTGGTACAGGTACCTGCGGCGAGAATCTTAGCAGATTACTCGGCTGCGAGGACAAATACCTGTGCGGCGTTGACGCATGCGATCATAAACACATTTAAGGTAGACATGTGGAAGGCGCCCGACGTGAAAGGTGCCGTTTGGGGTATGTATCCGCAGGACCCTGCCATGACCGGCAGTGTCGTAGCGACGTTAGTGGACGTGCCGATAAGTAACGAAGGGCCCGGGTATACCCTGAGAAATATCCCGGTGAACCACATTGCGGCAACGGTGCGGAAGAGAGCGATACCCGGAGCAGCCTTATCTATGATACTGGAAGAGGCGGCGTGCTACGAGATGGGAGATGCGATAGGACCCTTTGAGCGTGGTCATCTCTTAGACCTTGCATTCGAGGGACTGAATGCGAACAACATGCTGTATACCATGGTAAAGGAGAACGGACAGACCGGAACGCTTGCTGATGTCGTGTATAGTTGTGTAGAGAAGGCGAAAGCGGACGGTTTGATAAAACCGAAGCAGAAGATGGGATCTGGTTATGTGGTCTATGGCACGGATGATCTGCAGATGTGGAACGCATACGCGGCAACGGGCATGCTTGCCGCAACGATGGTGAATTGTGGTGCAATGCGTGCTGGACAGTCAGTTCCATCGAACATCATGTACTTCAACGAGTTGCTAGAGCATGAGACGGGACTTCCAGGCGTGGACTATGGAAAAGCGCAGGGGACCTCGGTAGCGAGTTCGTTCTTCTCACACTCGATTTATGGAGGCGGAGGACCAGGCGTATTCCACGGGAACCACATCGTTACGAGGCATGCGAAGGGGCAGTTCATACCATGCTTCACTGCTGCGATGTGCTTAGATGCAGACACGTTGTACTTCTCACCTGCGAGGACATCTGCACTGTATGGTGAGGTGCTGGGTGTGATACCTGAGTTTGCGGAGCCGATGAAGGCAGTTGCTGAAGGAGCAAAGCAGATAATGTAAAGGAGGAAAAAGATGCCACAATTTACACCTGGAAAGAGTTTTGTAGCGGAAAACAGAAGAAAGTTCCTGGACCCCTCCAAGAAGTTAGAGAAGTTGAGGGACATCCCGGAGGAAGATGTGGTGAGATTGCTTGCACACCGCGCGCCTGGAGAAGCTTACAAGAGCATTCACCCGCCGATTGAGGAGATGGAGGAGCCTGAGTGCGCTGTTCGTGAGATGGTAAAGCCAACACCTGGAGCCGCGGCAGGCGACCGGATACGATACGTCCAGTTCACGGATTCTATGCAATTTGCGCCTACAACACCGAGAATCAGACCGATGATGTGGTATAACAGATATCGAGGGATAGACCCCGGGATGTTATCAGGGAGGTCGATCTGTGAAGCGAGAGAAAGAGATATAGAGAAGTTAGCAAAGGAGTTTATAGACAATGAGACGTATGACACCGCGAGGACCGGACTGAGAGGACGGACTGTCCACGGGCATTCAGTTCGATTGGACGAGCATGGGATGATGTTCGATGCACTCCGAAGGTGGGCGTATGATGAGAAGACAAGCGACGTAAGATACGTGAAGGACATGGTCGGTGGCGCGATGGACAAGGAAGTGACCTTAGGAAAGCCACTCCCTGAGGATGAATTAAAGAAGAGGACAACGATGTTCAGGAATGCGCAAGGTGGTGTCTGGATGGAAGGGGATGACCCTGAAGTGGCTGATGTTATCTCAGAGATACACTGGAATAGAACCTGGGGCGGATTCCAGCCGTTCGTAAAGAGAGATGCAATCAAAGGTAATAAAGGCGTCGGCGTGAAGGAACTGAAGCTTTATGTTCCTCGAGGAGGAGTGGAATAAAAAAGGAGGTGAAAAAGAAAAATGCCACATAGAGATGCACAACATAGTTTTCTGAAAGCGATGTCAGATAAGTTCGTGGAGAAACCCGAGAGCACAAAGACGAAGTTCTACGTGTATGGTTCAAAAGATCCACGATATGCGGTTGGAGGTCTTGCTCAGAAAGGAGCATTCAGGAAGAGGGAGTTTATAGATGATGCGGCGAAGATAGTTGCAGAGCGAGTTCAGGGAACGCCGGCATATAATCCAGACGTGGGGATGCCGCAAGGGCAGCGATTCTTGATGCCCTACATTCTGAACCACACGGACATAATGTGTTACCATGATGACCTGCATGTGGTGAATAATGCGGCGATGCAGCAGGCTTGGGATGACATGAGGAGAACAATTGTTTTAGGGCTCGATGATGCACATGGAATCTTGGAGACGAGATTGGGTAAGGAGGTCACGCCAGATACAATAAACCACTATTTGGAAGTATGTAACCACTGCTTACCGGGTGCAGCGGTCATTCAGGAGCACATGGTGGAGACCAAACCAGCATTGGTGGCTGATTCCTATGTGAAGGTGTTTACCGGTGATGATGACCTGGCAGATGCACTGGACCGAAGGATGCTACTGGACATCAACAAGGAGTTCCCAGCAGGCTGGGAGAAGCCTGGCGAGCAGGCAGACCAGTTGAAAGGCGCTATAGGTAAGAAACTCTGGCAGGCTCTGTATATGCCAACGATAGTAGGCAGGATGACAGACGGTGGAACGATGTTCAGATGGGTCGGTATGCAGGTCGGGATGACAATGATCAATGCATACAAGGTATGCGCTGGCGAATCGGCAACCGGTGAGTTCGCATTCATGGCGAAGCATGCATCTGTCGTGATGATGGCAAACTACATGCCGGTCCGGAGAGCGAGGGCGCAGAACGAGCCCGGAGGATTGCCACTGGGTATCTGTTGCGACTGCACGAGGTCTCCCGCACTGTTCCCGATGGACCCGGTGAGGGCGGAGTTAGAGGCTATTGCAATTGGTGCTCTCGTTTACGACCAGTTGTGGTTCGGAATATACATGTCCGGTGGTGTGGGATTCACGCAGTATGCGAGTGCGACCTACACGGACAACATCTTGGAGGACTTCTGCTACAAGGGTGACGAGATTGCCATAGACATGTTCGGTGAGCGCGGTAAGGCAGAGCCTACCATGGAGAACATTGAGAAATTGACAAGGGCGGGATCGGATTACTGCCTGACGCAATACGAGGCGTATCCAACCGTTGCGGAGTCGCACTTCGGCGGTTCTGTGAGGGCTGCGTGCCAGTCCGCAGGAGCTGCAACGTGTGTGGCAAGTGCAACGGCAGACGCACAGGCTGCGCTGAACTCCTGGGCACTGGCGCAGTTGCTCCACTACGCATCAGTGGGCAGGTTAGGATTCTACGGCTATGACCTGCAAGACCAGTGCACGTCTTCGACGTCGTTCGCATACAGGAGCGATGAGGGACTGCCATTCGAGATGCGTGGCGTGAACTATCCGAACTTTGCCATGAACGTCGGGCACCAGAGTGCATACGCAGGGCTGAATGCAGGTGCACACCTTTCCCGAAAGGACGCATGGGTGCTGTCACCGCTAATCAAGGTAGCGTTCTCGGATCGAGACCTGCCGTTCGACTGGGGCTACACGACGAGAGAGTACGGAAGAGGCGCGCTCCGTGAGTTCAAGCCGGCTGGCGAGCGAGATCTCATCATACCGTAGAAAAAGCAAACAAAACAAAGCGAACTTATCTATCTATCGAAAAAGTGGAGGGGAATTTTTCCCCCTCTCTTTATTTTTGATCCAAATTTTGATCTGATTGTTTTATTAACCGAGTTCAGATAAAATATACTATCCCAAGCTTGAGGGGGAGAGGAAAAGAGCTATTTTGGAAAAATTGAAGCATACAAACACCAGAGATCAACTACCAACCGCTTTCAACGCAGCATCTACAATAACATCTTCCACCATGGTTAGTGAAGGGTCAAAGCATCGCTCTCTCATCCATATATCCCGTGCAGTTATCCCCGCTCTTATAGCCAGTGTAAGCTCATTTATCCGTTCGGCAACCGTCTCCCCTGAGATTATCTGCGCTCCTATCAACTTCTCGGTATACGCCTCGAAGAGCAACTTGGCGATTATGAGCTTCCTGCCGGGAAAGAATCTCGCCTTTGTATATTTGATTGCTTTTCCAACCTTTATTTTTATTCCATATCTCCGTGCCACCTCGGTTATTACTCCTACCGACCCGATCTGTAGCCCTGATATAGTAGCCACAGTAGGGCTTAAACAAGGTTCATAGGAAGAGCTGATACCACGTATGTTATTGGCAACAACTCGTGCCTGGATTAATGCTGTGGATGCTAATTGGCTCAGTCTTGGACGATAGGTGACCGCATCGATCACCTCGACACAATCACCGAGAGCATATACGTTATCCAGATACAATTTCCCTTTTTTAACCCTCAATGCCCGATCTGTCACTATTCCTCCACTCTCGCCTACCTCTATCCCGGCTTCCCGTGCGATATCCACAGAGGGACGCATTCCCGCAGACATCAGCACTATATCAGCAGGAATTTCTTCCTCCCCCACTATCACTGACTTTACTCTTTGTTCACCTTTTATAGCGCTTACCGGTTTTCCAAGAATAAAAGAAATCTCTTTATATAACCATTTTTGAACTATCGATGCCATATCAGCGTCTAAGATAGAAGGGAGCAGATAAGGGAACATTTCCACGACCGTTGTGTATATACCCCTTTTTGAGAAAGCGACAGCAGTTTGCAGCCCTGCTATTCCGCCACCAATAACTAAAGCGTTTCTTGGGTTCGCACTCATCGCCGCCTCTACCTTTTCCCCATCTTCCCTTCCGCTTAATGTATAAACTCCTTCAAGATTCGTTCCTTCAAGTGGCGGAATGAAAGGCTTACTTCCCGTCGCTATCACCAGCTCGTCATATCTTATCTCTTCGATTGAATCAACACGTACATACCCCTCTTCCAAATTGATGCTCGTAACTTCAGTCTCTGTCCTGAAGTCAATTCCTTTAGCCCTATAAAACTCCGGTTCAAAGAGACTGAGATCCTTTATACTATACATTCCTTGCAGCGCAAAAGGTAATCCACAGGTGGAGAAGAACCCCTCTTCCTCTTTCTTGAGGAGTGTTATCTCCATCTCTTCAGCAGCTCCTTGCCCTCTCAGCAAAAGCTCCAAAACGTCTACCCCCGCAGCACCTCCACCAATGATCACCACTTTCTTTACCATCTCTCTCACTGTGACCTATGAATCTCCTTCTACAATACAAGCCTCACAAGTTCTTCAATGAACTTGAGCCAGAGGATTAAATCACCTTTTTCGCTATTGAATAGGTCTCCTCCATCTCTTCTTCAGATACTATGCCTACACTTATAGATACCGCATACCGATAAATGAACGTGAATACGGATTCGGTTGGTTTCAAGCTGCCTGCAGCCAATGGTTTTATCGCTATCACGTGCTTGTCAGTACTTTCCACCGCCTTCAGCGTGCTTTCATAATTCGGCTCCATCGCATATCCCACAGGGTTTACCGGAGCGAGATAAACATCAAAATCATAACCTGCTCTGTCCAGTTCCTCGATCGTCTCGCCTGGATAGTGAGTAGATGCTGCGGGTGACGCCCCGAGCTCCCTTATCTCTTTTATCCATCCGTCTAATCGAGGGTCAAACGTATCGCAGAAAAGAGCATGTATTGCTACTATTTCAGGCTTCAAAGGCTCTATCAGATTCAAATCCCGCTCGAATTTCCGTCCGCTCGGTATGGTTGCCGCGACAAAGAATTTCGCACCTATCTCCTTCTCCGCTTCTTTCAGTGCATTTACCAAAGGTTCATAAACGATGAGTTGAACTGCTTTTACATCAAGCGTTGCGGATTTGATGAATAAGCGCTCCATGTTGCTCTCGTTATAAAAGAAGATTTTCTGGTATTCATAGGCATTCCTCCCGAACTGACCGGCGCCAATAAAAGGTGATGTCCCAAGCATGAGCTTTGGTATTCGTATCTGCATCTATATTACGGTGTGTATATTTTATGGTTGAAAAGGTATCTAAAACGCTCTCAATTCCTCGATCTTCGTTATCTTGCCATCCTGCATATGCGCTATCCGATCGCAGACATCATAAGCGAAATCGAGGTCATGAGAGACGATCAAGAAGGTAATGCCCAAATTCTCCCTCGCTGCCCGTATAGACTCGGCAACGAACTTCTTTGTTATCGGGTCCATCGTTCCTGTTGGCTCATCGAGTATCGCAATTGCCGGCTCCTTCATCAAGATCTGAGCGAGCGCGATACGTTGCCGTTCCCCAACGCTCAGTTCAGCCTGCGTCTTGTGGAGTATCTCCTCTATCTCTGCTTCACTAAAGCCGACACTCTGTAACATGAACTTCGCTTTCATCCGACCCAGTTCCATGGGCAGATCCAGGCCGATGCAGGAGGTGAGATTCTCTAATATCGTTTTCTCCGGATATAACGAGAACTCTTGATGTAACATAGCCACGCGTGTCCCCGCTTGCTCGCCTATGCCTGGCGTCCTTGCCGCCCACGCGAGCCATACACCGGTCTCCGCCACCCTTCCTACTTCGATCCACTTATCCCCCACTCGAATCTTCACTGAACCGCCCGTGAGGGGATCTACCTGGCAGATGATTCGTGATAAACTCGTCTTACCCGCTCCGCTCATTCCTATGAGCCCGAATACCTCGTTCTCGTAGACCGTGAGCGAGACGTCATCCACCGCCTTCACCATCCCGCGCCATACAGAATAGTAATACTTCTTGCAATGCTCTACCTGTATCTTTGGCTCACCGACCTTCACCCGTTCTTCACGTCCTATCTCGCCCACTTGCTTCTCAAACGTTTCTACCACCGTCTTTGAGTCACCATACGAAACGACCTCACCATTATCGAGCCATAATGCTTTCTCGGTTAGTTCTTCGATGACCGAGGGCCAATGCGATGTGGCAATAAGAGTCATGCCTCCCTTTGTGCTCTCTCGCAGTGCTTTATGCACCAACCTCCCGGTCTTTATGTCCAACGTTCCCGTTGGCTCATCTGCTAACAGGACGAAGGGGTCTAACGCCAGTTGTCGTGCAAGCACGACCCGTTGTTTCTCTCCACCACTCAGGTCGCTTGCGGGAAAGGATATCCGGTGCACCATCTTCACGGCTTTCAGCAGCTCATACGCTCGCCTGAACCGTTCCTCTACCGGATAATTTCGAGTCTCCAACGCCTGTAAGACGTTATACATCACGGTATCCTCTCCGTATAACCCGAAGGTACGCTGCAACATGATCGCAACGCGCTTCTTTATCCTCTTCCTCGCAGCTCGATCTTTCCAGTAATTTACCTCTCGTAATTCTAACGTGCTCCCACACGTGGGACAGACCGCACCTACTTTGCTCGGGGGCTCTACGGATCCAATAGGAGGATGAATCTTTCCTGGCGTGTCCTCTGCCCCAAAGTAATGGGGGCATACCGCGACCCTGAAGATCACCTCGCCACGGGTCGGTTCGTATTCCTCAGTCCCGCGCAGCATGTGAAGCAGAACTGATTTCCCTGCACCACTCCGTCCAAGCAGACCTAACGGCTCGCCTTCGTGTATCACCACGCTCACGTTCTTCAGAACCTCTTTGCCGTCGAACTCCTTGCACACATCAGAGATTTTTATGAATGGCTCTTTTTCACTCATTTCCCTCCCACTCTTCATAACTGACCGCCATTAAGCCCTTACAGGGCTTTCGGGGTCGCGGGGTGGAACCCCGCATAGGATATAGTTTAAGGTTTATACTATATAAAAATATATACCTTTTCTCTGCGTGAGCAACGTTAAATGCCTCGTGTATTACCTTCTCGAATTCTCTTTAATCTCTTACTCTGCTTTCTTCTGCTTCTGCTTCTATTCCTACCTCAACCTCTTTATTCTCCGGTATTACGGAACTTTTCAGATACCACGAGATCTTCACGCCGATAAAGGATAGGATAACTGCACCGAGGATGGAGAGAGAAAGGGTTAGATACCCCATAGGGTAATTGCCTTCGCTCAACCAGATTATACAGTCGCTCCCTCCCCACAGAATCACCCCCGAGGCAATTATAGAGAATAACATGGCCCACTGCCTCACTATTTTTTCCCTTTCTATGAGCATATTCATCATCTTTCCAATTAGAGGAGCGAGTGCTGCACCAATGTACCACCCTATAGTAAATTTAGTGTAGTACACGATACTCAATAATATCCGCTCACTTATTTCTGGTTCCAGTTTTGTATAGCCCCTGATACCTTGCGAGGTGCCTGCTAAGAGCAGCACAATTGCAACGATGTACGTGATAAACGATATCTTACCGCTGTACAAGGACTGCTTCACGCTGTCAAAGAGATCGATTAGGAGATTCTCACGTCCTAATCCTTTGAGCAGGGTGTAGATTCCTATAAATGCCAAGATTAGTCCTATCGCTTTACCTGACAGTTCAAGGAGTAGAGAAATGGCTAACAGGAACAAAATAAGACCTATGGGCGGTAAGAACGTGCGAGCAAACTTCGGCTCCTCTAACATTCGCTTTATCACATAAAAAGTGCTTTCCAAGGGCTCACTCTGCTTTACTACTACTCTCCGGACAGAATCTATCTTCACCCGTGATTGGATAATGGGGATAATCCATTCGTCCCCCGCACCATCACTCACGAGAATTGCAGAATCCGCTCTGAATTTGGAGAGAACGTCATCAAGTTCTCGCCCTATCTTTCTATCCGATTCGACGCCAACATGCTTATCCCCTGCGAGCAAAATGACTTCCGACTCGCCACCTTCTTCCGCCGAGCGCAACCGTTCATATATTCTAACTGCTTCAAATATCGCATTTATATCAGACTCTTCGGAATCCGCGAGAGCCAATTTTGTCGCCGCTGATAAAACTGCCTCTCTACCTATGATAGGTACCTTTAAGCCTGCTTTCTCACCTATGTCATTATCCCGGTCTACGCAAATAACCAGCGTCTTAATCTCAGACCTCACCCTTCCTTTCATTTACTATTCTTATTGCCTCTTACTATATATAAATCCCCCTTAGAAGTGCGTCAGTTTCAACTGTCGCACTACGCACAGTTCACCCGGTATTTCAACGGGATAACTCTCCGTGAGACAACCTAAACAGAGATTCTTCTCCTCTATTCCAACAGAATCGATCAGCCCTTCTAGGCTCAGATATCGTATTGAATCGGCGTTTAAAAACGTACTAATCTCATCGATGGACCTCCTCCAAGCCACTAACTCCTCCCGTGTCGGCGTATTGATGCCGAGGTAGCAAGGCGCGAGTATTGGCGGGCTTCCGATTCGCAAATGTACCTCTTTCGCACCTTTTCTCTTCAAATAATCCACGATCTTCCTCGAGGTTGTTCCTCGCACGATGCTATCATCCACCAGAACAATTCTTTTTCTCGCCACATTAGCCTGTACGGCGCTTAATTTCAGCCTCACTGCGATATCTCGTGAAGTCTGCTCGGGCATGATAAACGTTCGTCCTACATATCTATTTTTTATCAGTCCCTCCATATAATCAATCCCCGCTCGTTTCGCGTATCCTATTGCAAATGTGATGCCTGAATCTGGTACGGGTGATACGATATCAGCCTCAATATCATCTTCCTCGGCTAATCTCTCGCCTATCTTCATCCGCACATCGTACACTAACCTCCCATCTAATATCGAATCCGGCCTCGCAAAATAGATGTACTCAAATACGCAATGAGCGCTATTTAGGCATCTATATAGCTGATAACTTTCTAAATCGGTTCCTCGTTGGTGCTCTGCTTCACGACTCGACGAGCCTTGTGGGGGGTTAATCACCAGCACCTCGCCAGGTCTTACATCTCGTATTAAATTCCCGCCTAACGTGTCTATCGCAGGACTTTCTGATACCACTACATAACCGGCATTAATCCCTCCATTTCCGGCTTTTAGCTCACCGACACATAAAGGTTTAATGCCCAAGGGATCCCTAACCGCTAGTAATGTATTATTTATCAGGATGGTCAATGAATAGGATCCTACCAGGCGTTTCATCACTTCCTTGAGCGCCTCTATCGGGTCATGGCGCATCAATTCCTTTGCGAGTAACTGTGCTATCACCTCTGTATCGGTATCAGCATGAAAAATCCTGCCCTCTCTCTCTAATTCTCTTCTTAACTCCACCGCATTGACGAGATTGCCGTTATGTGCGATAGCAATTCTCCCTTTTCGGTAATTCACGAGTAACGGTTCTGCATTTTCTAACTTCGATGCACCCATCGTCGAATACCTGACATGACCTATACCTATATTGCCCTTCAGCGATTCTAATTGCTGAGGTGAGAAAACTTGGTAAACGAGTCCCATTCCCTTTTTCAGAGTTATATCCTTCTTCCTCCCAATTTCGTTTCCTCTCCCTTCGTTCACCGTACTACTCACTGCTATGCCTGCTGATTCCTGTCCCCGGTGCTGTACCGCATAGAGCGCATAAAAGATAGGCAAGGCTGCATTCCCCTCTGTTAAAACGATGCCAACTATTCCGCATGCTTCCTTTTTGCTCAATTCTCCTCCTCCCACTACCCCCTGATTCAATTTGGAAATGGTCTGAATGATCATTCATATATCCCAATATTCCCGTTGCACGTCCTTTATCTCTTCCACTCTTTTCCTCACCCGCTCACTCTCGCTTGTCTTCTCTTCTCTCTTCCGCCCCTCGCCCGTTGATAAAAATGAATTGAAAACGGAGAGAATAGATTCTGCCAACGCGTCCGGGTTATATCCTCCTTCTAAAGCCATTACAACCCTCCCTTTGCTATTCTTTCTCGCTATCTCGGTTATCAGATCGGTGAATAACCCAAATCCCAAGGAGGTTACTCCCATTGACGCCAAAGGATCAGCGGTATGTGCATCAAATCCCGCGGATACGAGCACAAATTCAGGACTGAACGCCATAGCTATCGGCACCAAAATACTGTTGAGCGCATATAAATAACCAGCGTCATTGGTACCAATTGGAAGCGGGACGTTGACGGTGAACCCTCTCCCCTCTCCTCTACCTACTTCATCGAGCCATCCCGTACCGGGATAGTGAGGATATTGATGGGTGGAGAAATACAATACCGAGGGGTCCTCGAAGAACACGTCCTGCGTACCATTGCCATGATGCACATCCCAGTCAACAATCAAAATGCGCTTGAGACCATATTCTCGCTTTAAATGTTCAGCGGCAATCGCAACATTGTTAAATATGCAGAACCCCATACCTCTATTCGGGTAAGCGTGATGGCCAGGCGGTCTAATCAATGCAAAAATGTGCTTCAGGTTATTATTAGACTCACCCATCACCTCATCCACCGCTTTTATTACTCCGCCCGCTGCGAGTAAGGCGGTGTCGCACGTATCGCTGCATAACGGCGTATCCAGGTCGAGCATGCCACCACCTCTTTTACAAATTGCTTCCACTCTCTTCACATAATTATCCGCATGCACATACTCTACCTGTTCTCGTGATGCTCTCGCAGGAAGAATTCGTTTCACCTTCTTCGTCATACCACACGCTTCCAACTTCCTCATCGTGCAGATCAGCCGTTCCGCGCTCTCAGGATGAGCCCCTGTATCGTGTCTCGAATAATCCTCGTGATAAATGAACCCGGCACTTGTATTCATCTTTTCTTGAGCTGAATGAATTTACAACTGAACTAACGGGTTATAAACTTTTTTAAGGCTACAAAGATAAGTGTTAGAAGCATGTGAGTACTATATAATAATGACGGAATTAAGGGAAGGCGACCGCATAAGGATACGAAAGAAGACTGATAGTGGCGTTGTTGTTTATGAAGGTATCGTTATGCCAACCGCTTCAGGAAATATAGTGATGAAACTTGATAGTGGTTATAATATTGGCATACATCCTGAAGATGTGAAAATTGAGGTTGTAGACCGGTTGGGAAGAGTAAAAGAGTGGAAAAAGGAGGTGGAAAGGGGAGTAAGAACGGTGAAAAAGGGCGAAGAGCATTTACCTTTGTTGTCCATCCTCTCTACGGGTGGCACCATAGCCTCTAAAGTGGATTACAGAACTGGTGCGGTTTCTCCTCAGTTCTCCACCGAGGATATACTTGAGGCAATCCCTGAATTAGGCACAATAGCTAAGATCAAGGGGAAAGTGGTTTACAGCATACTGAGCGAGAATATGCGTGCTGAATATTGGAAGAAGCTCGCAGCAGAGATTTACAACGAGATAAAAAACGGTGCGGACGGTATCATCGTCACGCATGGCACGGATACCATGGGCTATACCGCTGCGGCTCTCTCGTTCATGGTGCGAACCCCTGTTCCCGTTGTTCTCGTTGGGTCACAACGCAGTTCAGACCGCCCTTCCAGCGATGCGACGATGAATGCGATATGCGCCGCGAAGGTTGCGAGTAGCGACATTGCTGAGGTTGTGGTGGTGATGCATGGGAGCAGTTCCGACGATTTTTGCTATATTCACCGGGGCACGAACGTGAGGAAGATGCACACCTCCGCGCGTGACGCTTTTCAATCGATAAACGATCTCCCAATCTGCAAGGTGTACTATGATGCGAGCGATAGAGAGAGAATAAGGTTTGGGTTCTGTTCGTCCTATAAGAAGAGAGGTGAGCACGAATTGGAGCTCCGAAACAGGCTTGAGGAGAGATGTAGCATTATAAAGTTCTATCCCGGTGCAGACCCTGCGATACTCGATTTCTTTGTCGAGCAGGGCTATAAGGGCATTGTAGTAGAAGGAACAGGATTAGGGCATGTATCGGCGGAGTGGATTCCGAGCGTCGCGAGAGCTGTAAAACTGGGCATACACGTTGTGATGACCTCGCAATGTTTATATGGAACAGTATGTGACAGGGTGTATGATACCGGTCGTGATTTACTGCATGCGGGCATAATAGAAGGTGAGGACATGCTGCCGGAGACTGCGCTGGTGAAGTTGATGTGGGTTCTGGGTCAGACTGCCGATATGGAAGAAGTGAGGCGATTGATGCACGAGAACATTGCAGGGGAGATAAAGGGGAGACGCACGATATGAAGATACTCGCTCTTGATATAGGGGCTGGAACACAGGATATCATGGTATATGACGAAGAGAAGGGATTTGATGCAGCTTACAAGCTCGTGCTACCTTCTCCCCTGCGCATCTTCGCCGCGGAAGTATGGAGAACAAAGGAGGATGTGGTTATCTTCGGCGATACTATGGGTGGGGGTCCTTTTACACATGCTGTTATCGAACACCTCAAGAACTACAAGGTTTATATGACCGAAAGTGCCGCACGAACACTCAGAGACGATTTGGAAATTGTTAAAGACTATGGGATCGAGATTATAGCTGAGGATGAGATAGAGAAGCTCAGTGAGAAAGCGGCACCAATAAAAATTTCTGACTTCAATCTCCAACTTTTACCGGTTCTTTCTTCGTTCGGCGTGGATACTGCTTTTGACGTTATTGCGATAGCGGTTCAGGATCACGGTGTAGCACCACAGGGAGTTACCGACCGAGAAAATAGGTTTCGTTTAATCGAAGAGAAGGTTGGAGGCGGCATAGAATCCTTTGCGTATCTCGACGGCGTGCCAGAATATCTGAGCAGGATGAACTCGGTATTTCGTTCGGTGAAACGGTGGTATGACGGACACATCCTCTTGATGGATACAGGACCTGCTGCGGTCCTGGGCTCGCTTGAAGATGAGCGGGTGAAAGAGAAGAAGAAGGTGGTGTGCATAAATGCTGGAAACGCGCACACCATTGCGATGTCTTTGAACGATGACCGAATAGCCGGTGTATTTGAGCACCATACACACCTCCTCGATAAGCAAAAGCTCGAGTACTACCTTAAAAAGCTCACCGATGGAACGATAACCTTTAAAGAGGTCTTTGATGATGGCGGACATGGCGCATTAGCAATACGTGAAACCCAACCGGAGATACTATCACTGACCGGCCCGAAGAGGGAGAAAATGAAAGGACTTGGTATTTTTTCCGCTCCCGCAGGTGATATGATGATGACAGGCCCGGTGGGCTTGGTAAAAGCGGTGATGAGTCGTCTATAGATAAAAATGATAGTGAAATCCATCCTTCCGTTTATTGCAATAGGTCTTTTCCTTCTGGCGCTGGTACTCCGTAATAAACCCATTTTTAAGCGTCTTCGGAAAGAACCAATCTCGATCTTTGAGGAAGTCCTTTTTTCCGCAGGATCATTTGGAAAAGTAGCAGGTGCGTTGGGCTGGCTATCTTTTGCCGTTTACTGCTCTTCTGAGGTCTCATACTATCTCAACGAAGGCGAATACTTTGATGCCTCTTTAGCGCTCGTATTTCTTGCCTTCTCGCTTCTTTTAGCTGCTCTTATGGTAAACCCGAAGTCAATGGTAAGCGAAAAGGGAGATGATGATTTGTTCTTCACGATAACCAAAATTGCACTGATCGCCTCAGTCTTTTACTTCCCGTTCTCTGAAGTATCCAATCTTGAAAGACTTCTCATTTACCTCACCACTAACATTACTGCCACGGTACTCAATCTCTTCACCGTGGGCGTTTATACAGTGTACCCATCCAGCATTTACACCACGAATAGTTCTTCTCAGATAGAGATTGTCCTGGCGTGCACCGCGATACAGAGTATGGTTCTTTTTACCGGTTTGGTATTTGGTCTCGAAGCTCCAATCAAAAGGAAGTTTGAGGCCTTTTTTGTCTCTATTCCCACTATTTATCTGCTAAACATAGTAAGAAACGTATTTGTCTCCGCGGCGTATTTCGAGCAGTGGTTTGGGTCGCCTCTCCAGAGCTTTTACATTGCGCACGACATAATAGCGAGGATATTCGTGATGATTTCGTTAATTGCTATTGCTTACGCAGTCTTCGTGATACTCCCAGAGTCATTGGACGTAATAGAGGATTTTTTTCGCGTTTTAAAGGCTGTTGGCTCTAAGAGGAGATAAAAAATAATTGACCTTATAAATGGGATGAAGATAGATGTAAAAGAAATATAAGAAATGGAGAAGGGAATCTCGATAAAACTGGAGGAGCGATGAGGATGAAAGAAGGAAGTAAAAGAGGTTGGGTTTTTATGGCGTCATTCTCGACGATTGCTCCTCTATTACTCATTTTGGCATCGGCGGTCTCCACGTCCGCTGCCGGGGGTCCTGCTCTTATGGTTACCAGCTACACTGTGGAGCCCCAAGCCTTGATGCCAGGCGACACCGGCACGATTACCGTGACTATACAAAACACGGAGACCCAAGCATCGGAGACTACTACGAGGACTACCACGACTACGGGTTATACATCTTCTACTACGAGAACATCCACGATAAGTGCGGAGATAGATACGATACGGCTGATTAGCAGAAGCAGGGAGATAGGATTGAGTGATGGTTTTCAACGCTCCGAATACTTAGAAGTGGGTTCTTTGGGACCTGGTAAAAGCATAACGATCTCGTTCCCGATAAAAGCTGCTGCTTATGCTCGCGACGGCATGTACTTCCCTGAAGTGTGCATAGATGTAAAAAACGGTGATAATGTGCATTTTCCAGTCCGTGTGAACGTTGACAGGAGTGAAGTAAAGTTACTTGGGAAGGATATACCCGCGGAGATTTCACTCACCGAGTCAAAGGGGATAGCAATCGTAGTGGCGAACAACAGACCAAATCCAGTGAGTGGTGTGAATGTCTATGTGAAATCGAGCACCGATGACTTCGAATTCAAACCAGCGGGGATATTCATCGGTAAATTAGAAGCGTATGAGAAGAAGGAGGTGAATTTCACACTTACCCCGCTTTTAGAAGGAAATAGGGAGATCTGTTTCGAAGCTCAGTACAAAAATGGCAATAACATACATCGCAGCAAACTTACATCGTCTATAATGGTAAAGAGCGGTTCAGACGTGAAGCTTATCCTCGTGAATGCACCTGAGTTTGTTTTAAGGGGTGACGTCGCACGGATAGACTTCGACGTCGCTAATGGGATGGTGAAGGATATCAAAGCGGTATCCGTGGTTCCAGTGGTAGAAGGGCTTAGAATACTACCCTCTGAATATTTTATCGGTGACATGGAAGCAGGAGATGTCTTTTCAGCTTCGTTTGACCTCCATACCAGCGATCTGAATGTAGGCGATACTATAATACCGTTTAAGTTGGAGTTCAAAGACGTTGAGACCGACAGGCGATACGAAACGCGCGGTTACGAGGTGCTATTAGAGATACGAGAACCGAAAAAGAGTGAGTTCCCGAATCTCATGCTCTTAGGTGCACTGCTTCTCATCCTTGTCTTGGTCGCTGTGGTTGCCTGGATACGGGTAAAGCGAGGACGAAGAGAGAGGAAATGAAGAGCAAAAGCTAAGAACAATAAATGATTCGCACGGAACATCTGACGAAGGTCTACCGGATGGGTGAAGCGGACGTTTATGCACTGCGCGAAGTGAATTTAGAGATAAAAGATGGTGAATTTATTGCGATATTAGGACCATCAGGCTCGGGCAAGTCCACACTTCTCAATATGATCGGCTGTCTGGATACGCCCACGAGCGGTTCGGTCTTTATCGATGGTATAGACACCGCTTCGCTCAACGAAAACGAACGCGCGGAGATGCGTAGGGAGAAAATCGGCTTTATATTCCAGCAATTTAACCTCATTCATACGCTCAATGCGTTGGAGAATGTTGCGCTGCCCATGTTCTTCGCCGGTGTGAAGCGGAAGAAGAGGCTAGAGAGAGCAGAGGAGCTGCTGGTAAATGTAGGGCTCGGAGACCGCATGTACCATAAACCTTCGGAACTGAGTGGTGGTGAGCAGCAGCGGGTAGCCATTGCACGAGCACTCTCGAACGATCCTGAAATTATCATCGGCGATGAGCCAACGGGGAACGTGGATACTGAAACGGGAAGAGCAATAATGGACATCTTAGAAGGGTTGAATAAAGAGGGACGCACAATAATCGTGGTTACGCACAATGCGGAGGTTGCAGCCCGAGCAGGGATAAGAAAGAGGATGAGAGACGGAAGGGTGCTTGATTGAGCAATGAGAGATAAATTTCTCATGGCGTACCGGAGCATACGGGAGAGAAGAACTCGCTCGATACTCACCGTGCTGGGTATTGCGGTGGGTATAGCGGCTATTGTTGCTTTGATGAGCGTCGGCTATGGTATGGAAGAGGCGATAACCAGCGAATTAACGGTGTATGCTGATGTCATCGCGGTGTTTCCAGGTAAAATAACGGGTCCGAGATATGTGGAGCTGGGTGGTTTTACCGATAGAGACGTAAGAGATGTGCAGCGTATAGGCGGTATAAAGAGTATAGCAACAATGACCTATGACGCCGCAGAGGTAGAGTATAGAAACAAACGAGTGCCCATTTTTATTATCGGTGGTGATACTAAAGAGCTGGGAAGCTTCTATCTGGAACCTGTCGGGCTCAAGGAAGGGCGGTGGCTCAGGGAGAATGATTATAAAGCGTGCGTCATCGGCTACCGGGTCGCCAACGAATTCTTCAGTGAAAAGGTACACGTGAACGATAAACTGGTGATCAACGGCAAGAAATTCATCGTTGTTGGCATTTTTGAAAAAGGGAGCATGCTGTATGCTAATGACGTCGATCCCCATATTTTTCTCACGTTACGTGCCACAAAGGAAGTGCTTCAAACTCATGAGATAAAACACATCCTTGTGAGGGTCTATAACATCGAAGAAGCAGAAGCGATAGCAGGGGAGATCAAGGAAAGGATAAACGCTAATCACGGACTCGATGATTTCGCCACCGCGATGACGATGGGGAGCGTCATAGACCAAATAGGAACTGTTTTTACTATTATTCGTGGCGTATTGGTTGGAATAGCGGCAATTGCACTCGTTGTCGCATCTACTGGTATCATGAACACCATGTTGATGTCAGTGATGGAGCGGACGCATGAGATTGGCGTGATGAAAGCGATCGGAGCAAAGGACAGTGATATACTTTCCCTCTTCCTCTTGGAATCGAGCATGGTGAGTCTGGTGGGCGGTGCAGTTGGCTGCGGATTCGGTGTTATCGTAGCGGAAGTCATCAGTTTCTGTGCAAGCACAGCTTTGGGCATAGAAATGACTGCGGTGGTGAAACCCGCTGTTTTATTTGGCGGGATAGCTGTTGCGATGGTTGTGGGCGTTCTGTCTGGGCTCTATCCGGCGCGGAATGCGTCGATGATGAGTCCGGTCGAAGCGGTGAGGTATGAATAATGCGCGATTACTTTTCACTGGTCTATCTGAACATAAAGGAGCGAAAAGCGCGTTCGATATTGGCGATACTGGGCATTACAGTTGGTATAGGAGCAGTAATCGCATTGATTTCCATTGGCTTCGGCATGCAGGAGTCGGTAATGGAACAGCTCATTGAGATGGTTGATGTGATTATGGTAATGCCAAGGAGGATGGAATTTGGTAGCTTTGGCACTTTCGGGAGCTTTACCGACCGTGATCTAGAAGCGGTGAAACGTATCAGCGGCGTAAAAGACGCAGTGGCAATGCGGGGCTCGATGGAAGACGTGGAATACCGTGGTCAGACGTTCAGGGTAGAAGTCACTGGTATTGACCCACGGGATATCACTGCGGTATTTGGCGAGACAGTGAAGCTGGAATCAGACGGTAACGCTGGGAGAGGCGCAAAAGGACGTGACTTACGAGAGAACGACCGCCAGGTATGCCTAATTGGGCACAGCATCGCTTATGATTATTTTGATAATGATGTCGGCGTTAATGACCGACTTACGATAAACGGGAGCAAATTCAGGGTTGTTGGAGTGCTGGAGAAGCAGGGAGGGTTCAGGTCTACTGTTGATTCGCAGATATACGTTACAACACGGGATTCGGTGAGTATTCTTGACAACGAGGGTGTTTCAACCATCTTCGTACGTGTGAGGAATGTAGGGGAAGCAGAGAAAATAGCGGCAGAAATAGAGAAACGAATAGATGAGAATCACAAACTGGACGATTTCACATCTCCAATGACCATGGGAAGCGCTATAAAGCAGTTAGAATCAGTTTTCGGGATACTACAAGCAGTTTTAATCGCCATCGCTTCTATTTCTCTTCTCGTTGCTGGTATGGGGATCATGAACACGATGTTGATGTCGGTGATGGAACGAACGCATGAGATCGGTATAATGAAAGCAATAGGGGCAAAGAACAGGGATATTCTCTCCCTGTTCTTACTCGAAGCAGGTATAGTGAGCGGAATAGGAGGCGTTTGTGGCTGTATTTTAGGTGTTCTTGGCGCGCGAGCGATAAGTTTCGGCATACAGACAGCGTTTGACGTGGAAATTGCAGCGATTGTGAAACCAGTAGTGTTGCTCGATGGTATAGCGGTTGCAATGCTCGTAGGGATCCTATCGGGGTTGTATCCCGCACGGAAGGCATCGAGAATGAGCCCGGTCGAAGCGGTGAGGTATGAATAACTCGACTGATTGGATACGTTAGTGAAATTATTGCAAATGCAATAGTAACTTCCGATAGGAACCCAATTGAGGTTTTAAATGGCTCTATAAAATTGAATTTTGAGGATTTGGAAAAACGAAAGGTTACCATATGTGGGTTGAAAATGGGTGCATTACCAGATTTTTATGGTACAAAGGTGAGTGTTAAAATTAATAA
>DYFG01000130.1 GCA_020725315.1 Nitrosotalea sp.
ATTTTTCCACCTCTTGCTTTTTATAGAGGCGGACTTAAACATACCATCAATTACAGGAAGTTTATGGCGAGAGACATCCTTCGGTGGCAACAATGCTCAGCAACATCGGCTTGGCATGGTATGCGCTCGGTGATTCACGACTTGCAAAAGAATATTTTCAGCAAGCTTATTCCATACTTAGAGAATTCTATGGTGATGAGCATCCTCATACCGAGACTGCAAAAGAGTGGCTGAATAGGTTAAGTGTGAAATAGATACGAAAACTTAAATATTAGAAGATATAAACTCTTGTCGGGTAAACAAAATGAGCACTAACTCCTCAAACGCAAAAGACCCTCTGACAATATTAAACACCGTATTCAATCACAGCTCTTTTCGCTCACAACAAAAAGAAATAATTGACAATGTTTTATCCCAAAAGAACACGCTCGCTATTCTACCCACGGGTGCCGGTAAATCTATCTGTTTTCAGATACCCGCATTGATATTTGATGGTCTGACAGTTGTTGTAAGTCCGTTAATCGCATTGATGAAAGACCAGGTGGACAACCTGAAGAAGAAAGGTGTTCTTGACGTGGCGTATATCAATTCTATGCTCGACCAAAGCACAAAAGAGCGCATATACGAGCAATTAAAAAAATCTAAATTAAAAATGTTGTATGTCGCTCCCGAAACATTCGTAGATAACAGATTGATGAGTATATTAAAGTCGTGTAATATCAGTTTAATAGCGATTGACGAGGTGCATTGCATTTCTATCTGGGGTCATAACTTCAGACCCGACTATTTACGACTGCGAAGGATGATAAGGGCATTAAACAATCCTGCTCCTCCTGTGCTTGGATTGACAGCCACTGCCACTAAAACAGTCGAAGAGGATGTGCAAAAACAATTGGGCATAAAATGCGATGTCTTCAAAGCCAGCTTTGACAGGAAGAACCTGTTATTTTCAGTGCTCACCTTGAAAAGCACCATTAGAAAAGAAGAAATCCTCAAAACGCTGCTAAAACGACTCAAAGGCTCAGCCATCGTTTACGTCAATTTCACAAGAACCGCGGAAGAACTGGCTAAATATTTAGCCGTGGAAGGGTTGAGCGCATCGTATTACCATGGTCAAATAAAGGATAAGGAAGAAAGAAGAAGGATACAAAATGATTTTATAAGTGGGAGAACGAGAATCGTGGTTGCCACAAATGCCTTTGGGATGGGCATTGACAAAGAGGACATAAGGACAATAATCCATTACAATTTGCCGAAATCTATCGAGAACTATTATCAGGAGGTGGGACGTAGGAAGAGATGGAAAGATGGCGAATTGCATCTTGCTTTATTCTAAAGAGGATGAGAGGAAACTAAGAAGATTGATAAAACGGAATACGCCATCAACCAAACAAATTAAAGCAGTGCTTGATTTGTTGAGACAAGGGGTGGGAAAATTGATTTACATGAATGTCAAGAGAATAGCAAACGATTTGAAGCTGGATGAAGTCCTCATCAGATTAATTTTGCATCATCTTGAGAGGATGGGTGCGATTAAAACGTATTTCAGGATTTACAGGCGTGCGGAGGTAAGAATGCAGAATGCTGATGTTAAATCGCTAAAATATTATCAGCAAGATGCGGAAGAGATAATCAGGAATGCGTATTTCAAGAAATATTTGAATAGTTGGATAGATTTGGAAGTGTTGAGCAGTTCTGTTCAAATATCCATTCCAAGGATAAACAATGTGTTGCGGGAATTGAAAATTGCGGGGATAATAGAACTTGAAGAAAGGGATTTTTGCACGCCTATCAAACTCAATCCCGGTATAAAAGATGTTGATATGATTGAACTTCTTGAAATCTTCCGGCGCTTAGAAGAGAGCAATCTAAAAAAGGTCGAGAACGTGGTGGAATATCTGGAGAGCGAGGAGTGCAAGAGGAAGTTCATCCTGAATTATTTCGGTGAAGATCATGGTGGGGCGTGCAATGCGTGCAGTGTTTGCAATTCGTTATTGCGTCACTTAGGAGAGGGTGTTGAAGCGGGCGAACTTGGATTCGCAAGTGTCGGCGCCGTGAATATTGGGAAGTTTAAGAAGTTGGAGGCGGAAGAGAAGATGGATGCAGGAGTGAAAGATACAGAGAACCTCAAAAAGCAAGAACTAGAAAGTCATTCAGCTCCATGGGTGCTTGGGGAGGCAAGAGATCCAAAAAAGATCCCTAAGCTAATAGAATTCACAAAAAGCGAGAACGGGAATGAGAGGAGATTAGCTGTCTCTGCTCTCGGAAAGCTCTCAATCTTCAAACCACTGATATTTGAGGCTGTTCCATCTCTCATAGAATTGCTTGAGGATGATAAGCCACAGGTGAGACAATATGCAGCGAAAGCTTTTGGGAAAATAGGAAGTGAAGATGCGTTACCTCACCTTAAACGTCTTCTAAACGATGAAAAGCCGTATGTGAGAGAGGTTGCAATAGAGGCTATAAAGCGAATAAAAAATGCAAAGCGCAAATTTAAAAAGAGTATGGATGAGAAAAAATTGATTATTATATATAGCAATGGAGCAAGCAAAGGCAATCCAGGAGCAGCTGGCATCGGTATCGTGATATGTGATGAATCAGGAAGAGTAGTAAAAGAGCATGAAGAGTTTATTGGCGCCGCCACAAACAATGTAGCGGAATATCAGGCATTAATAAAGGCGTTAGAATTAGCATGTCCGTTTTTAAAAATTAGCTAATCTTGCGATAGTGGAGTTCATGATGGTGGAAAGAAAAGGGGAAAAAATGGATAAAGAAGATGCTATGGATTATTATAAAACAGGTAAGGAGCTATTTTTAACTTACAAGCACGATCTATCCCCGGAACGTATTAAAGAAATAGAATCAAGGCTTAGGAAAGCGATAGAATTGAGTTCTAAGCTGTGGGCACCGCATTACTATTTGGGTGAATTATTCTATTCAATAGGACAATATCCTGCTGCGAAAGCGGAATTTGAGAAAGCTCTTTGAGAAAAAATGATGGTACTAAGATATGAGAGAGGGGTAAAATGGAAATAAAGCGAAACATAAAGGTGGAGTTCGTGAGTAGGGAACCAATTGAGAAGCAAGAGATAGAAATGGTGGAACGAAAAGGGTTAGGACATCCAGACAGCTTATGTGACGGTGTAGCAGAGGCTGTTAGTGTGGCGTTGTGCAAAGAGTATAGAAGGAAGTGTGGAATGATACTGCATCACAACACGGATAAAGTACAACTTGTTGCGGGCAGGTCAAATCCACGATATGGTGGTGGCGAGGTTATTTCGCCAATCTACATATTGTTAGGCGGAAGAGCGACGAGGGCGTTCGCAGGTGATGAAATCCCTGTCGATATAGTAGCGATGAACGCGGCGAAGGAATATCTGAAGAAGGTGAGAAATTTGGATGTGGATCGCCACGTGATAGTGGATAGTAAGCTAGGAGAGGGTTCTTCAGACCTTATAGAGGTTTTTAAGGGTAAATGTGAAGCAAATCCTGAAATGCCAATGGCAAACGACACCTCTTTTGGTGTTGCACATGCTCCCCTCTCGGAGACGGAGTCGATAGCGCTCAATGTGGAAAACAGGGTGATGGAGGAGTATCGCACCAAGGAGAAAGCGATCGGTGAGGATATGAAGGTGATGGCGCTCAGAGAAAAGGATATAATAACGTTAACAGTTGGTGACGCCTTCGTTTCAAGATATGTGGATGAGTATGAGCAGTATGAGGCGACGAAGCAACGGTTAAAGGAATTTGTAACCAGTATAGCGGAAGAGTATACAACCCGTGAGGTCAATACCCTGATAAATATGGCTGACACGCCCGACTCGGTCTATATTACGGTGACAGGAACATCCGCGGAGATGGGTGATGACGGGGGTGCGGGTCGTGGTAACCGGTGCAATGGGCTTATCACGCCGAGCAGGTCGATAAGCATGGAAGGGGCTTCGGGAAAAAATCCGGTGAACCATACCGGGAAGATATACAATTTGCTCGCCAATAAAATGGCCACTGATATCGTTGAGAAGGTGGATGGGGTTCGAGAGGTGTCTATCAAGCTTCTTTCTGAGATCGGGAGAAGGATAGACGACCCGAAGGTGGCAACCGCTCAGCTCCTCATGAAGAGCGATGTAAACCGTGGAGCGGTGGAACAGAACGTGAAGCGAATAACCGATGAGTGGCTTTCAAACATAGCGGAGATTACCGAGATGGTGATTCGAGGTGAATTGAGAATATTTTAATGGTGCGCTTATCCATAACCTAAAAGCTTGAAATGTTTTTTTAACCTCATCAGTTAATTT
>DYFG01000131.1 GCA_020725315.1 Nitrosotalea sp.
AGGAGGATTCGACAGACATGGCAGGTTTGTACACCAAAAATGCATCCCTTTCAACGCTATGCGAAAAACATGGCAATACCAGGTACTTACCCAGTTCAAAGTGGCACTTCCAAAGAATAGGCTATTCTCGCCTCCTAAAACTTTTTTTCAAGGAAGAATATAAAGCTTCCAGATTTATACCTTTCTATTCAGCCAGTACTTCCGAGCGTTCTCACTTCCGAAAGTTATTAGTCGTGTTTCAAGATCGGTTAAAATTATATTACAGAACTATCAATTTCTTTCCTTAGGAGTACCCTTTATTTATACCTCTCTCCCTCTACTCCTTATTATGAACCTCATCACGATATTCGACCTCACGCGTGCAGAACTCGAAGGGCTCGTAGAACGAGGCGAGAAGCTGAAGAGAAAGCGGAAAGAAGGCTTAAAAGCGAGCAATGAGCTGGAAGGGAAGACATTAGCACTGATCTTCGAGAAACCGTCCACACGGACTCGTGTCTCATTTGAGGTTGCGATGCACGAATTAGGCGGAAATGTGATCAGTTTAAATTGGAACGAGCTGCAGTTGGGAAGAGGAGAACGAGTAAGAGAAACGGCAAGAGTGCTTTCCTCGTACGTTGACGCGGTTATGATACGAGCATACCGTCACGATACGGTGGAGGAGTTTGCGAACTATGCCTCGATTCCCGTGATAAACGGGTTGACTGATTTAGAGCATCCCTGTCAGACGCTGGCAGATCTGATGACGATAAAGGGGTATAAGAAAAACTTTGCGGGTGTTACCGTAGCGTGGGTCGGAGATGGGAATAATGTATGCAACTCGCTCATTGGTGGCGCTGCGATTACCGGTATGAATATGCGTGTGGCGTCTCCAGATGGATATGAGCCTGCTAAGGTAGTGGTAGAAAGAGCAAAGAAAATGGGCGGTGAGGTGCTCATAACGGAAAATGCAGAAGAAGCTGCTCTCGGTGCCGATGTGTTATACACTGATGTGTGGGTATCGATGGGAGACGAGAAGGAGCGTGAAAAACGAGAGAGGGTTTTTAAAAAATATCAGTTGAACGAGGATTTAGTGAGAGTTGCGAAGGAAGATGCTATCATCATGCACTGCATGCCGGTGCATATCGGGGAAGAGATAACCGAGGGTGTGTTGAAGAGCGAAAACTCGGTGATATTTGAGCAAGCTGAGAATCGGCTTCATGCACAGAAAGCGCTCTTGTTAAAATTGTTAGAAAAGTGAAGCGAAAAATTGGCATTTGTTCATGGTCTTGAGTTCTTTTTGAACTTTTAAGAAAAACTTTTTAAATCTTTCTTTAAGAATATTTGAAGATGGATAGAAAAAATTAAAAAGATGGGAGAAACAGAAGCGGAGGAGGCTTTCCCTTTCGATATAAACCCGATGTATGAGGGCGAAAGGATAAGAAAAGCAAATTTGTACGTGGAGTTAGGCGGACAAAATAAACCAGGCTTCGAGCTCGTTCTCTTTGAACCTGATCCCGAGAAGATAAAAGACGGAGAGGTTACTCTTATCGGACCAGATCTTGAGGAGATGGAGGAGGGCGGTACGTACGCGTATGCGATGATATACAGGGTATATGGAGAGCAGATAGATAAAGACCTCGAGGCGGTTATAGAGCGGAGGGCTCATGAGTATCAAGGTTATATCCAGGGCTATATGCACCTCAACCAGCGGGCTGAAATTTGGGTGAGGATAAGCAAGGAAGCTGTAAAGAAGGGGCTGAAAACACTGAAACAGATAGGAAGAGCAACGATAATGCTTTTCAAGGCAGAACTTCCGTTCATCGAGAAGATGGAGGCTACGTATATCACTGATGAGGAAGAGGTGGTAAGGAGGTTAGCGGAAGCGAACAGACTATATGAAGCGAGGGATGCAAAAGTGAGGGGACTTCACGACGAAGATGTGGAGGAATTTTATCAGTGCACGCTTTGTCAGTCATTTGCACCGACGAATGTGTGTGTAGTCACTCCAGATAGAACAGCTCTTTGTGGTGCAATGAACTGGTTTGATTCGAGAGCCGCAGCCCGAATTGATCCAGAAGGGCCCAATGCCCCCATTCCTAAAGGAGCATGCATAGACACGATAGGTGGGGAATATACCGGAGTAAATGAAGCGGCGATAAGGCTCTCAGGTGGCGAATATGATTCTATAAAACTGCATTCGTTCCTCGAGCGGCCGCATACAAGTTGTGGGTGCTTTGAGGTTGCGGGATTTTATATACCGGAAGTTGATGGAATAGGCTGGGTGCATCGTGGCACGAAAGTTTCCGATACCCCGATTGGTCTCCCATTCTCGACTATTGCGGGCTCAGTAGGAGGAGGAAAGCAAGTAAAAGGCTTCCTCGGGATAGGGGTCCAATACTTTTATAGCCCCAAGTTTATCCAGTATGATGGCGGATGGCGTCGTGTGGTATGGATGGCTTCAGATTTAAAAGAACGAGTAAGAGATGCTATTCCGGATGAGATGTGGGATGAGATAGCGACCGAGAAGGACGTGAGGGATATAGAATCGCTGCGAGAATTCTTAAAGAAAGTGAATCACCCGGTTGTGAATGGTGTTGTCAGGGAGGTCGACGGTGTTAGAATAACGGAAGGGTGGGCAGCGGAGGCAGAGGCGGTAGAAGTAGTTTCCCCTCCTGCTGGCGTGGAAGAGGCAGTTCCCGAAAGGGAACTCGTAACTCTCGATCCTCTTGCGCAAGTGATTGCATCGGGAGTAAATTCGCCTGTAAAGATAATACTGAAGGATGCAGACATTCGCATAGGGAAGATAATAGTGAGGAGGAGAGGAGAGGAGTAGAGAGCGCATTGCATCTGTGGGGCTCTGCCCCACGACCCCGCAAGCCCAGTAGGGGCTTTAAAAGGAGGGATTTAGATTTATTAAAAATAAATATGAACAAGGGGTGAGAACGATATCCGCAGATATAAGTGATATACTGGCTCATTACCAAACTCAGGTAAATGAGCGTTTAGAAGCATTCTTTGATAAGAAGATAAAGGAAGCGTCCAGGATCTCTAACTACACTCAGGAAGTTGCAGTCAATGCTAAAGAGTACACCTTGCGAGGAGGAAAAAGACTCAGGCCTATCTTCTGCATCTACGGCTATAAATGCTTGAGCGATAATAATCTCGAAGCGATTATAGAGGCGTCCATTTCCCTTGAACTGATGCAGAGCTATCTATTAATTCATGATGATATTATGGATGAAGATGAACTTCGGAGGGGCAAACCGACTTTTCACATCGTTTGCAAAGCGATGTGTGAACGCCACTTTGGAACAAATAAAGCGCTTGAATTCGGAGAAAATATAGCGATCGTGGTTGGTGATCTATTAGAAGCATACGGCGAGGAGTTATTAGTAAATTCGCAGTTTAAGAGTGAATATGTGAAAAAAGCAGTAGCCAAGTATGCAGAAATTATCAAAAATGTGGGGTATGGACAAATTTTGGATATAATAGCTGAGAGGAAAGGGCGTATTACAGAGGATGAGATCTTGACGATCCATAAACTCAAGACCGCGAGTTACACAATAGAAGGGCCTCTTCATATCGGTGCTCTGCTGGCCGGTGCGAGAGAAGGTGATTTGCAGGTTCTGAGCAACTATGGCGTCCCGTTAGGGTTAGCATTCCAGATACAAGACGACATATTGGGCTTATTTGGCTCTGAGGAAAAAACGGGCAAACCAGTTGGCTCGGATATACGAGAAGGCAAGAAGACATTGTTAATCCTTCATGCTCTGGAAAGATGTAAAGGAGAGGAAAAAGAGATTCTTCTAAAAGCATTGGGCAGCCAGCACGTTACAACGGAGGAGATTGATACTATTAGGGATATTGTGCGGAAGACAGGGTCTTTTGATTATTCAAAGAAGTTAGTTAGGGAAATGACCGATAAAGCAGTTCAAGCTATTAAAGATTCTGATTTCAGAAGTGAAGCAAAGGATTTTCTTATAAACATCGCGGATTTCATAGGGAAGAGGGAGTATTGAAAAAGGAAGCGATGAAGGTTTTGGCGTGGTCGTGGTTTTGAGGGTTGCTGAGTAAAAGAAGGGAGGAAATAAAAATGGAAGAAAGAACTTATCTAAGGGGGTATAAGAGAAGAGAGATAAGGATAAAAATATTGGACTGGCTTTCATTATTCTGCCTTGGTGGGGCGATAGTATCATTCACTTTGGAACTAAT
>DYFG01000132.1 GCA_020725315.1 Nitrosotalea sp.
CCATCCAAAAATTAGCTTAATACGTCAGACAGCACCTTTTATCTCCCTCTCAATCAAGCTCCTTCGCAAATTCTGTATCGGTAAATGCCCTTAATCGTCTGATTGTGGTGTCGTAAGCATCAATCTGCTATGTTCATGAAGAAAAAATTAACACTGCCCTGCGTAATAAACTATGGTCTACGGATATATTAAACTTGGTGGTTAGTGTGGTCTATCATTTTAAGGACATTACCGGGGAGAGCGCTTACCTTCGCCATCGATTTAGTCCGCATACCATTTTACGGCAATATTTTTTCTACAAGCTCAGAAAGCAATATCTTTATATGCTTAAAGTGCTGAATATGGATTAATAATATGGATCCAAGGTCGTTTTTAAAAGTAACGATTCTGCTCATGCTCATCCCTGCACTTATTTGCCTCTTCCTACCACCAGGTACAATTGCCAACAGTTATACAACGATAATGCACCCTTTGGCTCTTCTTATAGGTGCCCTGCTCTCGCTGAGGGTTGCCTCAATTTACAAAAGCTGGCTTCGGAGAGCGTTCATTTTCCTATCCCTCTTCCTCTTCTTCATGATGCTTGCAAATATAGATCCTCTAATGGAGATATTGAGAGCAGTGTTTGGTGACTTATTATTTCCTCTGTTTGTTTTAATCATGCAGTGGACCACCTACGCAATGCTAGTTATTTCTTCCATTTGTATACTGAAAGTGACGGAGCTACGGGAGATAAGCACGGGAGGACGGATCGCAATAACCGCGGTGTGCTTCCTCGGTATACTCATCGTTACGTATCACATCCCCTCGCTGATTGAGGAGGTAGCCGTTTTTCATGTTATATATACCATCTCCCTGTTGCTCATTCGTCTTACAGATGTGGCGATCGTAATAATGCTGGTGCCTGTGGTGATTTTATACGCGCAGCAGATGAGATTGGAGGGCAGAGAGAGCTTGACGTTCACAACGGTCATATGTGGGATAATACTTAGTTTAACTGATGCTTATGTATACGAAATCAGTTTTGGCGTACCTTTGTACGTCATTGCTCGTGAAGTTTGCCATACCGGCTCGATTCTTGATGCGTTGTATGTATTTAGTTATCTCATCATAGCCGCGGGCTTGTATGTGCACAAAAGATATGACGAATGGGGATTTGATATGGTAGAACAGGCACTTTCGAGAGGTTAAACTACAATGAGTTATGAAAGGGAGGCTGGAATGGAAGAATTGATTGACGACGTGTGGGCTGCATTCCTGGATAAATTGAAGAAGAAAGAAGCAACGCCGCTTCGTTTAGCACTTGGCGAAGAATTGAATCTATTTGTTCCACAAACAAGACTGCTATTGCCGATGTATGCGAATCCCCGTTTCCCTCTCACTATTTATACCTCTTCCTATCTTGGTGCGAGAAGAAACGCTTATACAATAATGAGAAAGCTGGATATGCCCCCGGACTTCTTCTGGAAGTTCGAGTTCTGGACGAACGAGCGAGCTTTTGAAGTATTGAGCAAGGTTACCAATCGGATCTTCGGAGAGATAATGAGAACAAACAAAGAGGGGCTCTTGAGCGTAGAGAATGTCGCTACGGACCCTAAGGGGATAAAAATCGCGTTAGCCCTGGATGAATGTGTAGAATGCTCTGGAATAGAAGCTAATCACAACATTTGCTATTATCACGCGGGTACGTTTGCTGGCATCATATCCGCGATGTTAGGGAAGGAACTCGATAGCTATGAGACGAGGTGTTGTGCTACCGGTGTGGGAAAATGCGAGTTCATGGTAGGTGAGAAGGGCAGAGGAGAAGAGCTCGAGGAATATCTAAATCCAGGAAAAATTGAATTTTCATTACAGAAAAGATTGGAAAATGCCTTACTCGGAGAGAGTGGGCGCAGTCTCGGGGATGAAGCGGGTTTAAGATATTATCAATTAATACTTCTCAACAGTCTTATCACAAATCCAAAGTTGTTTAGTGCGTCAAGCTATGAGATAGGGGTGAAGTACGGCGAAAATCTGGCTCTGTTTCTGGGGAGTTATTATAATAAAAAAGAGGAAGAGCTATTTGATGCAATTACGCACTATTACGTGTTCTTAAAACAATTGAAGATAGAGATAAAGGAAGGAGCTGCTGAAATAAGAGCTGAGGAGGTTGCAGAGATCTCGGGTTTAGATAGAAATGAAGAGCTTCTTGGATTCCTATTTGGCGAATTGGAGGGGGTTTTGTCGGTAATAACAAAAGAGAAGATGGTATATGCCGGGAATACATTTGAAGGCGATGAACTGGTAATAAAATTTAAGAAGAGAGAATGAAAATTTTCTTGAGCTTGGCAAGGAAAGGTATTTCTCCTTTCCCGTAAACGCTTTCCTCAAAGAGAAATTAACGCCATAAGTCAGAGAAATCCACGCCTTTTTCAAGATATTTCTCAATATCCTTCCTTGCATACTCTATTTCGTTTATTATGGCATCAGATTCCTTTGATTTCGATCTGTATCTCAGAGTTTCTCCTTCTATCTTCAGTAGATGGTCAATGGTGTATTCTGCGATATTTAGCGTCCCCTGAGGAGTCTCCAGCAGAAATTTATCTTTGGCAGCGGAGATGCCTATTTTGTGCAGTAAATTAACAGATTGGTGTATGACCTCCCTGACATCATGAATTACTGCCTTCACACCAATACTCCCTAACAATCCTGCTGTTCTCCCTATTATCTCATAATGCTTATTTTCTACCATCAAATCGAGGACTTCTGAGAAGGAATTTACCATATAGCTTGTCATCCTATTCTTTTTTAAGGTAAATAATTCGCTTGAGGTATCATGATAAAGGATAAAGATTTGAGCAAGTATCTCCTCATTCTCGCTATTTCTGTTTATGAGTTCTCTGAGCATATCTTGTAATGATTTAATCATCTGCTGTGTTGCGACATCATAATCCTTTAAAACCTTAAACCCAATGATGTCAACGTTTTCCAGCGCCTTCTTTGATGAAGAACTCATTTTTTGGCGATCGAATACGCTCCAACTTCACCAAAAATTCTTAAAACTTGAACCATTGAATCGTCATCAGCTTCGATAATCGCTTCTCTTCCAATGCCCATCATATGATTTAGGAAGTAAGGAGAGACATATGCTTCGTTCTCTTCATTTAGATGGTGCATATAGCACTTTTGTACTTCGTCTAACCCGAATCTTGCTGTGCTCCTATCGTCGTTACTAATACATCTTTCGATGATCTCTATAATTGGCAATAGCCTGTCTGAACCACCCTTTACACCGGTTTCACCTCCTTTAAGAAGTCCCTTCAGAGAGTTGATATAATCTTCGTCTATCCTGCTCAATAGTCTGCTTATTACAGACTCTGGTCTGAGCCTCATCATTGTGATGAAGAAAAAAGGGATGAGCACGATAAAGCAAAGAGCGGTGAGGAGCATAGATATTTCAACGAATCTGCCATCTACGGGCTCTTCCAGCCTGCCAAGCATGATTACATTGTAGAGCAGGCTCCCCAGGTATACGGCGATCACCGACCAGAAAGTCAAGCTCTTGATATGTATGTCCATGATGCGGTGCGTGTATTGCTGGGATGCGAACTGTACAGCCATCAGCGTGAGGGAGATGACAATAGCAAAGATAGCAGAGAGCCCTTCCACACCAACACCCTCGAGTATCCCCCTCGCGTTCTCGATGTCGTCGGTAGCGAGTGTAAAAGGTGCTAAATTAGCAAGGGAGAGCAGTATAAGCACGAAAAAAAGGCATATTATCGATGGTATTATGATCTTTTCCAGTGTTTCCAGTGCAAATCTGCTCATCCTGCTTCGATGCTTCTTGCTACCTTTACCTTCGATGAAGGGTATTTTAATGTACTTTTATTTTAGAGAGATAAAAGCGTTTAGGGGGTGATACTATAAGATGTCATTCGAGATGGAGCCGAATAGGGTATATTATATATGCAGGATTTGTAGCTATGTCTTCCAAGAAGACCCATACAAGATGCCGATAAGATGCCCGCAGTGTGATAGCGAGGAAGTAGAAAGGACGTGAAGGGCTAAACTCGGATTGATTTGAAGATTCGTAATAAGCGAACCCTCGTTACGCTCGGGTCAATAATCACCTCTTCGTGCTCGAAGTCCAATTTAAACCTCCATTTCTGCA
>DYFG01000133.1 GCA_020725315.1 Nitrosotalea sp.
GTCAATTTCAGAAATATAAAAGTTTATTTCGTGAGAATTTTATCGGTAAAACCTGAAAAGAAAGCATACATTTGCTAAAGTGCAGAAAGCGAAAAATATAACCCAACCTATAGATCACGTCTATCATGATCCTCATCCCTTCGACTTTGTTCTCTTCTCCTTTCTCTTTTTTCGAATTCTTCCAATAGAGCATCAACCATTTTTTGCTCTGCTTCGAGTTCAAGTTTGATGAAAAATTTTTTCACTTCTTTCATCATTGATTCGTATGACTCATTAGACCAGATGTTAACTTGCGCGTCTGGTCTATACTTATAGGCATATAATGCATAATCATCATCTTTTCGGCTTTCTATCTCCAGTAGAAAACATAGAGGGAGACATATAGCCCATAATATAGTCTCCATCATCCATGTCTCTATTTCAATTTTACAGTCAAGTTCCATGAAGTCTCAAAGTTTACAGTAGCTACTATGACAGTGATACCAACATTCTTAGCCTCTTTTATTGCTTCTCGCTCGCGATTGGAAAAATTTGTGTCCCGATTCCCTATCGTTGTCGATTTGACTTCGACTATACACACTTCACTGTCTTTCGTCACAGCTACGTAATCGAATGGCATGTGCCCCCCATCTAGAGATTTTTTAACAAAAAATCCCAGCAGCACTTCGTTTAACTTCCAAAAATATTCACCTTCTTCTGTATCTTCACCGAGTTCTGCCAATATTATATTTATCCCTGTTTCTTTGAGATGTTTCGAGATTATAGATTTTGCATTCTTTCTGTGGTTAGCTATAAACTTCCTAATGAAAACCTCGACGTTAACACCTTTATCAATGGCGTCTGTAAAACGACTATCATTGATACCAGTATCTCGCATTTGCTTATACATTTTTTGCATTTTTCTTCGCCAAGAATCATGAGCACCTTTTTGAAATCAATGAAAGCTAAATAATCTGAATGCTCAGATTCTAACAGCTTTTCATACTCATTAAAATCGGCGAAATATTGAATCCAAGCGCGATGTTTAAAAATAAACCTCATAAGGGACTGTGATGAATAGACATTCTTGAAGACGTCCAGTTTATATATCAGTTTATTGATGATAAATTCTGCTAGCTTCCCTTTAAACCATTTATCATAAGTCCTAATATCAAATTGTTGTTCAACTATTAGTTCCATGTTTAGAGGTTTATTATAAAGATTGCTTATTACATTCTATCAAAATTTGCATTTTCATAATATTCGTGGGGGTGGGTGACAAGTTCGTCTAATCTAGGCCATTTCATATTCATATCATCAGCTTTTTTTCTCCATTTCTCCATAAGGTCATATCCCTGAATATGCATCCCCAACTGTTGTTTGATGAAATCATGTTCGAATTGAAGTTTATAAGCAAAAAGAGGTTCGCTTAACCCATTTATAACCTCTCTCAATACTCTATAAAAAGTAGAGCAATCTATTTCTCTTCTTCTCTGAGATAATATTAATAGATAATTATAAGGAAAATGCTGAACCTCGATATAGCCCGGATCTTTGATGAGATTGCGGATATTCTGGAACTGAAGGGCGAGAATCCGTTCAGGATACGAGCTTACCGGAGAGCAGCTCGGACGATCGAAACACTGACACAGGACTTGAAGGTGATCGCGGAGCGCGGTGGAGTGGACGAGCTGAAGAAGATACCGGGAATCGGAGAAGGGATTGCGAAGAAGATCGTAGAGATAGCCAAAACCGGCGATTGCGAGAAGCATAGAGAGCTCATGCGTGAAGTCTCGGCGGGCTTACTGGAGCTCTTAGCGATCCCTCGTGTTGGTCCCAAAACGATCGCGAAGGTGCACCGGGAGCTCGGGATCAATAGTGTTGAGGACTTAGAGGCGGCTGCGAAAGCGCATAAGTTAGCAGAACTCCCCGGATTGGGTGCCAAGGCAGAGGAGAATATATTGAAAGGGATAGAGCAGTACCGGGGTTATAAAGGACGCGTATTGCTTTCCAACGCGCTTCCTTATGCTGAATCAATTGTAAACGAGTTGAAGAAGCTGGATGCGGTGGGGCGGATAACGATCGCGGGCAGTTTGAGGAGGATGCGAGAGACGATTGGGGATATTGATATATTAGTCGTGTCGAAGAGGCCGAAGGATGTGATGGACGCGTTCACGAGTTTAGAGGGCGTAGAGGACGTGTTAGCGAAAGGAGAGACGAAATCCGCAGTTATCATACGAGGCATCAATGCGGATGTACGCGTGGTTGATGCCGCTTCGTTTGGTGCCGCAGCGCATTATTTCACGGGCTCGAAGCAGCATAATATACGAATCAGGGAATTAAGCGTGAAGAAAGGGTTGAAGATCAATGAATACGGCGTTTTCCGGGGCGAGGAGCGGATAGGCGGTGAGAACGAAGAGGACGTGTTCAAAAGCGTGGGGCTCGCATACATTCCACCGGAGTTGAGAGAAGACCGGGGCGAGGTCGAAGCGGCTAAGGAGAACAGAATACCTAAGCTGGTGGCGATAAGCGATTTGAAAGGCGATCTGCACGTGCATACCAAATGGAGCGATGGCAAGAACAGCGTCGAGGATATGGCGAAATCGGCTCTCTCTTTAGGTTATGAGTATATCGCCGTGGCGGACCATTCGCCCGCAGTCGGTATTGCGGGTGGCCTGACTGAAGATGAAATAGCAGAGAGGCAAGAGGAGATCGACGAGGTGAATACGAATTTCGAAGCGGAAGGTACCCAGTTCAGGGTTTTAGACTCAGTAGAAGTGGATATCAAGTCAGATTTCTCGATGGATTTCCCGGATGCGATCTTGAAGGACTTTGATGTGGTCGTCGGTGCGATTCACACGAAATTCTCGCAGGACCGGGAGACGATGACGAACCGAATCATAGGTGCGATGGAGAATCCGCACGTGGATATCATTGCGCATCCGACCGGTCGTTTGTTAGGAAAGAGGGATCCGTACGAGGTGGATATGGAAAAGCTCATGGAGGCTGCGAAGCGTACCGGAACCGTCCTCGAACTCAATTCGTTCCCCGATAGGCTTGACCTCAACGATCTCCACTGCAAGATGGCGAAGGAGTATGGCGTTCTGGTTGCAATCTCGACCGATGCGCATGATGCGCCGCAGATGCGCGATGTGATACGGTACGGCGTGGCAACTGCGCGACGTGGATGGCTCGAAGCGAAGGACGTGGTGAATACGAAAAGATTGGAAGATATGAGGAAGGTGTTGAAAGGGTAAAAGAGAGCACGTATCTTTGAAAGAAGTATTGAAACTATACATAAGATCCTGATTGGGGGAATCGAACAAACAACCTATATATTAATGTATGTCGTGTTAATTCAGCTTTTGTCCAAGGTTCGTTTCCCTCTTCTTCTAAACCTTCTTCTTGTTTTTTTGGCTCAATCTTTTCCTCAACTATTGTTGATTTTGTAGTAGCAATTTCAAGGATAAGCCTCACAATATTTCCAATGTTAATGCTTTCTATTGGCAAAAGTAGATTTTGAATTTTTTCAGCAGCTTGCTTTTTTCCTATAACAGGTTCCAACTCTTCTCTTAGCTTTAAAATTTCTATTAAATCTCCATAAAGAATTAAACGCATTTGGTCTTTGTATTTGCTGCCAAGTATCTGTTCAATAAGTGGTTGTATCTCGCCTTTTCCTATTACATACAAACCAAAGATATTTTTAATACCTTCCTTTTTGGACATGGTGTCGAGATACTCCCCAAGCTGGCTTACACTGCCTATTGGCCAAGTGCTAGTTTTTACTTCCAAAACTATGGTATCCCCATTTTCTTTTTTCCAAATTCCGTCATAGTTGTCTTCTCCAGCTTTCCCAGCATATCTGCCATACTCTATCTTAAATTCCAATTTCTTTCCTAAAGATATCACCAAATCTTGAAAAGCCCGATTGTATGGATCATGTGCACCTGAACTACTGTTTATGCACTCATCTAGCCATTTTTTTATTTGCTCTGTTGTCCATTTATCCTGCTCGATAAACTCACGAAATCTTTTTGCCTGCTCGTTGTCGTCTTTTAACTCTTTGCCTAAGAGATTTAACACATCTTTTATTTCGACCAACTTATCATACCTCCTTTCTCAGAATCGGCGATTTCCGATAACGGTTTC
>DYFG01000134.1 GCA_020725315.1 Nitrosotalea sp.
TAAATAATTTTCGAAATTAGAGGATAGCAAAAACTTTAAAAACCTGAATAGATACGTAATTCTATGATTACCCGGCTTTAAATATCGCTTCTGAATGCGGCACTTGCACCTTTAATCATGCATCTGCACCTTTATTCACTCAAAATTAGCATTTTAGGTGCAAAGCCCCCTTAACAGAAAAGTATTTAATGGTTGCTTTTCAAGAATTTACTGAGAAAGAAGGTTTTGTAATCACCGCATATTTTATAAGTAAACCGTCCAGAAGGAGGGTGATGGTATTGAAACCTTAAAAATACTTGAGAAGAAGGAAAATCTGAATTGGGAATACGATGATGATGCAGATGTGCTTTATCTCTCTATTGGAGAGCAAAAGCCTGCGGAAGGCTTTGGGCACAACCGAATCGAAAAGTTTTTAGGTGACTATTACCCATTATCAAAATAAAAAGGGTGTGAACGGATGAAAATAACAAGGCGTTGGGGATCGGATGTAGAAGCATCAATTGGAGAGAGCATACCCAATATTAAAAAAGAGCCTCTGATACCAAACCAATCTTCGTATGTTTTCAGACCCGACTTCATTCTCGAAGAAGAAGGGAAGAGATTCATCATTGAGATAAAGGAACGAAAAATAGAACCGAGAGATGTGGCTTTGATTAAAGGGATAGTCAGCGGTTTAAATGCACAGCCGGTATTCGTTTCACCGGAAGAACCCGATGAGAGAACCTCCGAGCTGGCAAATGAGTCTGAAATCAGAATAATCAGCGGGAGTCCGGACACCGTGGTCAAGAAGCTGAAGGGAGCTATTGGAGTGTAATGGTGGATAAACTTGGCCAACTTCTTGACAGTCTCGCTAGTGCAGCGTCAAAGATTAAGACCCCTATTCCTTTAGCTGCTTTGACCTACAAGTTTCTCCACGGATTTGAGAGTAAAACAGGAACTTTGGAAGATTTTAGATGGAGCACTTTCTTCTCTCGGATTTACTGAGAGGAGAGTAAGCGAAGTTGAGAATTTAATAGGTATGAATTATAAATTTTCATGGGCTAAAGGTGGCGATTTTTTATTGTATATAAAGTATAACTTCTTTCCATTTTATTGTTCTTTAAAAATAAATGTATATTTCCAAGCATAACGGTTGTTTCTTTTTACTTCATCGGGAGATCGGCGGGCAATGAAGCGGTTGCATCAACGGCGAAGTCATGTCTTATCTCCTTATCGATCTGGATACCCTATGTACTGGCCGTCATCTGGCTGAGTCCACGACTAGGGACCAACAAAGCGCTCTTAATCGGCGTATTTATCTTTATTATCTTAGCTTTTGCACTCGTCTACGCTAATCGAATCGTTGGTGTGGTTCAGGTGTAGTAAAACCTTTCTTAGAAAGCACCAAATCAGGGTCAAATTTAAAGACGTTCACCTCAGCATCTCTTCAATCAACCTTCTCAAAACGCCTCTTCTCCTCCGCTCTCCATACGATATTATCTTCTCGCGTTTTATCCCGCTTCGCTCCCTTGCTCTCTGTATCGCCAATTCCTTCCCGCCGAGATGGTCCACCAATCCTATTTCTTTTGCTTCTCGCCCTAAATACACCTTTCCGGTTGATAACTCCTTTAATCTCGCTTCATCCAGCTTCCTGTTCTGGGCTATGGCATTCAAGAAACTGTCCTTAATCTCATCCAATTCCTTCCTCAACAACTCCCTTTCCTCTTCCGTTGGCTTCTCATACGGCAGTCCCAACCCCTTATAGATGCCCGTTTTGAGCGTCTCAACATCTATGCCAAACTTCTTCAGTAACTCACCGATGTCAGGTCGTATGGTCATAACGCCTATACTACCCACCGTGCTCAATTCATCAGCTACAATTTCATCGCATGCACTTGCAACCCAATAAGCGCCTGACGTCGCGTATTCTCTTATCCATGCTATGGTTGGTTTCTTCATATTCTCTATGGCAGTTGCTACTTCCTTTGATGCAAACGGCGTCCCACCAGGCGAATTGAGCTCAAATATCACCGCTTTTATCCTCCTCTTCTTCTCCACATCCTCAATAGTTCCTATTATGTCCCGAGACGTGGACATGAACCAGAAATACAATTCCTCTGATGTAATCGCACCTTTTATTGGTATAATCGCAATTAAACCTTTATGCTTCATTTTTTATGGAGTTCTTCTTGTAACTTATATGTATTCTCTGTATGATATAAATTTGGATAGAGGGCTGGTAAGAAACATGCGTCCATCTGAACAGGTCTTGAGAATAAGCGAATGGATATGGGAAAGAGTAACCGAGGCAGGTGCTCGAGGCGTAGTCCTGGGAATGAGTGGTGGACTTGATTCCTCGATCACTGCGGTACTCTGCAAAAAAGCCTTTCCTGATACCACGCTTGGGTTGATAATGCCCTGCTTTTCCCCGAAAGAAGACGTGGAGCATGCGAAAATGGTCGCCTCAAAGTTTGGCATTGAGGCAAAAGTAATAGACATTTCTGATATCTTCAAATCATTTTTGAAGATCTTGGAAGGGCAAGAATACGATGAAGGTGGAAGAGGAGAAGTAGATACCGCAGTTGCTAACCTGAAACCTCGCCTCAGGATGATTTGCCTTTATTACTTCGCCAATAAGCTCAATTATCTGGTCGTAGGCACGGGAAACAAGAGCGAGATCTCTATTGGGTATTTTACCAAATATGGCGATGGTGCTGCGGATATCCTCCCGCTTGGTGATTTGCTGAAGACCGAAGAGAGGAAATTTGCAGAAGAGCTGGACATTCCCAGGGCGATAATCGAGAAGGTGCCGACTGCAGGTCTGTGGGAGGGTCAAACAGACGAAGCCGAGATAAGAATGAGTTATGAGGATTTGGATGCAATCATCTCAGCACTGGAGCGAGGTGATGTTAGCAGCATTCACAGCTTCGACCGGGAAGTGGTCGAACGAGTGAAGCGGATGGTGGAAAAGTCGAGGCATAAACGCGAACAGATACCGGTGTTCACAAAACCTTAGCTAAACACTGATTCAGTATTACTGTAGCGAGTTCATTTCTGTTCTGTTCCGTAACCTCCACTATCTCGAACGTGCTCTTTATCAGCCGTACCAATTCGTGGTCAGACCGTTGATGGACTGAAACGATAAGGTGCTTATCACTTTTCATGGCGTTCTCTACCGCTCCTATAAATTTATTGGACTTCAATTCCATCTGCCCTATTTCATCCACGATGATGATCCGCGGTTCAGGACGTGCGAGCACAGTGGTTATCGAGTGCGCACCTATGTAATCCAGATCTGTGAGATTCACACCATATTTCCCCACTTTTGGGCCGCGCTGGTGCACGTGAGCCAGAGTACCCTTCACGCCGGTATGTATATCTTCGATGGAGAACCCAATTCTTCCCCCTCCTTCATGGATCTCGGAGGTAAGCATACCACCCACCGCTATACCTCCAGCTTTCAGACGCGTTATCACCTCTTTGATAACCGTTGACTTCCCTATCTTCGGCTTTCCGGTTATTCCTATTCTTAGGTTCAATTTTTCATTATCCACTTCCATACTCCTTCGCCCATCTTTCATACTTCTCAAGGTCATGCTCTTTCACCGCACTCTCCATTGATTCAAACGATTTATCGAAATCTTCAATCGTAAGTTCACGAGTCTTAAGTTTATACTTTCTTATCGCATCTATTGGTTTGTCGGCTAAGTTACTTAGCGTAGGATTTTCTGAGCGCACCATGTTCCATATCGCATTATTGCATAGTGTTGCGATGTCCCTGCCCGCAAACAGCTTTTCGTTACATTTATCTGCAACCTGTTCGAGATTTTGCTCGTCGAATTCAAGCCCCTCTTTGAAAGTATGAATTTTAATAATTTCTCGACATGCTTCTTTGTCCGGTAATGGTATATGTATCCGTTTGGGAAACCTGCTCAAAACAGCCTTGCCAATATCCCAGGGCGTGTTGGTCGCAGCCATCGTGAGGATATATCTACTGGAATCTTTGTCCTGCAATCCGTCAAGCTCAGATAATAATG
>DYFG01000135.1 GCA_020725315.1 Nitrosotalea sp.
TCGCACGTGCGTGCGAGGCGTGGATTGAGGCGGTTCGTCATCAAGCAGATTTTTTAAAATTCCGCACTGCACTGAGCCCAGACTTTAAAAAAATCGATGACGAATATGAGCCAATATTCAGGATCGTTGCATAGCTATTGTTATCACATGGATGCATGGCTACCCATTATTATTTCTGCAAAAGTATAGACACTTAAATAAAATCAGGAAAACACTACTGTTTCTCCAAACACGCCTCTAAAAACGCCTTAAACGGTGGTGACGGCTTGTTCGGTCTCGACTTGAATTCCGGATGGAACTGCGTGGCAAAGAAGAACGGGTGCCCCTCTATCTCCATGATCTCCATCCTCGTACCACTCCGGTCGGTGCCCGAGAAAATCACTCCTTCTCTTTCTATCTGTTCGATATACGCGGGATTGACCTCGTACCGGTGCCTGTGTCTCTCTACTATCTTCCGTTTACCATATATCCGCTCTGCTAACGTATCCTTGCGTATAAACACCTCGTAATCGCCCAACCGCATCGTACCACCCATATCCTCTACGCCTTGCTGCCCCTCCAGCAGGTCGATTACGGGATGCGGCGTTTCACAATGTTCAGTACTATGCGCATCCTTCAATTGTGCGATGTCCCTCGCAGCCTCTATCACCGCCAACTGGAACCCAAAGCACAACCCTAAAAACGGGATCTTATGCTCACGCGCATACGCGATTGCATTGATCTTCCCTTCCACACCTCGTATGCCAAACCCGCCGGGGACGAGTATGCCCTGCACATCATTAAAGAACGGATCTAACCCGTCAACACCCTCCAGACCCTCCGCTTCCAGCCACTTCAGCTCGGCGTTACACCCTAACGCCACAGCCGCATGCTTTATCGCCTCTTTTATGCTCAAATACGAATCCTCTAACTCTGCATATTTTCCCACGATTGCGACCCGTATCTTCCTACCCTGCAACGATTCTTTCCGCCGCGCTACCATCTGCGCCCAGTCGTGATCTTCTGTTAGTGGCGTTAACCGCAGCTTGTCCATTACATACTCGGCAATACCTTCGTGCTCGAGTAGGAGTGGCACCTCGTAGATATCACCGGTATCCGGTGCGCTGATCACTGCTTCCTTCTTCACGTTACAGAACATCGCGATCTTCTCCTTCACATCCTCCTTGAGCGGTTTTTTACTCCGGCAGACAATGACATCGGGTTGGAGCCCTAATTCACGGAGTGCCTTCACCGAATGCTGTGTCGGCTTCGTCTTCTGCTCGTTCAATGCGGTAAACGGCACCAACGTAACGTGAACAAAAAGAAAAACATCTTCCTCCTCCTCCTCGCGCTGCATCTGCCTGACCGCTTCCAGGAACGGCATGCTCTCTATATCGCCAACCGTGCCGCCGATCTCCACCAGACAGATATCCGCGCCACTATTGTGGGGCTCCGCCCCATCACGGGCTCTGCCCGTGCCCCCGCAAGCCCCGGAGAGGCTTACCCGCAAGCCCTGTAAGGGCTTAGCCGCAACCTCCCTTATCCGTGCCTTGATTTCGTTCGTCACGTGCGGGATTATCTGCACCGTCTGCCCCAGATAGTCACCCTTCCGTTCGCGCTCTATCACCGCGGCATAAATAATGCCGGTGGTTATATTATGCTCTCGCCCCAGCTCTACATCCATAAACCGTTCATAATGGCCCAAATCGAGGTCAACCTCCGCGCCATCCCCCAAAACGTAGACCTCACCATGCTGATACGGGTTCATCGTCCCGGCATCTATGTTTATGTACGGGTCAATTTTTATCGGCACGATCTTATACCCTCGATTTTTCAACAGTCTCCCGATGGATGCAGTAGTGATACCTTTTCCAAGTCCGCTCATCACGCCACCGGTCACGACTATGTATTTCATCACACTAAATTTTACAGCAATTATAATAGGATTTTATTCTTCGTTTCTTTTGATAAACCTTTCTTATTCCTATACTTACTCCAGATATTACACGTCCCCTCCCTTGAGACCATACAAGGTCCAACTGGATGTGCAGGATTGCATGACTTCATGTATAGAGGGCATTCTGGGGGATATGCAGCTCCTACTATTATAAAATGGCAGATACAATTAGGTGGCAGAGCTTTAGATTCCTCTACTTTGATAGATATGTCATACTTTTCCCTCGCATCATATCTTACATATTTCTCTCTTATTCCAAGTGCTGACCCCGGTATCCTTCCAATTCCACGCCAGTCCCCATCTGTAACCTTATAGACTTCATTCATAACTTTCAATGCTCTCGGATTACCGTCAGGTTTTACTACTCTACAATACTCGTTATCTACTCCTGGTCGTTTCTGATTCATCTGTTTAAGGAGCATGAATATCGCAAAAATTACATCTACGGGTTCAAATCCTGCTATAACAGTAGGTATCCCATATATTTCCGGGAACCTATTGTAAGGTCTTAATCCTATAATAGTGGCGACATGACCCGGTGCGATAAAGCCATCAATTTGAACATCTATCCCCATTGACTGTAGATATAACATTAATTCCATCGCCGGAGGTATTAGTCGGTGAGAAGAAAGCAGGCTGAAATTATTTGGGGCTTCGTTTAATATAGCTAATGCCGTGGTCGGAACTGTTGTTTCAAACCCTATCGCGAAGAAAACAACTTCTAAATCCGGTCTTTTTTCCGCTAACCTTACCGCATCTCTAACACTGTATACTATCCTGACGTCCCCTCCTTCTGATTTTATCTCAAGCAAAGATTTATTTATCCCTGGAACTCTGACCATATCGCCAAAGCTCGTTAAAGTTATTCCATTTTCAGCAAGCCAGATGGCTTCTTCGATCTCTTTTACCGGAGTAATACAAACTGGACAACCAGGTCCTGCAAATATTTCTATATTATCTGGAAGAATATCACGGAGTCCATTCTTACTAATTGTTATCTCGTGGGTCCCACAAACATGACAGAATTTTACCTTCTTTTTAGGTGCGTGCTCTTTTATCCCCTTAACTATCCTATTTACAATCTCCCGGTCCCTAAATCGTTCTAATAGCGGCATGCATAATATTCCAAATTACAGATTATAAATAACGATAAAAAAAAAGATTAAAGAGGCTGTTAAAGTGCTAATAAACAAATAATCGGGCGAATTGCTAAAGAGAGGAATGATAAAGAAGAGGATAACAAAGAATAAGATCGCAGCACAGGCTGATACCGTCAAGCGTGATAAGATAACTCGCTCCTCTGATGATAGCGTGAGTTCCCTTCTCTCTTTCCGCTTTGCACCCTCCAATTCCCGCTCCTTACCCCGCTCTTTTCCTAATCGCTCTTTTCGCTCCTCCTTCTCTTCTGCCTCGACGATCTCCACCGAAAAGCTCTTCTTCGTTGCACCGTATCCCGCGCTTACAAATATCTCTCCGGTACCTAACTCCGCCCCTGTATAGCTCTTTGGCAGTCTTACAATTGCTGCTATCTTCTCCTCATCTATTACATACACCTTATCCTGCAAGATCATCATCTTGTCTCTTATCCCCTCGCCGAGCGATAAATGCACATGCGTCGGCTCACTATGATTACTTATAAGCATCTCAAAGCTCGTCTCCTCACCTGCTCTCAGGGGGATCCTCAGTACTTCATGCTCAAACTCTATCGAATGCAAACCCTTTCTGCTCAGGTATATCCTTTGCTGGATCCTTTCCATCTCCCTTTCGCTCATCGCCTGATGATAACGGTAAATCGCACATTTACTCAGCACTCTGCCTGAGCTCAGGCGGCAGTAGATTAGGAATACCGTCCTCTATCGGATAACGTTCGTCGCACTTCTCGCAGTACAAACTGCCTGTTACGACCTCTCCCTTTTCATTCTCCTCGTTTATGCTCAACTCCAAATCGCCCTTGCACATCGGACAGGCGAGTATATCCATCAGCTCCTTTTTCATCGCGTATCTTATCCTACTATTTTTTAAAGAGTGTTTTAA
>DYFG01000136.1 GCA_020725315.1 Nitrosotalea sp.
ATGCCATTTTTCCACCTCTTGCTTTTTATAGAGGCGGACTTAAACATACCATCAAATACGATTGTTCTTCCATCGGGCTGCGACTCCCTTCGGTACAGCGTTCAGTTGAGGATCCTATTAGAGCAAATGAGGTGAACGTGAAGGGAACCTTGAATGTTTTAGCTGCATCGAGGGGGAGCGAGGTTGAAAAAGCTGTTTATGCATCCTCTTCTCCTATCTATGGCGGTTCTCAATTTTATCCCCAGAAAGGATAATGCTTCTTTCACGCTCATACTTGAAGTCACCATATTGAGTAAGCTAATTTTAGCTTCACCTTTGGGTCTTTCTCCTTCTTAAGACTTCTCTTTATCTCCTCTCTTTCCTTGTGCCACAGACATGCATCAAACGCAAATCTCTTCAAAAATATTCTTTATTATTTCAGGAACAGCCTTTTCAAGCCTTGAAGAAAGCTTCATTTCATATGTTATAGATTCTGGCTTCACACCGATGATTATTATTTCCTTGGGTAACCCCTGTGTGCCTTTAGAAATGCGTATAGTATTAAAAAAATCGAAATCATGTAAGCTAAGGCTCAAGCTGTCGAAACTTTCTTCTTTGTATCTATCAAATTCAAACCTAAACTTTCTTATCGAACCTGGTGGGTCTTTCGGATTCATATCGCAGGCATCGATAATTATCGCCTTATCTGCACCTTCCATCTGCTCTAACACCAGAAAAGGATCGTTCATTCCATCGTAAATTTCTACTCCCTGAGGTATAGACCTCCACCTATTCTCAATAAGCTCTTTTACCACGTGAATCCCTATACCATCATCTCCCATTAACAGATTCCCGATGCCGATTATCGCTATTTTCTTATTATCTTCTCTCATATCTAACTAAAATCGAAATAGGACTCTATCTAAAAATAAAAAAGAAAAAGAAATTTTTAAGGCTTATTTAGACCGCTCGTATGGTATACCCCTTCTTTTCCGGTGTTAGCAGGTGGATCGAGCATCCGAGGCATGGGTCATAGGATCTTATGGTTCTCAGAATGTTGATTTCTCGCTTTGATGCAGGGGATCCAGTAGGAGCTCCTGGGTCAGGTACATAAGGCACATTAACCAACGATTGCTCGAAACCTCCTGGGGTTCCTTCTGCATCCCTTCCACCTCCATTCCATGTTGTTCCTGCTATTACCTGGTATTGTTTTATTACATTTCCATACCTTCTCTTATGTCTTCCACTTTCGGGGTCCCAGTATCTATAATACCCTTTGTCTATCGCTACCCAATGTATAGTGGCTCCTCTAGGTGCTTCCCATAGTCCGATACCAGATGTGGGCGTTTTTGTAATTTTATAAGGTTCGTAGAAATCTTCTGGTCCCAGTATTGGTAATTTGTCTGCCAGTTCGTTCAACCAACTTACTACCTCAGGTATCAAAATCAAAATCTCTTGCGCTCTCGCAATGAGCCTATTAAGTGTTGAAGATTTGTTTGCTTCCTGGCCATACTCTGCTCTTAGACCTAATGGATCTAAGTTATTAACGACTAATCTCGCTAATGGACCTGTTTCAACGACCATGCCGTTATATTTTGGAGCTTTGTACCATGTATACGCATCTTTTATCAAGTCAACCTCTGTAACTGTTTCTCCAGGGTAACCACCACTCTCTGGAGTGTACCTTCCGCTTGCCACGTCCTCATCTATTAGCAGGGGGTCCATTGGTATCCGCTCACCAGTCGCGCCGACGTAAACTCCACTTCGAATGAACTGTGTCCTATCCTCCAAGTCATATACACCAGCGCACAAGAAATTGCCGGGGCCTACACCCCAGTTACCCGCACCCAAGTCCGCTGCTGCTCCTACCATATCAAGAATATCAGGGACTGCTTTTTCGTGAACCCAGTCATTTTCAGTATCAGGGTCTAAAAGGGGGTAATTTTCCAGCTTTTCCCTGCTCGTTGTTAATCTTGTTAATATATCATCTATTGTAGTCTCGGTCGGAAGAAGTGATACACCACCAGGGACAGCGGTCATTTGATGCGGCACTTTCCCTCCTAAAATCGCTAAGATTTCATGCAGTATCCTCTGTGCCTCGACCGCTTCAAGGTATCCAGCCCCCGTGAACGGGTCTAACCTATCTAAACCTGTTCCCGCGAGAGCATCGCTATAGTCTGGACCTGCGAGGAGATAGAGATGTGCAGCATGCGAGTATAAGGTGGTAATTCCCTGTATTAAGTTTCTAAGTATCCTTGCCCCATCCGGGATTTCCTTTATTCCAGGTCTACCAGGGAACTTGAATCCAGCCGCATCTTCTATCGCTCTCAGAGAGGTCAGCCTGTGCACCGCGTGGCATACTCCACAAATCCTTTGGGTTATTATTGGAGCATCCCTTGGGTCTCTTCCAATAAGAATCTTCTCTATCCCTCTGAACATGTTACCATGGCTGTATGCTTCTGTTACTACATCGTCCTCCACAGTCGCTGTTATTTCAAGGTGCCCTTCAATCCTTGTTACAGGATCTATTTTTATTTCCTTCATTTTCCATCTCACCTCTTACCATGCCTATGGCGTTCCACGTGAGGCTCTGGGGGAAGTACCATCATGAGCTTCTCATAGAACGGCGAAACTTTGTCTGGGAAGTCCTCATAGACGCATGCAATGCATGGTGCACCTGCCCTTACACACCAATTTGTTTCATTGTTCCAAAGCCTTGTTGGGCAGTCCGCGTAGGCAACCGGCCCTTTGCATCCCAGCTTAAATAGGCATCCCTCGGGGCTTGGAAATGTTTTAGCAAACTTTTCTGACTTACAGAATGGTAATCTCTCACATTTCTCGTGCACTGACTCACCGAAGAATACAATTGGTCTATTTAGCCTGTCTAGCACTATTGGTTCCTCCGTTATTGCAGCTACGAGCGTTAACACCATCCAATCCGGATGAGCCGGACAGCCAGGTATGTTTATAACTGTTTTTCTGAAAAGAACCTCGCTTACCGGTCTGGCATCCGTTGGATTTGGATTACCAGCAGGTATTCCTCCAAATGCGGCGCATGTCCCCGCAGCCACTACTACCTCACTTCTATTAGCTACTTCAACCAGCAGGTCTTCAAACGGAATTCCAAAGACATCACAGTAATGTGTGTCCACGCCCAAAATGTCCTTTATCGGAACCGCTCCTTCCACTACAAGAAAGTCAGGCTCTAAATCTTCTAAGACTTCTTCTGCATTGTGTCCAGCTTCAGGCATTATGGTTGGGTGGAACGGCACGCTAACAGTAAGATTTCCTAATGCACCGAATATGTCCGGGTACTGAACCAATGACATCGTGCATCCGGTGCACCCCTGTCCTTGTAGCCACGCTATCGTATAACCGGGTGTTGCTGCTGCTTTCTCAATAATAGCTAAGATCTCTGACTTGTATCCCATCATAACTGCACTCGCTCCGATCGCTCCTGCTAATTTCAAGAACTCTCTTCTAGTTACTTTCATCTATAATCTCACCTCAGTTACGAAACACTTCTGCATGGTTATCTCTACTTAAAAACTTTTCGAAATTTTTCGAGTGATGTTCCCATGATAAATATTTCGCTTCCTGTATTTCTTTTCATCAAACTCTCCTCTTGCTGCCTTCCTCATCGATTTACGCGCTTCTCCCTTCTTCTGTTTAACCTGTAAACGTGTGCTTCCTCAGCATCTAATTTCGATCTTCAGATAGCTCATCTTGCGAGTGCCTTTTCCAGCCATTCAGCTCTCTAAAATACATGGTGAAGCTTTTATTAGATGAGCTCATACAACAGTACTTCCGAACGCCCCTACTTCCGATTGTTATTTATAAGGATTATCTCTCCTCTAAGAGTGGAGGAGAAAAAATGTGCCAATTTTTGCCGGTATTGGCAGATGTGGGAGAGAGTGATCTCTTTGAGATACTCTCTAATGTATTTAGTGACGAGCAGATAATAAAGCTATCGCAAATAGAGGACT
>DYFG01000137.1 GCA_020725315.1 Nitrosotalea sp.
ATATTATTAATTTTAACACTCACCTTTGTACCATAAAAATCTGGTAATGCACCCGTTGAGGCTATCAGCGATGAAACAGTTCGTCGCATGCTAAATGCACAATGCATGAAGGAGTTAGTGGATGTTTATTTCCCCCAGGTGAAGGTTATCAGGGTGGTATTAGATAATCTGAATATCCACACGCCAGCAGCTTTGTATGAGGCTTTTAAGCCTGAAGAAGCTCGGCGTATTCTTCGTAAGCTGGAATTTCATTACACTCCGAAGCACGGTAGTTGGTTGGACATGGTGGAGGTGGAGTTCTCTGTTTTATCAATCAGGTCAATGCTTGAACCGACGCATTCCAGATGTGGAGATATTGCAACGTGAGATTGCCGCATGGGAGAAGGAACGCAATGAGAAACAAGCAACGGTAGATTGGCGGTTTACAACACCAGATGCACGGATAAAACTCAAGCGCCTTTATCCATCATAACCCGTGTGGTGAACCACTAGTTAGGATTAAGTTGGATGATAAGTGGAAAGATTTTGATAGTGATGTATTCACGTGTAAAATTGAGAAATACAGTTCCAAAAGACTTTTCTTTAGGTTCATTTCCCGAGATTTTCTTGTGGAACCAGAAGTTTCTATAAAATTAACTTTAAATCATACTTTTGGAGATTCTGAGGTTACTGGTATGTCCAAGTTTATTGAGGTAATTGCTGACGTAAAATGGGCGAACGGAAGCTCTGGAGGCTCAGAAGTTCCAACTGATCTATGTCCTCATCCCAGCCCATCTATACCTTCATTGGGATATACAGATGGAAAAATTCCCAAAATGTAGGAAGAATCATAAGAAAATCTTAACCAATGGCTTTGTGAATGCCACCGCAATTCATTGCGGGGTGGAGTGGTTGGGGCTGAAGATTTAAATATATAGGTTTAAAATATTTACAGGAGGTTTGAAAACCACGAGTGAAGAAATTCACCAAATGTTTGGGGAGATCAACAAAAAGTTAGAGGGGTTGCTTGCTTTGAAGCGCGATCTCGATGAATTGAGCAAGAGAACGAAGAATATAGAGGACATATTATCTGAATACCTCCTCGTATTAGATGAAGAGGAGAAAGCGGACTTGGAAGAAGCTATAAAAGAATACGCCGCGGGTAAAACGATATCCTTAGAGGATGCCGAGAGAAATCTTGAGTTATGAAAGTTGAATTGGGAACAAACGCCCTGAAGTTCCTTTGGTCACGCTTTCTTTTCCAAAGAAAGGTTGTTTACAAATAGTTCTGGAAGTAAAGCTCACCTACGAATTGTTCTATAAAGTCTTCTTCCTCTTCCAGTTTTATATGTTCAATCCGCTTTGCCACTGCTTCCGCCTCTTCTCGTTTGGTCTTTGATATTAACGCTTGCCGTGCACCTTCTATCGCGGCATTGCCCACTTTCTCCACTTTTTCAAGCTCAATTGCAGGAAGGAGCCCTATGCGTATCGCATTCTCTATGTTTATATAGTAGCCGAAAGCCCCTGCCAGAAATACGTTATCTATTCCTTCAAGCGCAATCCCATATCGTTCCATCAGGATCTTTATGCCGACTGATACCGCGGTCTTCGCGAGATTTAACTGGTCAATATCCTCTTCTGATAATCCTATTCCTCCCGCTATGCCAAATTCCTTTTTATCGCCGTAGAACTTACCCCTACCGTTAATTATGTGGTTATCCAGTAGTCCCGCCAGCGTGTCGATCACCCCGGAGCCGCAAATTCCTACAGGAGCTGCATCACTAATCGTTTTACACAACGCTTTTCCATTCTCTATTCGCACTTCTTTTATCGCTCCGCTCACGGCACAGATGCCGTGCGCTATGCTGCTCCCCTCAAACGCGGGACCCGCTGCGCAGGACGTTGCAATTAACCTATCTCGGTTTCCGAGTACGATCTCTGTATTGGTTCCGATATCTATCGCCATGTTTATTTTCTTGCTTTTGCACATTCCCGTCGCCAGTACAACGGCTAAAGCATCAGCACCAACAAAACTCCCGATCAAAGGAAGACCATAAACCCGTGCTTTTGGATTTGCCGTAAGCCCGATTTCTTCAGTCGTTTTATGTACCGCCTCAACACTCAGGGGTTCGTAAGGGCTCTTACCAAGCGACTCGACGGAATACCCAAAAAATAGATCCCTCATTACAGGATTGCCAACAACCACAATCTCATAGATTCTTTTCGGGTCAGTCAGGGTGGAGATCATTTCGTTCACAGCGGTTCTGATTTCTTTTTCAAGTATACTCTGACCTTTTCGCGCAAATTCTATCCGTGAAACTACATTATTTCCGTATTTCGTCTGTGGATTTTCTCGTGCGCTGACTGAAAGTACTTCACCTGTTTCAAGATCAACTAAATACAGAGCGAGCGTGGTTGTTCCGATGTCAAGGGCGATACCATATATCCCCCCGAGATATTCACCGACCTCTTCTGAGTCGTAAAAAACTCTTTCGCCCTCTCTGCGTACAAAAGGTACAACCGGGATCTCCCAATATTTTCCTGATTCTAAAATGCAGAAGGGTCTTCTTGGTACCTGGACGTAAATGGGCTCATCGGTTTTTAAAATGATTGCCTGACAGGCAAGTCTCTGCCTATCATCTTGTATAAATTTATTTTCTGCTTCGGTCTTATCCGAGAGAGTTCCAGGGGTGCTTTCAACCTCGACCAGACATTGGCCACACTTTCCTTCACCGCCACATGATGCAGTTATCGCTATCCCCAGCTCCTGCAAATAAGAAAGGATCGTTTTTCCCTTAACGAGTTCGGCTTTTTTTCTGGTCTCTCTGACTATGAGCTTCATGATCTCTTATTAGGTTAATAAGTAAAAATTTTAAAGCATTTGGTATTATTATGGTATGTTATGGGAGATACAGTAGTTGACGCACTGCTTGACGTCACAAAAAAGAGCATAGAGACTTTTTGCGAGGAGAGGCAGAACAATGGAATGGCTGCGTACGAAATTATTGAAGAGTTGACCCAGGGGCTCAGGGCAATCGGGGAAGGATACAGAGAGCGATATTTTGATGCTGAACTGATAGTTTCTGGCTGGAACGCAAAGAAAGCCCTGCGGATTCTTAAGCCGTTCTTACAAGGAAAGGTAAAAGAAGTAGAAAAAAAATTAGGAAAAATCGTTATCGGCACGGTCAAAGGTGATGTGCATGACATAGGAAAAGAGATCGTCACTATCATGCTCACCTCTGGAGGTTTCGAGGTCATAGACCTCGGAATCGACGTGGATAAGGAACGGTATGCGGATGTCGTCAAAGAAACCGGAGCTGATATTCTCGCACTGTCCGCCTTGTTGACGACGACACGGGGATACATGGCAGAGGTAATAGAGTATTTCAGGAGTATTAGTCTGGAGGTGAAGATAATGGTTGGTGGCGGAGCACTCAGTGCGGACTACGCGACCGCAATCGGTGCGGATGCTTACGGCAAAGACGCTGTTGAAGCGGTGAGAAAGGCTAAGGAGCTTTTGGGGTATTTCTGAGCGGGAGGAGATAAACTCTTAGGAATGGCTCTCTGCAAGGGATAATGAGCTTGTTTATAATGGCAGCGTGGATTTCCAAATGGAAGAAATACCTCTTCCTTCAACCTTCGCTTTAGGGTAAAATCCGCAATTTTTATATTAGTCTAAGTATGAGGGTAAAAATAGTATGACATCGTCGACGGAGGATGCCAGAAATGGATACCGGCTATTTTTGCCTAACATGCAATGTTCCTGTTATTGGCGACTTATGCGAGAGATGTGGAAGACCTGTAGCCACCCCTAAAATCCCACTTAAAATATCTCCAGTTTTTGAAGAAGAATTAAAGATGCTGAGGGAAGTTACAGGTGAACCAGTAGATGAGTTTGATTCTCTAGAACTTTGGACTTCTAGCCGGTATTACTTTGACTTTGTCAAATTACTTTTATAAAATCGTTTAATTTTTAAAAATG
>DYFG01000138.1 GCA_020725315.1 Nitrosotalea sp.
TTTAACCTCAAAAATTCCAAATCCTAAGCACCAAATTAAGCCCTTACAGGGCTTGCGGGGTCGTGGGCAGAGCCCACGGAAACAAATCCAAATATCTAAAATCAAAATACAAAACAAACCTTTCTAAAGAAAGTTTTACCAAAGAACTCTTCGCTATTTCTGTCATTGGAATTTTGGTATTTGATTAAGCCCTTACAGGGCTTGCGGGGTCGTGGGGCAGAGCCCCACATGTTTAGGATTTAGGATTTAGAGTTTAGAAATTCTGTGAAAAAGCGGAAATCTTTTTTGTCCGCAGGATAGGTGGTTGCAACGTTTGATGTGTAAGGTGTTCTTGGCACCTGAACGCCTACGACCTCGCCAGCTTCGAGTTTGTCAATCACTGGCTGGACATCGGACCGTATATGGTGGTACTTCTTAGCAAGTGCCCGCAGGTTGCGCTTGAACTCCGGTGTATACACGACACGATGTGCATCTGCTCGGCAGGTTCACTCGGCGTCAATGTCCTCCCACAGTTCGGACACGGGCATTATATCTCCTGCTAATGCTTCCTCCCAACCTTTACGGAAACTTGCTTCAGCGGGCTTTAATGCTACGCTCTCGCGGAATAGGCGAACAATCTGAAGCAGATTAGGCAAATATTCTTCAGGTACACATTTGATTTCCTGAACAATTTGTTCTTTATAGAGAGAAACTTTAGCTGACATAATCACTTCTCCCTGTCTTATATACCATCTCGCTTAGCTTATTCTCTCTCATCTATAAAAACCTACCTTCATTTCTTCTTCCTTTCAACCCTTTCAGATTCTTCCAACATCCTTGTAACTGGAATGGGAGCCCGAGCATTCCGGGGAGCTGGTTCATGAGCACACTGACACTGAGCAACACGGCAACAAACGCCACGACGAGCCATAACAGCTTCCTCGCACTGAAACGCACGAAGATATCAGCAATTGTAGCATAGCGATCGGAAAGGGAGAGTATCGAGCCTGTGAGCAGAAGCACGCCGAGATACACAACGCCGATTTTGAGACCGAGGATGAGCCACCAGACGAGTGGCGAGATGGTCATCGTCTCGCCGAAGATGCTTACATCTATAGCAAACGGTGAGACCGCCATGATGAATGCTTCCGTGCCAAGCTTGAATATCCACCATCTCCCCAGAAAGGGCAACGCAATTAAGAGCATACCCGCAACGATGCCCGGCCAGTTTATCCTGCGCCAGAGATTCGACTTCATACTCTCTTCAGACATCAACCAGCACCTCCCGGTCCTAAATCCTCCAGTTTCAGCTCTATTCCGCCAATGTCTATCGTCATCTCCATCTTCTCAAGCGTGAATGCTTCCGCCGATGGCAGAGTGGGTGGAATTTGCACCTCCGGAAGCGAACCTTCCAAGTTCAAGCTTGCAGAACCCTGTGCCGGGACTTTTACCTCATCAGGTAAGCGTATCGTAATGGTGCTCCCATCCAACGTGAATTCAGCAGTCAGTTCTTTTATCGTTACCGGCACGTTTAACGGCGAATGAAGCGCTACTTCGAGAACCAGCTTGGTACCATCCTCAGAAAGCCTCACATCGGTAACCTCTAAAAATTCTTCCTCTCCATCTCCAGCAAGTCCAGTGGGCAGAAGTCTCTGCAATGCTTCTAATGGGTTCTCGCCGATGATCGTGGCTTGCATGTCCCAACCGTGTGTTGCAAAGGCTACTCCTACGCATGCGATGATTAAAATCGTTGGTATTAGGGAAATGACCACTTTTATGATTTTTTCAGTCATGGTTTGAATGTAGTAGTCATGTCAATTTAAACCTTTTCTGTTATAACCCCGTCGGGTCGGTTATCCGTCCTTTAAGTGCGGAGGCTGCAACGACCGCTGGATTCGCCAGATAAACCTCGGAATCCTTGTGCCCCATCCTCCCGATAAAGTTCCGGTTCGTTGTGCTTATGCATCGCTCTCCTTCTGCGAGCACGCCCATGTGCCCGCCCAAACAGGCGCCACAGGTGGGACCACAGACAAAAGCTCCCGCTTCAAGGAAAATGGTGATTAAACCTTCTTCTATCGCTTGCTGGAACACCTTCTCACTTGCGGGCACTACGATCATCCGCACTGCGGGATTTACCTTTCGACCTTTCAAGAGCTCCGCGGCAACCCGTAAATCCTCGATCCTGCCATTGGTGCACGAACCGAGGTACGCCTGGTCAATAAGAACGTCTAATTCGCTTGCAGGTACGGTATTATCAGGCGAAAAGGGTTCTGCAACCGTTGGCACTATTGCCGCTGCATCATATTCAACTACCTCCTCGTAGTCCTCTTCATTACCATCGGCATAAACCGCTCTATATTCTCCTCTGACACGCCCGCGCAGGAAATCGAAGACCTTCTCGTCAGGCGGAATGATCCCTGCCTTTGCTCCTGCTTCCACCGCCATGTTCGATATTGTTATCCTGTCAGAAAGGCTCAGATTTTCTATCGCTCTCCCATAAAACTCCTGTGCTTTGTAGAGCGACCCGGACACACCTATCTCGCCAATGATATGCAAAATGATATCTTTTCCCATTACGTATCTCTTCAACTCACCGTTGATTACAAACTTCTGCGTCTCCGGAACCTTGAACCACAATCGCCCGGTAGCCATTGCTGCGGCTGCCTCAGTCGAACCGACACCGGTGGAGAAAGCCCCTAAGGCACCATACGAGCAGGTATGCGAATCTGCACCTATTATGAGCCTCCCAGGTGCAACAAATCCCTCTTCTATCATTACCTGGTGGCATATTCCCCCTCTCCCTATCTCATAATAATTTTCGATGTTGTATCTCCGCGCATAGCTCCGCAATGCTCTCGCTTGTTCCGCCGACTCGACATCCTTATTTGGAACATAATGGTCTTGTATCACGACCACCTTCTCCGTCCGCATCTCGTTCGCATTTCCAAGCTCCTCGAAGACTTCAAACGCTGGCACGCCCGTGATATCATTCACCATAATGTAGTCTACCTCGCAGTCAACGATCTCCCCGGCATGCACCGGCTTCTCTTTCCCTGCTTTTTCACTCAGTATTTTTGCCGCTATCGTAGGCATCTATTAAACCCTTTTCTTTAAACTTTTAAGATAAGTTTAATCAACAAACTTTTAAATTTTTAAAAAACAGTGAACCGTGCGCGTTACAACAATATCTTCCCTGCCAATCCGTTTACCACTTCCAGTGGTATCTCGACTTCTCCTCCAAGTGAAGCATTCAGTGCTACCCAGCTGTTTAAAGCGGTACAAATCTTTAATATCTTATCCTCATCCTTGGTTCTTTCGGTTATCGCCTCGATGACCGCCTCTAAATTGATGATCGTTAGCTCGTACATGGTTTCGATCACGTTGAGAAGTGCTTTTGTCCGATCTTTAGCCTGATCAGGATTCATATATTCGTTAATATCCCTCTTACCCAACTGACCTTCTTTAAAGCTTCAAGACTATTTAAAGGTTGTACTATCCGTGGTCATGAAGGCAGATTTTTGTTGCATGCGTTTGGGGAACAAAGAGGAGCATGGCACTCTGCGCATTGAGCCCTGTTCATCAAAAATAAGAATACCGTTATCATCAATTGTTTCAACCCAAAAACCACTGACAAAATTCATTTCCGGTTTTAACATGATAATTTAAGAATTCTTTTCCGGTTTTAACCTCAAAAATTCTAAATCCTGAGCACCAAATTAAGCCCTTACAGGGCTTGCAGGGTCGTGGGGCAGAGCCCCACATGTTTAGGATTTCGGATTTAGAGTTTAGAAATTCAGTGAAAAAGCGGAAATCTTTTTTGTCCGCAGGATAAGGCAATGCAACAATTGATGGTATCGAGTTCTCAGATGACGATCGCGATAGAAGCCTGCAGGATATGGCGTGGAGCATACAACATCTTCAGAGCACTTGGCTACGAGGTCAAGTTAGCAAATCCAAGGATAA
>DYFG01000139.1 GCA_020725315.1 Nitrosotalea sp.
TTTTCACCTCCTTGAAGATTATGTCCAAAGGACTCCTTATCTTCCCTATATCCTTATTACTCACGTGCGTATATACTTCTGTCGTCTTTGAACTTTTATGCCCCAACAACTCTTGAATATACCTCAAATCCACACCGCTTTCCAATAAATGTGTAGCGAAACTGTGACGTAGAGAGTGAACGCTTACTTCTTTTATTATTCCAGCCTTTTTGACCGCATCATCAAAGATCTTTTGCACCGTTCTTGTTGTAATGTGAGCATCAGCTTTTTGACCAGAAAAGAGCCAGCTTTCTGGGACGTTTGCTTGCATATAGATGCCCAACATCTTCAACGCCACGTCTGAAAGCATCGTATACCTATCCTTCCTTCCCTTTCCGCCCCTTATGTGAATGAGTTTTCTCTCAGCATCTATATCCTCAGGCTTCAACTTCACCACCTCACCTACTCTTAACCCTGCAGAGTATATAAGCATTAAGATTGCCTTATGCTTTATGTTGTTCACTGATGAAAGTATTTGAAAAACTTCCTCCAGACTCAACACAACCGAAAGCTTCTTATCCTTCTTCGGTCTCTTTATCTCATAAACGAACTTCTGCCTCAAAATCTCGCCGTAATAGAACTTCAGTGCATTAATAGCACTATTTAGTGTTGATGGAGAGACTTCTCTCCCCTCTACCAGATGAAACAGGTAATCCTTTACATCGTTATTGGTTATCTCATAAGGCTTTTACCAAAAAAAACGCTGATGTAGTAATCGTTGTTGACGACCACACACGAGATACGCCCACTGAGCTAATGCTCGACGCTTTGATAGATATCGTTGCAGCGGGGAAAGATAAGGTGGTGGATGCCTACGCTGGGGAGATGAACTCTGTATTTCAGAAGGGTATTGAGGTAGCAAAAGACTTGTTTTGCCTTAAAACGCACGATTTATATGATATTTTGGTGGTAAGTGCCGGTGGGTTCCCAAAAGATAGGAACCTCTATCAAGCGACAAAGGCGATAGAGAATTGCTATCGAGCTGTAGTGCCAGGCGGGGAGCTTATTTTAGTAGCAGAATGCAGGGAGGGAATTGGTGACCCTCACTTTGAGAGCTGGATGAACGACTATCCCAGCTATAGTGATGCTGAGGAGGCAATCCGTACAAATTTCGTGCTCGGTGGGCATAAAGCGTTTTATATGAGGAAAGTAATGACCAAGGTAGGCGTGGTGTCGATCGTGTCTGAACTTAATACACACGTGCTCACGAGATGGAAGATTAAGGCTTATAAATCACTGAAGGAAGCACTTGGAGGTGAAAAAAAGGATAAGGTTAAATAGGTATAGTTAAAAATGGTTTTGATACCTTATTACCCACTTTCCGCACCTAAGTTGGGCATAAATAGATTTTTTCATAGGTTGGCCCCAGAAGAGAGAGGATTTTCTTGTGGACTTTTCTAAGATTCAGCATCTTTATCACCGCTTCACCCCTTTCCTTCCTTTCTTCGAGCACGTGTATTCCTTCAAATTGCTGAAATATCCATCTCATCGTTGGCTTTTTTGTCAGCTTCCCTTTCTGGTCAGGAACATTTTCTCCTTTCTCCTCCAATCCCTCAATTTGCGCTGCGCAAATGCGTAAATCAGCAAGCTTAAAGCCATTATCATTACTAGTGCTTTGTCAAGTTTGATTTGATGTTCCTAGCACATATTTGTATACTCTTCTTGCTGAGTTTAATCTACTCAAGCAGGAGGGAGCTATGCCAAGAGAAAAATATGGTGTGAAGTTGACCCCAGAGGAGCGCCAGGAACTGAACCATTTAGTATCTTCAGGCCAAGCTAAAGCTCGGGCTCTTACTCGGGCACGGATTTTACTGAAAGTAGACGAAGGCTGGGGTGATGAGGCCATCAGTAGGGCTCTGGATGGAGGGATTGCCACCGTCCAGAGTCCGCGCAGAAGGTTCGTGGAAGAAGGTCTACAAGCCATCCATAACCGCAAGCCCAATAGACAATACCTGCGCAAGCTGGACGGCAAAGCTGAAGCCCACCTGATAGCTTTAGCCAGCAGCCCACCTCCTGATGGGCACACCCGCTGGGCTTCGCGTCTTCTGGCAGAGAAGCTGGTTACCTTGGAGGAGGTGGAGGTTGACTCTCTCTCCCCTGAGACAGCCCGCCAAGTACTTAAAAAAACGAGCTTCAGCCCTGGCGACGTAAGCAGTGGGTGATCCCCCCACGGGAAGATGCCGAGTTTGTCTATCGGATAGAGGATGTTTTGGAGCTTTACCACGAGCCCTACGGTCCCCGGCATCCAATAGTGTGTTTTGACGAGGTTCCTAAGCAGCTGGTTAAGGAAAAACGTGTTGTCTTGCCGGCGAAGCCTGGCAAAGTATCTCGTTTTGACTACGAATATGAGCGCAATGGGGTTTGCAATTTGTTTATGGTGTTCGAACCTTTGAAAGGTTGGCGCCATGTTGAGGTGAACCAAAGGCGTACCAAGGTGGATTGGGCTGTGTGTATGCAGAAGCTGGCTCATGAGTTTTATCCGGAGGCAGAGTGCATAAGGGTTGTGATGGATCAACTGAATACGCACAATCCTGCGGCTTTGTATAAGATTTTTGTGCCTTTTGAGGCAAGGCGTTTGTTGAAGAGGCTTGAGTTTCATTCCACTCCCAAGCATGGCAGTTGGCTCAATATGGCAGAGATAGAGCTGAGCGTTCTTTCCCGCCAATGTCTTAGAAGACGTATTCCTGATGAAGAGAGGTTGCGTCGTGAGGTAAAGGCTTGGGAGAACTGGCGCCCCATGCTTCGAAAATCAACTGGCAATTTACCACTGAAGACGCACGCATTAAGCTTAAAAGACTTTATCCATCATTCTATATTTCTCAATACAACACGGCTTTGCAGAGAGACAAAAGGAGGAATATTGCCTTTGCTCTGCTAATTCTACAAAGGAGGATGGCATCAAGCACCTACGCACTGTTGAGATCTCTTGAAAGAAGAAAAGAGAGACTTGAAGATTTGCTTAAAGAGCCAGAACCCTTGAGAGAGATACCAACATATATTGATATTGAAGAGGTTGACGACTACGAAGAAGAGAATAGATGGGAGCATGAAAAGAAATGGGAAACCCTAAGCATTGCCGAAAATAGAGAAGAGTTAGAAGAAGAAATCAAAACTCTTAATGACCTGATAGAGAAAGCAAAAGAGATCCTTAAAGAGGAGCAAGAAGTCAAATTAACAGAGTCGAAAAAAGCTATAGAAGAAGGTTTTAAGAAGATAAAGGAAATGCACGGAAATGAAATGATTCTGGTTTTTACAGAATCTAAAGATACAATGGAATATTTACTGAGAAGAATCCAGTCATGGGGATATTCTGTAAACTTCATCCATGGTGGTATGAGATTAGAGGAAAGAGTAGAGACTGAAAAGATTTTTCAGCATGAAAAGCAGGTCATGGTGGCAACTGAAGCCGCCGGCGAGGGCATAAATCTTCAGTTCTGTCATCTAATGATTAATTACGATATACCCTGGAATCCTAATAGACTTGAGCAAAGAATGGGGAGGGTTCACAGGTATGGACAGCAGAAAGATGTTTATGTCTCCAACCTTGTAGCAGAGGATACAAGAGAAGCTCGGGTTCTGGCTAAAAATTTTTGATAAACTCCAAGAGATCAGGGATGCTCTGGGAAGCGATAAGGTATTTGATGTTATTGGTGAAATATTCTATGGGAAAAACCTTTATCAGCTCATTTTAGATGCTGTAGCCAATGCAAGAAGTATGGGTTATGTCCCAATTTTGTAGAAAAATATGTATACCCCATGCTTCCATAGGAAATATCAAGGAATTGGCGAATGGAAGAAGTAAACATAGACGATTTCTTTTGTCCAAACGAGGCGTGCCAGGATTACGGAAAGAAAGGGAAGGGGAATA
>DYFG01000140.1:0-2225 GCA_020725315.1 Nitrosotalea sp.
TCGCGACAGAGAAGGAGATAAAGAAGGACACGGGCATGATGCTTGAGAAGCAGGAAGAGACAATAGGAGCGATAAGAGAGGTCTCGGAGAAGATAGATAGGGGTAAAGAGGATATTGTTACCGAGATAAGGGCATTACGAGAAGACTTGAAGTCGTATATGGAAGAGCGGTTCGTGCGGATAGAGCGGGAGATAGAGGAGATAAAAGTGAAAATCGGGCTGAGATGAAAGTCCTGATAGTGGATGATGAAGAGGAGATATGCAGATATTTACAGCGTGAACTGCGTAATGAAAGGTACGAAGTTGAATATATCACTTCATCGATTGGTGTTCTGGAGCGACTAAGAGAAGCCGAAAGGGATTACGAACTTCTGCTCCTCGACCTCAGAATGCCAGAAATAGATGGGTTCACACTGTTAAAGGAGATTAAAGAAGCGAAAAATCACCGCGTATGGTGACGAGGATAAGGCGATAGAAGCGATCCGACTCGGTGCAATTGATTATCTGCGTAAGCCGTTTTCCATTGAAGAGCTCAGAACTGCAATCTCCCGTCTTCAAAAGAAGCGGGCAGCAGAAGAAAAAAGGGCTTTAGAGTATAACATTCTTGTTTCTATCATCATTACAGGCTTCGGTAGCCACGAAAGAGCAATAGAGTCGTTAAGATTGGGCGCCTTTGACTACTTGAGAAAGCCAATATCACAGGAAGAGCTCATTGCGTCTATAAGTAAAGGAATTGACCTGCTTACACTTCGCAGAGCTCTTTCTGCTCAGAGGCGAGAATTAGAGATAGAAACAGCTTTAAAGACAGAGTATGCGGAGGAGATTAAACGATAAAGATGGAAGACCCTACACTGCGCTAACCAAACTATTTGGAACCGTGGATATGCTGGAGAACTTTGATGGATAGAGATTGCAGGTATCTCTTCGTGAATCAAAATTGAATATAAATGACCTATGGAAGTATCGTGAGTATGTGTCACGAATAATGAGTGACCTAATGGGCTATATAAAAAAGTCGAATGCATCATTAATAGCAATAGATACGGTTACACCACTCATAGCTTCTACCAATCCTGATAATGTAAAATAATCCCACCACTGCATTGGCTTCATGCATCATAGATTCTTGATAAAATCTTTTACCACCCTGAAGCATAGTCCCAACGACCTAAGAGACCATCTTCCCTGCTGCGTGAAATATGCTCCGAGTGTAGCAGGTCCTTCACCTGCAACGAGCGGTTTGTTATAGTATTTGGAAGCCCATCCATGCTCATGGATTGTTATCGAAGTTGCAATATCCTCGGTTACGGATTTTTCATCTCTTCCGTAAACTCTCCCACTTTCATCTTAGCAAATCTCTTTTGCATACACGACTCCATCCTCACCATCAGCATAATATCTTCTTATGGTATATGACGGTTTGTAGCCTTGCGTTTCATAAAATCTTCTTGCATCCCGGTTACTTTTCCTGACTTCAAGGGTGACTCTCTCGAACGCATCGGTAAGAAATTCGTCTTCCACAGCTTTTATCAGCCCTCTTCCCACGCCACTCCCTCTGTATTCTTTATCCACGGCAATTCCGGATATATGCCCATGCTCCTCTCTTACCGCGCCACCGACAAAACCAATGAGCTTTCCCTCAATGCTCGCCGATGTCGAAACTGCCACGAAGAAATAGTTCTCGAACGCATAGAACAACTCAGCAATATCTGATGCCGTGTTTATCGTTTTTATGTTTCTCTTCCATAGTCGTATAATCTCAAGCAAATCCGACTCTGCTGCTTTCCTTATCCTAAACTCAGCCATAAATACTCTTCACTATACGCCCCTTTCCCTTAAATATTTTAACACTGCAATGCTTTATCGGATAGATAAACGTAGCCAAAGAAATGAGCGAAGCGGTACGGATAAAAAACTTTGGCTAAACAAATTCTCACGCTATTCGGCCGATTCTTGATAGTAATAGGTTTTTTACATCACCATAACCAGATACCCGATAGCAAACCCAATTATTGCACCTGAATTGAGCAAAGGCAAGCCGGCATGCGGTTTCCCTCTGCCGGCAAAACTGCTCAGCACCGCATATCCAGCTAAAGTTCCTATGAGCGCACCTAACGCTGGAGCGATATTTGCATACGTTACTGATGAAGTCACCACCAGCAAAGAAGGGATGATCGCATCGCCGAGCCCCATGAAGAATGCATCTTCCATCTCACTGTGGGGCTC
>DYFG01000140.1:2325-3897 GCA_020725315.1 Nitrosotalea sp.
GGCATCCGCAAATCGATGACTGATTCTGCTAATGCTACCATATGCTTCGTCTTGTAAACCGCAATGGCATCGTATATCGCTAAGATTATCATGAGGAGCAGAACGGGAAGGATGCCGAGGGAGATACCAAATATCGCCGCTGCTCCCCCTCCTATTATCAAACCTGTCACATCGAGGACATACCATTCAGGATATGTAAAGAGGAGAAGCGCGAGCGCAAGCGTAACGAGAACGGGAATATAGGGATAAGGAAGGAGGACAGCCATTACATAATAGATCGCTACTGCCACTGCGGTGAGCATCACGAAATAAACAAGCCTTTTTCCTCCGAACCTGAGCACAACAAGGATGAACACCGTAAAAGCGATGATAAAGATAAAAAAGATTAGTGGGTTACGTGGATCTTCTGGATTTTCAAATGCTGTTACGCCCGCTACTTTAAAGGGTGCAGCAAGCAGTAACGCAATGATCTGCGTGAGCAGGATGAAACTCCCCATCCCGATAAACAGAGCGATACTCGCTCTTCGTTCTTGTAGTTTTTCTTGTTCTTCTTCTTCATTCATCTCTTCATTAAATAATTTTTCAGGAACAGTGCCAATCTTCTGCTATCTCTCTCTTTTTTTATCATAATATTTGTTTTGAGCACCTCCACCCCGGTATCTCCGGGGCAATCGTCATGCTTATCGATGACCAGCACATCTAAGAAATCCTTATAACACGTATACACACCATAGGGCGAAACGTCAAACCCTTTTGCGCGCATAAATTTCCCCGCGGGGCCACTTACCGCTTCAGTGCCAACGATTGGTGAAATCGCTATGACGATTTTCCACTTTAGACGTTCCCCTATTCCCTTCAAACTGAGAATAGGTCCTATGCTCGTTATTGGATTGCTCGGCCCTATGAGCACCATGGCGTCAGATTCTTTCTCCAGCACCTGGATAACTGCCTCAGACGGTTTTACCTCATCTATGCCATCGAACGAGAGATCTAAAACGTCAGGCTCACCCTTTCGTGCTACCCAGAACTCATGAAAATGGAGTTCGCCTTCAGACGTACGAATTTTCGTACGCACCGATGCAGGGTCATCGGTCATCGGCAGTATCGTTATATGCTTGGCTATGCCGAAGCGTTGTGCAAGCACCGCAGTCGCTTCGGTCAGGCTTTTTCCTTGACGTAACAGCTCAGATCTGATTATATGCGTTGCTCTGTCCTTATCACCGATCATCAGGGGTTCAGGATACTGCGACTGCTCCAAAGCGTTATGCGTATAAAAAGTATCACCTTTGATGCCCCACCATCTATCCGCGTCTATTATCCCGGCTAAAGTATACAACACCGAATCGATATCCGGACAAAGCAAGTTTCCCGAAATCCAGATGTCTTCCGCGGTATTTACTATTATATTCAGCTCTTCCTCTTTGAATACCTTTTTCAGTCCTACCAGGAGCTTTGGTGTCCCCGTACCGCCTGAAAGAATAATCATATGCTCTTTAAAGCACTATTGTGAGACAAAACCATATATAGCTTATTGTAACAGGTTGCGAGTACCTTAGAATAGAACGCTAAAAT
>DYFG01000141.1 GCA_020725315.1 Nitrosotalea sp.
ATCTGGAAATATCATGGTTCAAGGATAAGGTTCTGCGGTTTGAATTCGAGAGCGATGATGAGTTCAAAAAGCGGAAATCTTTTTTCTCCGCAGGATAAGGCAATGCAACAATTGATGGAATAAATGCATTGGGGCCCCTACACCAGATCCGTGAGAATATCATTGCACTCCTTCAAAAAGGTGGAAACGTAAGAATGCTACTACTCGATCTGGAATCCAAGGCGTTTAAGCAGAGAGAAAGGGATGAAGAAGAAATTAACGGAAAGAAATCGGGAAGATTACGTGCGGAATATGAGGCATCAATAGCAATTTGTAGGGATATAGTTCTTTTTAGTAGAGGAAAAGGAAAATTTGAATTGAAAGTCTATGATATTTATCCTAAATGTGGATTGATAATTATAGATCCAAAAACTAATAAATGCCGTGCTCACATAAGTCATTATCCAGAACGGGCAAGGGGATATAGTGGTAAACATACAGTGATATATAAGGCATGGGTTGAGAAATTAGATTCTCTTGTTAAGTATTATGAAAAGCTTTGGAACAGTGCAAAACCGAAAGACATCTTCGTATGACCTTAAAAATCTTTTAGATGTAATCATTATCGGTCATATAGCTATAGATACGAACATATTGCCATGTGGTTCGGTTGAAAATGCCTTGGGTGGTGTTCCAACTTATGCAGGGATAGCTCTAACAACGCTAAAGAAGAAAGTCGGTATAGTATCCAAAGTAGGCATTGATTTCAAAGATTTTTCGTTTTACAGTAACCAAGGTATTGACATAAAAGGAATATCTATTGGAGGCAAACGCACAACTCGATTCAAGAACATTTATGATTCTAAAGGAGATAGACAGCAAGTTTGTGAAGGTGATATATCCCGTATAACTCCTGAAGATATTCCAAAAACATACGAGGAAGCATGCAGTTTTTATATATCACCAATCATTGATGAGATCGGTGTAGATGTCATCAAGCGGGTGAAGAGAAAAGATAACACCGTAATGCTCGACCCTCAAGGGCTGTTCAGAAAGGTAGATGAGAAAGGAAGGGTAGAAATAGCTTTGCCTAAAAACCTTAACGAGCTTTTGAGATACGTGGATATCATCAAGATAGGAAAAGGCGAGGTTTCTGCGTTCAAGATTGGAGTTAAGGAGATATTATCGTGTTTGGTAGATGCAGGGCCGAAAATAGCCATAGCGACTCTCGAAAGAGAAGGGTGTATGCTTCTTGCGGAAGATAAAGTTTGGAAAGCTCGTAGTTTGAAGGTAGATGTTAAGGACCCCACTGGGGCGGGAGACGTATTTGGAGCCATATTTTTAGCAATATACATGGATACGCTCAACGTGAGAGAGGCGATAAAATTCGCATCTGTCTCTGCGGGCTTGAAGATAAGGTACGAGGGACCGACAGGGTTTCCGTCAAAAGGAAATATTAAAGAAGCTAAGGCTTATAGATTTTGAATCAGCCTAAAAATTTTTGCATTCTTAACAGCCTCAGATTATTAAAGAGATAGAACGAACAAATGAACCCGATACGAACCACGAAAAGCATCTGCCCGGTCTGCTATCACACCATCGATGCGAGCCTCTACGAGGAGAACGGAGCGGTCTACATGGAGAAGAGCTGTGCGGAACACGGTGCATTTAAAGACCTCTGCTGGTCGGATTATCAGCTTTACCAACAATTTGAAGCGAAAGACACCGAAGGAGCGGGAATAAACGAACTAACGGAAATTAATGAGGAATGTCCCTTTGCGTGCGGCTTGTGCCCCCGGCATGAATCATCCACGGTTTTAGGTGTTATAGACATAACCATGCGCTGCAACCTGAGCTGTCCTACCTGTTTTGCCGAGAGTGACGGTAATGGCGGTGGATATGAAAAAGATCCTGACTTCGAGCAACTAAAAGCGATCATAGACAATTTCGCTTCGAATACGAATGCTGCGGGGCTCCAGTTCAGTGGTGGTGAACCCACACTCAGGGACGACCTGCCGGAGCTCATTGCCTACGCGCGAACAAAGTTCGACCATGTGGAGGTGAATACCAACGGACTCAAAATGGCTGCGAGCCCTGAGTATTGCAAAGAGCTTGAATCCGCAGGCACGAGTGTTATTTATCTCCAGTTTGATGGCGTGACCGAAGAGCCCTACGAGAAGTTACGGGGTCGAAAACTGCTCGCTATGAAGAAGAAAGCGATCGAAAACCACCGCACTGCAGGGCCGAAACCCGCGATCGTGCTTGTACCCACGATCGCCAAAGGCATTAACGACGACCAGATTGGCGCGATTATAAACTTTGCAGTCGAGAATAGTGCGATTATACGCGGTGTGAATTTTCAGCCGGTCTCATTCTGCGGCAGAACTCCCCACGACCACCACGAACGGATAACGGTCTCTGATGTCATACGGAAGGTAGAAGAACAAACCGGCTTTCTTCATAAAGAGGATTTCTTCCCCCCTTCGTTCATGAGCATGCTGCTTGGAACATTGGCCAGCACATCGGAGGTAGGCTGCCATTTCTCGTGTGGCGCGTTTTCTTATCTCGTGGTCGAGAAAAAGAGAAGAGCTGACGGAAAGGTAGAGCCGATAACGAGATACCTGGATATGGAGAAATTAGCAGCAGCGTATAATAGAAATAAAAGGCTATCCGTTTTCACCGCGTTACGGTATATCCATCCCAGTTTTATAAAAGAGCTTTTTATCGGATTCTTAAAAAGCCACGACTACGAGGACTTGAGCGATCTCCATTTCAACCTTCTCTTTATCGGCGCCATGCATTTCATGGACCCCTACAATTTCGAGTGTGCTCGGTTGAGGAGATGTGTGATTCACTATGGGTTGCCAGATGGTAGAATCGTGCCCTTCTGCTCGTATAATACGATACATAGGAAGGATTTCAAAAATCCTGCGCGGTAATCCTCTATGTGCAGATTGTTGTAGACTCTTTTTAAATAATAATGAAGAGAATTGTAAAAGAGCGCTAAAAATGGGAATACGGGCTGTACATGGCGATGCTGAGGATGTTGCAGTTCTCAAGAAAGCGGGAATCAAACATGCCAAGCACCTCGTCGTAACCACAGACCAGGATAACAGAAATCTTTTGGTATGCCAGGTTGCCAAGACAAAGTTCGGATTCAGTGGAGAAAAACTCGTGGCTCGGGTTAATGACCCGGAAAACCTTCAAGCATTTATGGATCTCGGCATCCGCTCAATCAGCCCCGTCACTGCCACTGCTCTGATGCTTGACGGTATGGTGGGACATCATGATTTGTTTACCATGTGCGAGGTCAGTGAAGAAGGGGATATACTTGAGGTCAAGGTCTCCAATAAGCGCGTGGTAGGAAAGGCGATAAAAGAGCTCTCGCTGCCAGAGGATAGCTTGATCGTAATGGTTCGAAGGGAGGGTAAATCAATAATTGCACATGGTGAGACAAAACTTCTGGATGGTGATTATGCGACGATCATTGGAAAGCTGGGAGCGGTTCAGGAAGCAGCAAATAGGTTATGGTAATAATCGCAAATGACTCCTTCGTGTTCCTTTGAGCTGTTCTCGTCATACTCTGCTTTTTGATCGTTCGATTGCCCGGATTTATTCTTGCGCTCAGGCAATTGATGATGAAACTCTCAAATAGCAGCCTGAAATCGTAAAAATGCCACAGAATAACAACATTTATTAATAGTCTACTTCCTACTACTTAATGCCCTATGACTTTTTGGTAATAAAATAGTAAAAATCCCATATTCCGCACATGTTGATAAGATTATCACGAAATTTAAATTTA
>DYFG01000142.1 GCA_020725315.1 Nitrosotalea sp.
TTGACCATATCGCTCATTCCGGCGTCAATTTGATACTGGTGTCCTCCCGGCAAATGGCGGAAGGTCTGCGAATGGAAGTGCTCGACAAAGGTGTCTCGGGCAATTAAGAGTTTGTATCGGGCTTCCTTAAAACGAATAGAGAGATCAATGTCATCTCCGCCATTAAAAAAAGTCGGCTCCAAGAATCCTCCTACTTTTTGCAAAGCCCTTCGGTTAATTAGCACACAGAAGAAGATTAAAAAATTGGCTTCTTCCTCATAGGAGCCGTCATTGTAGGAAATGTGCTGGCGCCCCATGACATAGTTGGAGACTGGCCCTACGGCAGCAACACCCGGTCGCATATGAGCCATAAGTTTTTTAAGCCATTCAGAGCTAACTTTGATATCGTTGTTCAAGAAAGCAACATAGCCAGAGCGAGCTTCCTCCAGACCCCGGTTGACTGCCCCCACCCAACCTTTGTTTTCTTCCAGACGCAGATAGGTAATATCAAGAGAGGACAGCCACTCTTTAGTTCCGTCGCTGGAAGCATTGTCCACCACAATTAAGCGGAAGGGGTAGGTTCTGTCCGCCAGAATGGACTCCACCGCAATTTGAGTGAAACGCAGGTGGTTGTGGCAGACTAAAATCAGATCGACTTTTTCCATGGTTTTTGCAGCCTGACAACTACTTCCTGTCCCACAATAGAATTCTCCAGTATTTCAAAACGAGCGGTGATGGGATATTTCAAGTAAGCGCAGGACTCTGTGAAGTACAGAAAACTCTCTGGCACGAAAAAGCGTACATGGTAGGGATCCTGAAAAGCAGCGTGGCTAAGGGCGTAGGGAACCCGAATATTCATAATCCCGCCTGGTTTGAGCACCCGAAAGCATTCGTTCATGAGGAAAACGATATCTTCCACGTGTTCCAAAAAATGAGAAGCGTAGATTTCCTCAACTGAGTTATCCGCAAAATCCAACGGCGGAACTTTGGCTACTATATCAGGATTTGTATCAGGGTTGGAGTCGATGTTGAGATAATCCTGTTTTCGAACCCAGCCACTGCCCAAGTTCAGACGCATAACCCTAATAACCCTGAGCGATAATGCGCACGTCAGCCAGGGACAAGGATCCTGAGTATTCCGCTCCGGCGCCCGCAGCGACTCCAGCCACCCCCGAAAGGGTATGGTCGGCCATAGAGGCCGCGTTCGAAGTGACGGAAATAGAGCCAGTGGGGTGGGGACTAACAGCCAGAGTGTTAGAGATGGCGGCACGAGGATTAAGCACTTTCATCTTGGCGTTGACATAGTCATACTCCAGAATGTAGCCACTCTTGCCCGAAGGCAAAACCAAGTCGATTTCACTCAAGCCCAGTAATGCCGCCCCCAGCGCCTCTCCACCTGGGGGATAGGTGCCACTAAAGGTTAGATCAGCGGTTACTATTCTTTTATTCCCAAAAACAGATACTCTTTGTATGGTAATTCCTAGAGCCATTTTCTACCCTTATGACCAAATTTTTTCTCTTTCTCTTTCCTGTTCCCATTCCGCCTTCCTAAGTTCCAAGAGGAAGTCCAGAACGGGTCTTTCTTTCCTCCAGCGATCCATCTTTTGAAGCTGCTGGATAATTCCCAGATCGGGTTCCCGAAAACCGCCGGAAGGGCTCTGAATGCGCAGGACAAAGAGGGGATAGTCTTCCATTACATATAGAGCTATCCCCTCTTTCCTTAAAGTGGGACTATTTAGGGGATAGATTCGCATTTCGGTGCGGTAGATTTCCCAGCGCCCTCGTCCATAGTTGAACTTCAAAAGAAGAAGTTTGTCTATAGCCTTAAGTCGCTTTTGGAAATCTTTATCTTCCACCTGAGCCTTCCTATTCGGTAATGTCCGCCAGCTCGGTTTGGGCCTTGGGATTCTGGCAGCCCAGCTCGGCGTAGTGGAACAGAGTGGCCTCATAGGCGTCCACACCGCTAACGCGGGACAGAATCGCACCGTCTTCATCCATCCAATCGAAGTCAGAGGCCCGATAGAGCACAATGACCGGCTCATGGCAAAAGAAGATGCGATTAGGCGGCGCATCGGTGTCGGCCACCCAAGGCACGTCGTTGAACTCCACCGCAGTATAGCCACCATCCAATTTCATGGTGTTGACGAACCGCTTCTGAGCCGTGACCAGAGCAGCATACTTCCGCTTCAGAGCGTGGTTAGAGATAATTAGGGTAGGTTCCAGACCTACTTCCTCTCCGCTCTTATCAAAAGCCTGATCCAGAAGAGCCAGGCTCAGGGCCCGGTTAACACCAGCGTTATCCAGAAGGTTTCCGGCAAACTCAGGATAGGTATCGCGGCTGACGTTATAGAGAGTCGTAACCAGGCCGCTCTCTATAATGCCCCTGAGTCCCATCATCTCCACGTTCCTGGCGTCCTCTCGATAGACGATAGCGTCATCGCTCCAAGTCTGAGCGGAAGCCAAGGTAGCGGTAGTTGTACCAGTCACCGCAGTAATCTGGATGGAGTCGACTTGTTTGGCCCCGGCAGCAGTGTAGATATCGATATACATGTTCTTCTTCAAGAACTTGTTACCCGGCGTATCTACAGTTAGCGTAGTGGTGTTAGCTCCAGCTCCATTAGCCAGACACAGTTGCCCAGTTCCCCAACCGAAAATCTGACGGTTGATATCCTTTCTCAAGGATTCCACAGCGCTCTTGATTTCGGAGTCCGCCACTCGCACGAACGCTCCCTCATTGCCCCTAGTGAGGGCCAGGGCAGGTCCTGAGATCCGGATTCTCGCGTAGTTGTAGCGCAAAGGAGTTTGTGTCCTCACGTACGTAGCTTCCTGGGCAGTAGGTAGGGTAGCTCTTTCAGAACGGGCACCTACAGCCTGAGTAGCAGCTACCATTACTGGGATTACGGCGTACTCTCCCAAAATACTTTGCGAGTCCCGCTCAATCCGGGAAAATAGCACGTTAGCTAGGTTGAGAGCTTTTTGAATTGGTCCTTTTAGATAGAACTCTTTCAGGACCGCATCATAGGTGGTTAAATCAGCCATTCAAATTCACTCCTTATTCCCTCTCGCTCGCTTCCTTTATGTAGGCCACAGCAGCCTCTCTCGCTTTTTCCCAGTCCATCTCTTCCGGCTTGACTGCGGGAGTGAAGGTAGGAGGTGCTCCAGCCTGTCCTAAAGGAGGAGCAGGTTTCTTTTTAGATTCTAAGTACTCAGTGATGTAGCGATCCTTAAGTCCCGCCATCTCCTCATGAGAAGCTTTAGCAATTTCCTCTATTTCCTCCGGGGAAATAGCATCGCCATAGGCCAAAATTTCGGCCAAGATTTCTTTTTCTCTCATGTGAGGATATTTGGACTTGAGATCAGCGAACATCTTGTCCAGCTCTTGCTCATAGACTTTAGGAAGTGAGGTTGAGATGCGGTCCTCCAGGGCCCTAAGTTTTTCCTCATATTCCTTCCATTTCTGAGCGTAGGGATCATAGCCCGCGCCTGGCGTTGGAGGAGTCTGATAGGGAATCTGATACGGATTCTGTCCGTAATATTGCTGATACAGTTGCTCCAAATACTCCTTGGCTTTCTCCTCTACCTGCTGGGGTAGCGAGCCTTCCAGCTCACTTAGTTTTGTTTCCAGCTCCTTGGCCTTAGTACGGTAAGACGCAGCTTCCTTCCTGAGTTCGGCCACGTATTCCCGGCTGAAGGTCTCAGGTTCCTTCTGGTCAACGACCTGCGGATCCGGTCCGACTTGGGGAGCACCTGGCTCCTGAATAGGTTCTGGCATTTCTTCCTCCCTGTGGCCTCAAGCCAC
>DYFG01000143.1 GCA_020725315.1 Nitrosotalea sp.
TTAGTATATTGCTCTTATTTTTATTAGATCAGTACTTCCGAACGCCCCTACTTCCGATAGTTATTTATAAGGATTATCTCTCCTCCAAGAGTTGAGGAGAGAAAAATCTGCCAATTTTTGCCGATATTGGGAGATGTGGGGGAGAGCGATCTCTTTGAGATACTCTCAAATGTATTTAGTGACACAAAAGAAAAAACAGCGCCACAGCAGTGATCTTCAATTACCGGTTCGAGGATAAAAGGAGCCCAGAATTTTATCTGGTAGCATACCAAACCCGGACTACGACCCTAAGGATGAGAAAAAGAATAACGAATTTCTACTATTCGCCACTAGTATAAACTTTGGATCCATTGAGGAATTCGGTAAACGAGTTCCAGAGGAGTACAGGAGAAGATGGAACATAGTTGTTGTTCAGAGCATATTGCACAATTTCCTGAACGTGCAGAAGAGCATATTGTCAATCACCGCTTACGAGTTGAAATCGCTCATCGTTGAGGACATACAGAAATACCTTTTAGATGGTAAATTCGGGAATACGGTTTCCTTCAGGATGTTTTATGCAAAAATGGCAAGTTACAATGAGCGTAGGGTCATAGAACTTCGCTCTCAGTTAGCCGCCTCCTGACCCTGACCTGCTCTTGGGCCATGACATCAGGCACCAATAGTGTGAGCTATCGGTCTTTTAAACTGTTTCCACACATTAATAAGAATAAAATCATACTTTTTAAAGCGAAGAAGACGTCAGGTATGGAGGAAGACCAGGTCGAGGAATCGTTAAAGACCCTCGAATTGAATGGTTTGGTAGGAAGACGGGGAGATTTGTATTATACGACGACAAAAGGGAGTATATAGATAAAATAGTTAACCATCTCCCACCCGATGAAGTAAACAGGTATGTAAAGAACTTAATTAAGCGATATACCAAGAAATGAGCCGGTAGAATTTTAATCAAAGAACCCAGCGGGTTTTATAAGAACCTCCAGCTTCTCAGGATGTTTCAAGAGTTCGTACATCGCTCCGTCTGTGCCCAGCTCGAGCTCCTTCGGCCTTATCTCCGAGGGTGTTACGTATCTGATATCCGGCACCTCGTCGTATCGTTCGTTCTTTATGAACTCGCCCGTTGTCAGTTCGAAATAGGCCGCACCGCCCTTTTGCTTTATCGGCTCGTAGATCGAGGAGAACGTCCGGGCAACCCAGTTCGCCATCTTTAAGGTCGATTCCGAGGGGTTAATCGTGACATGCCCGTAATCAGGCGGTATGAGCACCTTATCCCCTCTTTTCGCCTTTACCAGAACGGCATCGGTTATGGTTTCGACGTGGCGTTCCTCAGATCTTCGTTGCAAGAGGTAATGTGCCTCACCTTCCTGTACTTCATACAGCTCCGGGTAGGTGAGATTTGAACCCGGGAGATAGGGATGATAATGGCCCGCGGTTTTAACAAATTCCACGCCGAGTGTACTCGGCGGAATAATCGTGATGTCGTATCTCAGCCCTCGTTCCTCTATCTTTTTAGCGTCCGCTTCGTCCCTTGCTACATCCCTGAACATGTAATACAGTTCCATATCCAGGTTCGCACGCGCTAAGAACTGCTTGTCATATATGACCTCCTTCATCTCTTCCAATCTCCTCACGTCGGGAAAAAAGGTTCTGTTTCCGAAGGTTAACTCAGTCCACGGCATTTTCTTCTAATACGTTACATCAATTCAATCGCTCCCCGTACATAAATAAGTAGCCGAAAAATCAAACGAACAGTAGGTGAACCTGTTGTTTGTCGATGAGGATAAGAAAAAGGTGAAGAAATGTTGAAAGAGGGATAATAAATGACCCATTTTGATTCCCCCATTTTATAAGCAGATGTTGGAACAAGAAAGCCTACGCTTAAAACCGAAAAAGTTTTTGAGAAGATTGCAAAGGCAAAGGCGGGTAAAACTGTGGAGTATCTTCACCCGCATGAAGCTTATGAGGGCGAGGTAGAGGAGCGATTTGAAGAGATGAGAAGATGATGGCGAAGAGAGAACCAGGTTATAACATCAATTGATTTTGCAAAAGGTACAGAGATTTTACCAGGGCTTGAAAGCGTTGAATGGGATTTGGTTATCGTTGATGAGGCTCACAAAATGGCTGCTTACAGGTACGGGAATAAGTTATCGAGGACGGAACGATACAAATTGGGAGAAGTGATTTCAAAGAATTCTGATCATCTGCTCTTTCTCACCGCAACGCCTCACAAAGGAGACCCTGAAAACTTCAGATTATTTCTCGACCTCTTGGTTCGAGGATTCTTCGCCACTCAGAAATTAATTGATGAATCCTTAGAGAACAAAGACAATCCGCCCTTTATAAGAAGACTCAAGGAGGATTTAAAAGACTTTGAAGGGAAGCCTATTTTCACTAATCGCTATCCTGAGACGATTAAGTTCAGGTTATCAGATAAAGAGCAGGTGTTTTAAAAAAAGTTATGGAATCTCTCGGAGATAAGAAGATTCTCATTTTTACCGAATCACGCGAGACACTGGGGTATTTAGTGAAGAAGATTAGATTATGGGGGTATACTGCAAATTTTATCCATGGGGGTATGCGATTAGAGGAGCGAGTCGAGTCAGAAAAAGTATTTCAACACGAAACGCAGGTTATGGTGGCAACAGAAGCCGCTGGTGAGGGTATAAACCTCCGGTTCTGTCATCTCATGATCAATTACGATATTCCATGGAAATCCGAATCGGCTTGAGCAACGGATGGGCAGAATTCACCGGTACGGACAGCAGAAAGATGTATATGTATTTAATCTTGTGGCAGATAGCACGCGAGAAGGTATAGTTCTGGCTAAACTCTTTGATAGATTAGAAGAGATCAGGAATGCTGTAGGGAGTGATAAGGTGTTTGATGTTATCGGCGATACCTTTTACGGCAAGGTAAATTCAGGATTCGCGAGGATGGATTTATGGTAATAGATTCTATTCCTTTTGATATTCGGAAAATCGTAGAAGAAGTTGATTTTAACGAAAATATGGGATTAAATCATTGGAATTCTTGATTGGAGAATTGGATGCAGAACTTGCTGTTTTGTACGAGCGGCAAGCGGAGGGTGAAGAAGTCGAACTTGTCATCAGGAACAAAGAAGAACGAAAGAAGCAATATGAAGAAGCGTTAAAGACGCTGCGGAAGGAAATAGAGCAGGAAGCGAGTTTAACCATATCGATGCCGAAGTACTTAGGTGCGGTTCTTGTCAAGCAGATTGAGACAGAAAAGGTATCGTCTAAAGAGATGAAAGAGAGAGGGAGAGAGCTTGTCAAGCGGCATGAAAGAGCGCATGGGAGGGAGCCGACCGATGTACCTGATGGCTATGGATATGATCTCGTCTCAAAAGGTAAAGATGAAGTGCGGTATATCGAGATAAAGGGATTTTTACGAGAGGGTGATGCGGATCTTACGCCAAACGAATGGTTCAAAGCGTTCATAGTTCCTCGTGATGAATGGAAGCATAAAACTAAGGAGGTGATACCATGGGCATAGTGGAGAAAATCAAACAAATGCCCCCGGAATTGCATAAAGAAGTGGAAGATTACGTTGACTTTTTGCTGGAATCAAAACACGAAATACCTTCTCTATGAATTCCTTCTCCAGGTACATATTCACCGCTTCGTTGGCATCCGGCGCTTCATCAGTTGAAAGGATAAGCCATTTCCCATCGATGCCCTCCGTCAACCG
>DYFG01000144.1 GCA_020725315.1 Nitrosotalea sp.
AATTATTGAGGAGGCAAGTTAAAAATGCCCAATAAAGGCACGGCGTATAACAGAGTGTATCTGGCCCCGGTGCTTCGCACCTTCGCCCAAATCCCCCTTCGGGGAACTTCAGATACGTTCGTGACGTTAGCCGAAACCCAATTTGTGCAGGAGGAAAGTGAATTATGGTGAGATACTTTACCCTTGAATATTGGGTGGATGAAGATTGGTATGTCGGTAGGCTAAAGGAAGTTCCGGGTGTCTTTAGCCAAGGGGCGTCCCTTCAGGAATTGGAGGAGAATATCCGAGACGCCTACCAACTGATGATGGAAGAAGAGGAGGAAATCCTGCCTCGCGTTGGAGTTCAGACAAAGGAACTGGGAGTGGAGGTGTGAAACGGCGCGATTTCATCCGTGAACTGACACAGGCAGGGTGTTACCTGAAGCGTCATGGCAAAAAGCACGATATATACGTGAATCCCAAGAGTAGGCGGAAAGCGCCGGTCCCTCGCCATTCAGAAATCAAAGACACCCTTTGCGAACTGATCCGAAAACAACTTGGGCTCAAATGAGTGAGACGTTCAAGAGTGGCTTCGGCTAACACACGCCTGCCGACATGCGGCGAAGGGACGACGCCCAGGAACAGGAAAGTCACTCATGCCACACGGCGGCAGGCTCTGCCGTTAACCGAAATTCGCCCGCCCCTTTTTGCTCAAAGGACGGGTTCCGTGTCCGATGGGAGAGTTGTATCATGATAGAGATAAGGGATATCATCATAGCTCTCTTGGGCGCTTTCGCTGGATGGCTATTTGCAGCATTCTGGGAAGTTTACAGAGGACCGAAGATCATTCTTGAGAAAGTTACAGTCAACAGCCCAGATGACTTTGAGATTCGGTTAAGGAACCTCGGCCATAGAGAGGCATCTGAGTGCGTGGTTCTGCTCGAGACAAAGCCATTGTCTGAAGCAAGGGAGATGCTACGCCATCTCTCACAGCCAACAGGTAAGCGGATGGAATCATATATTCATGAGGAATTGGATAAGAACATTCTATATTCATGTTGGCCTATCACAAGGGACGTTATCTTGCCAGATATGACGGATATGAAACCGGGAGCAACTTACGGTTTTGTAGGTCGTCTGCCTGAGTTCCTAAGACGAAAGAAGGAGAAAGAACTTAAAGAGGGTTGTTGGGACAAGGTCATCTCGTTTCCTAAAGATCCTGGCGTCTATGTCACAGCAGTTAGCGTCTATGACGGCCTAGAGACCAGTTTCGTTTTAATCTACGAGTATCTAAATCCTCGTCAGTCACCGAAGGTGTTCGATATTGGCACCATCAGGAAACCACGTAATATTAGAGCTGTCTGGGTTAGCCTACGGCTCTGGTTAAGTGCACAGAAGTACCGTAAGAGTCTACCCCAATAGCGCAAAGGGGTATCAGCGAAAGAACGAAGGTGCGGGCGAACTCTGCGCTCCCTTCTGTCGCTTGCCCTGCGGGTCGGTTAACAGCAGCTATGCGGTTCGCTATGCTCACCCAAATGCTTGGCTTCGCATCGCACTTCGCATATCTGCGCCCGTTAGGTGCAATTCGCCCTCAACATTACAGACAGGAGGTGTCGCAATGAAGGCAAAATCTCTCCCGCGCGCTGGTCTCACGACCGTGATTAGTATGCTGATCTTGTTGGCGTTTGTACTTCCATTGGCAAACGCAACCCGATCAGTAACCGCTTCACCTTATAGCTACACTTGGACGGACAATTTCGACAGTTCTTTGCTCCACCCCTTTTGGTCGTGGGTAAATGAAGATCCCACTCGTTGGAGTTTGATTGAGCGACCTGGCTTCCTGCGCATTATGACTCACTCGGGTCGCGTGGGCGACAAGAACTTGTTGCTTCAGAATACACCCACGGGTGATTTCGAGATTAGCACGCGCGTCATTTTTACGCCCACCAACAACTTCCACATTGCTGGCCTGGTGCTCTATCAGGATACCAATAACTACCTGATACTTGGTCGTGCCTATTGCAACGTTGCCCCCCCAGCTTGTCGGGGCAATGCCATCTACTTCGACCGCGTGGAAGGTAGGAGTTTCGTTGGCAGCAACTTCGCAACATCAACAACCAGCCAAGGTGAGGCATACCTGCGTGTAGTGCGTGAAGGCATAACTTACTCTGGCTACTACAGCGAGGACGGTACAAGTTGGACGCTGATAGGTAGGCATACCCCCAGCAGTGCAATTGTGCTGTCAAAGGTTGGCTTGAATGCCGCTCAAGGCGCTCCGGAGATTCCGGCTGAGTTTGACTTCTTCCGCCTTAGTGCCAACTATCGCAAAGTATTCTTGCCCGTGGTGGTCAAGAACTACTGACGGCATTTCTGAAGGGGTGGAGCGAAAACGGGACAAATAGGGGCGAACTGCACCTAACACCCGCCTTGTGACTATGCTTCGCACGGCGCAAGGCTTTGCCGTTAAGTGAAATTGCCCTTCGCCTGGCCCCGAAACTAAACATTAAAACTAATCATAAACTATAAACGAGGTGTAGATATGGATAGAAAGACCAGCGCAAAAATAGCTTCTATTGTTCTTTTTGTTCATGGTTTTATCGAAATATTAGCGGTAACGGCACTGTTTGTCCCGGCAGAATTTGCCCCAACATGGTTTCAAGAAAGACCGATTTTTTGGGCAGTGATTAGCGCTATTTATGGCATGTCTAGGTTAATAGCAGGTTACGCAACGTGGTCAATGAAAAAATGGGGAATTGTTTTCGGCATGGCATTAAGTATAACATCAATGATTGTAGCTCCTTCAATCTATCCGTTTGGTGTTATGGATCTACTATTGGCAGTTATAGTTTTAGTATCTTTGTTGTATGTGTGGTTTGGTGATGAAAAGTTATAAAAGATGGATACTTGTAGGGCTTCGGGCAACTCAGCGGCACTTCGTGCCTTGCCTTGCCTCACTTCGCTCGGTCACTTAACACAGCATATACGGCTCACTCAGTCGCCCAAATTTCGGCATCGCCGAAACTTCGTATATGCTGGAACCGTTATATGAAATCCGCCATTATTGCATGAAAGAATCATGTTTGGGGTAATCATTGTTCTAATAGCATCAGCCCTCACCATCGGCAACATTGCATTCAACAAGAATGTAAAAAACTCACAGATTATAAGTAAAGAGAAGATATTTGCAGTCAGACTAAAGCAGAAAGGCTTGATAAGAATCAAAGAAGGGCAACCATGAGCTACGGAGGAGTAACAGCATCAGCGGTGTTTAAATTCAATGAGAATGGTGAAGTTATTAGCTTTGTTTGCAAAAGATACATGACAGTAAACGACCAGTACCGCTTAGAAAACTATTCAGTCCACCTGAAGGATTATATGGAATTAAATGGGATAAGGATTCCTACCAAAGGAGAAGCCGTCTGGAACTTAAAAACAGGAGATTTCAGTGTTTATAAGTTTGAGATTACTGAGATCGAATACAGCAAACCGTTAGTTTATTAGGTGTTTTAATGCGGACTTCATATAACAGAGCATATCAGGCTTCGTGCCTTCGGCACTCCGCCCACATTCCCCTTCGGGGAACTCCAGATAGGCTCAAGCCGTAGATCAATTGTTCGCTATAAAAAGAAAAAAACGAGGGAGATTTTTTATAGGTTAAGAAAGACGTATGGAAGTCAGAACAATTCTTGTGGAACCGAAGAGTGAGGAGAATATAGG
>DYFG01000145.1 GCA_020725315.1 Nitrosotalea sp.
TTTACAGACATTTCATCATCTCTAGTATCTCGCACGCCTTGCAAATGCGTGATGCGGATGCCTCACCACATCGCGCACAGTGCAAGAGCTTTCGCTCGGGTTGTGCTTCAGGCAAAAATTCCGACAGCCGTTCATAACCGCGCATCACTGAATATTTTGTCCCCGGATGCTTCCTTTCAAACTCATTCAGCATCCTTTTCACCGTGAAACGGAAAGAACGCGGAGCATAAGGGCAAGAAACGGTAAGTACCGGTATTCCTACTATAAGCGCATACAGAGCAACTTCCTTCTCCGGAACGCCGCTTAAAGGCTTAATCCGTGGCACAAACTCTTCTCTACGCCCTCGAAGCCGCCCTAACCGCTCTATATCCCCTCGTATATAATTGATTAAGATCGTTTGAACTTCGTCATCCAGATTGTGCGCAGTTGCAACCTTCGTAGCACCCAATTCCTTCGCCTTCCTCTCCACTATTTTCCTCCTCAGGATGCCACAGAACGTGCACGGCGCCTGCTCGAATCCCTTGGCTACTATCTCATCGAGCGTGAATCCAAACTCCTCTTCAATGGAGAACCGAAAAAAATCCACCCCTAACCCTTTTGCCACCTCTTCCGCATTGCTCAGTGTTATCGAACGATAGCCGTGTATCCCTTCATCCACCGATATCGCAATGAATTCCAGATCGGTTCGATTATAAAAAATCTTTTTGAGCATATATAAAAGAGCTGAACTGTCCTTTCCGCCGCTCAGTGCCACTGCAATCTTATCCCCTCGCTCCACCATCATCTGCTTCCTCATCTCCTTCTTTACCTTCCTCTCCAGGTCCTCGATGAAATGGGTTTCGCAGAGGTGCAGCCCCGAGTATCTCTGATAGATTATTGCTGGATTACTGCATTTTCTTTTACTGCATCGCATCTCTTATTTGATCCTCTTATATAATAACGCTGATGGCAACTACAACAGCCCTATTTCAGCTATTCGCACCGCTTGGCATTCAATACGCTGTTAAGAAAACGGGTGAAGCGACTGCTTTGATTGGGAGTTATTTTTTATTTTATCTATTATACCGTTGTATTCCAATATGTTATTATTGCCATTATAGATAGTGAAGATATAAACAAACAAACCCGAGGAAAAGAAGGATGACGATAAAGGAGGAGTTACCGCCGGGAGAAGTGCCACCTGAGGAGATTCAAGAAGCGAATGCTCTTGTTTCCATTACCTTTTCAGATATGTTCAAATCTACCATCGGTCCTCTTGGCTCGAAGAAATTGATAACCAGTGGAGCGACACAAGGAGAAGTTGCGGACCTCGTCACGAGTAATGCATACAGCATAGTACGGGAATTGAAATACCTGCATCCTGCTGTCGATGTATTGATAAACGCCGGCTTAACACAAGGTGAAAGGGTAGGAGATGGCATTGCTACGGTTATGATTCTGACGGGTGAGCTGGTGTGGCGTGGATTTGAATTGAAAACCATGGGAATACATCAAAATGTGGTGGTGAGCGGTTATGAAAAGGCACTGGAGAGGGCTAAAACGGTTTTAAGTGAGGTAGCCGCACCGGTAGAGATACGGGAGAGCGATGAATATCTGAAGAAAGTGGCAAAGACCGCTTTTAAGGGGTGTGATTATTGTGATGAGGACCGGTTGGTAGAAGCGATCGTGGAGAGCATAAAAAGGATAAGCGAAAGCGGAGAGTTGCCGATCGATGTGGATGATGTGGTATTAGAGGCAAAAGCGGGCGGGGGAGTAGACGAGACGAGATTTTTTGAAGGCGTTGTTGTGGATAGGGATGTCCTGGATGAGCTTCCAACCGAAGTGGAGAATGCCAAGATAGCGTTGCTCGATTTCCCCATTGAACATAAGGAGCCCAAAGTAAAAGGCAGGAAGGAGCTACCAACGGGAACAGCGGCAAGAGAACGAAGCAGAGCAGGCGAAACGATCGGCGCACTCGATTTCCATGTCTCGATTTCAAAAGCATCTCATTTTAGAGAGTTCAGGGAGACCCGGGCGATGATTTTTAATGAAATCATAGACTCGGTAATCAAATCGGGTGCCAACGTGGTTTGTTGTCGGTGGGGTGTTGATGACGATGCGCTGGATAAGTTCAGAAGGGCAGGGATAATGCTGATTAAACGAGTGAAGTTGACCGATTTGGAGCGGTTGGAGAAGTCCACGGGCGGGAAAGTGGTAAAAGACGTAAGTGATCTCAGTGAAGAGAAATTGGGCTTCGCAGGAAAGGTAGCGCAGCACGAGATAGGTGGTGTGAAATTTGTATTCTTTGAGGAGTGCCCGTATAAGAAGTCCTCGACGATCATTATAAGAGGGGCTCATATCAGGATTTTAGAAGGTATGGTGGGCGAGATAAGGAGTGCTTTGAACGCTGTTGCGTGTTTATTTGATGATAATCGAGTGGTACCAGGAGGGGGTGCGACGGAGATTGAATGCGCAACTGAATTAAGGCGATTTGCGAGAAGTATACCAAGCAAGGAGCAATTGGCAGTGAATACATTTGCGGACGCTTTGGAGTCTATACCAAGGGCAATAGCGAAGAATAGCGGCATGGACCAGATTGATACGCTCGCGCTGCTCCGGGCTGAGCATTATGCGGGTAATAAAACGGCAGGGATATCGGGAAGGGAGAAGAAGGTGAAAGACATGATGGAAGCAGGAATAATAGACCCGTTAATGGTGAAATTACAGGCTTTTATCTCTGCCGCTACTGCAGCTGCCGGGATGATAAAAATAGATGATTTGCATATCGCGAAGAGTGAAATAGCTAAGGAAGCGGAGGATATAGAAGCACGGATATCAGGCAGGACACGCGAAATCATAGAAGCTGAGAGGAGGCCTCCCGAGTTCAAATTTAAGGGAGGACGGTTAAGATACACCAGAACAGAAGAAAAAGCACCGGAGTCGGTGTATCGGAGGGATTGAAGCCCAGCCACGCCACCCCGCAATAAATTGCAGGGCATCCCTGTTGTTTTGTTTCTCAACTGAAACCTATTTATATAAATCTTCTACATACTTATATATGCAATACGTATATCCTCTTGACCTAACGGAAGTGGAGGAAGAGCTGAAGTGCATCATAGCAAAGCTCGGGGTATCTAAGGCGGAAGCGGTAAGGGAAGCTATCAGATTCTTTGCTGCCGAGTTGAAAGGATTGGAAATCGTTGAACTCAGAGATATTCCTAAGGAACAGGCGAGGAAAGAAATTATTGATTTCATAAAGGGGAAGGAGAAAGTGTGGGCAGATGAGATAGCAGATGCCCTGAGACTCGATTTGACTTTTGTCCAAGATATTCTCAAGGAGCTTTGGGATGAAGGTTATGTCGAACCAGATTGAAGGCGAGAAGATAAAGTGTGTGGGAAGAAGGGTCTCAAAGCCGAGATTAGTCCATCAAACCGGGAAACATAGAGCGATTGAAGTTTTTATCGAAGGAAAGCCGGCTAAAGCCGAGATAGTAAAGGTTTGGAGAGTTCTCAAATGAATGAAAAGATAAAAAGAGCAGAGCTTTCGAGCTTTCTTAATTTGTTTTCCTAGGACTTGCTTCTTCTGTCATCGTCTCCTTTAGAATATCTGAGTAATATCCATAATGGTTTGTTTTCTTTGCCGATAGTACCTTGACATTGTCAGATTAACATTAATTTAATAAAAGTATTACTAAGAGTACGGAG
>DYFG01000004.1:0-29376 GCA_020725315.1 Nitrosotalea sp.
CTTAGGTATATTTAGCTTTATTTTATCTCTCATCTGCATGGACTATATGACCTATAATATCAATCTAAAAAAGAAAAAGAAGTGGCAGGATTTAGAAGCAGCACAACAAAAGGGAGACACAAAAGAAAAAGAGAAGATTAAAGAGCATTTTGGTCTTATAAAAAGTTTACCTATCCCTGACAGGATAGCTTTCTTCTTCCCTGAGCCTCTCGAAGTGCTGGATAGGCACGAAATCAGGAGAGCTCTTACCATCTCCCTAACAGTAGTTTTCTTCACGCTCCTTTTCTATAGCATCTTCCATAAAGATTCTTTCATAAAAGATAATCCGGTGGTTGAACTCTTCATGTGGGTTTATCTTGTTGTTATTGCCTTCTATTTCGGGTCTCGTGCATTGGAGAAATATGGAGAAAGAAGAAAGCCAGACAGTGAAGAAGTAAAAGAGAAGGAAGGAAAAGTAAATAATAAAATGGGGCATGTGTATGCGAATGTCAAAATGGGTGACCCGAAAAGGGAAAAGATTATTGAAAGGAGAATGTTAGTGGACACCCGGGTCTACTTACGTGTGTATTCCTCAAAGAATGGCTGATGAATTAGGATTGCAGGTCATAGAAAAGAGGAAGGTTGCATTAGCTGATAAGAGTGAAATAGAAGCAGGTGTATCTTTTGCCTCAGTTGAAATAGAAGGTCGAGAAGAGATCGTTTGGGTGAGAATTTTTGATGTAAGTGAACCGCTAATTGGGACATTCACCCTGGAAGCACTTGGCTTAGCGATGGACCCTGTTTCAGGCGAGCTGAAAACGACAAGAAGTTTTATCACCAGAGCTTAAGAATGAAAAGTAGAAATAAAAATGAACAGACGAAATAAAATGGTAAGGAAACTGGTATCGTTTGTCTTCATTGCGCTTATGCTTGGGTCAATATTTTTAGCCACACTCCCGGCTGGGAACGCAATGGATCCGTGCATACCTGAAGCACCTGATCCTGCAGAAGTGCAGAATCAATGGGACTTTGTATTAAACTACTATAGAGAGCATACCCAGAGGGACGCGGGGTCAATGCCCATAGGAGTTCTCACTAACATAGTTATTCACCTCCCTTTCACCCGAATATTATCGGGAAGTATTTAGCCAAAAGACCTTTTTCGCCCTCAGGGCAGACGATACGGAATGAGGGATAATCGACCCAGATCTGCTTCTCGTCCTGAGAAAGCACGATAACCTTCAATCCCTTTGCCTCAACCTTCTGTTTTTTTAACGCTGCCGGTAAAATTTGTTTCTCGAATTTCTCCACCTCACTTTTATCTTGCTTGACATGAGTGACGTATGGCTTCGCTAATTTGAATCCGATCCTTTTTATGAGCCGGTAGATGTATCTGTAGGCATACGACACCCCGAAAACGTCTTGGATGAACCGCCAGACGAGTTTTGCCGTCCAAGCAACATGTCCGTATCCCGATTCGGCTGGTGGCTTATTCAATGCCCGTTTTAACTCCTCTACTTGCTCTTCTGAGAGCTTTCCATCCCTTTTTCCACCTTTTCTCCTGAATAACCCAGCAAACCCTTCGGCGTTAAACCTGTTAATCCATAACCTGACATTTTTCTCATCGATCTCCGTGATTTCCGCAATTTCGAGGTTGTTGTATCCTGCAGCGGCCAGTCGGATGATCTCGGCTCTTCTCCATAATTAAAACAAAAAATATGAAGCTCGAGAAAAGAACCCCGGGATATGTCACGTGGGAAAATGGTTGCTGGAACAGACAAAAATGATCCGTGTGATCCAAATCCTGAATGCTCTGCGTCTACACCAACACCACCAGAGAAGATCCGGGGATTTGAAGCGATATTCGCCATATTAGGGCTTCTGGCAGTGGCATATCTTTCAAGAAGGAGAAAGAAATAGAGCGTTTGCAGGATTGTTAGCTGTTCTTGCCGAGAGTGGGATGATGAAGAAGACGCAATCGTAGCGCATTTCCTCCTTTTTATAGACAAAGTAAGCTACCTGATTATCCTCACCTTCGTGCCATGAACATCAAGAATATTGCCACCACTTTTAATCTCACGCACACCTTTGCAGAGTTCCACCTTCGTTGCCGTTGCATTCTCCATATCCTCGGTATCAAAATCATCTGCGTATATCTCCAGTTTACCTAAAGGTGCGTTTAAGGGAATACCCTGCTCAGACTTGTATCTTCTGACGGCTCGGACGATATCAGCGATCAAGTCACCTTTCCTCTCAGCTTCTAAATCGATCAGATCAGGCTTTACCTCTGGCCACTGTGCTATATGCACACTCCTTTCCTTTTCGATGTAGGAATACATCTCCTCGGCATAAAAAGGGATGAACGGTGCAAGCAGCTTGGATAGCGCCTCTATAGTTAGATACAATGCATACCTGGCGGATTCTTTTCCCTCATCTCCCGACCGTCCATATAATCTCGACTTCACCAGTTCAATGTAATCACCGGCAAGCACGTTCCATGCAAAAGCTCGTAGGTCCTTCATCGCCTCGTCGAACTTGTAGTTTTCCATCGCGTCCGTCACCGAACGAATGAGCTTGTTCAGTTTGGAGAGCAGCCATTTATCAACAATGCGTAGAGTTGCCGCTCCTTCCTTGTATTGGTAATCTGAAAGGTGAATCATAGAGAATCTGAGAATGCTCCAGAGTTTTTGCATAAATTTACTCGCGGCTACTATATCCTTCCATCTGAACTGGACGTCTGAACCTACGGCACCGCCAATTGCCGCCCACTGTCTGAATGCATCCGCACCATGTTCTTGAATCACCGCATCTGGCGAAATAATATTATTTCGTGATTTGCTCATCTTATACCCATCCTCACCCAATACCATCCCGTTTATTAAGATCGTGTGCCAGGGTATTGATTTGGTAAGCACAAGCGAGCGCAGGATGGTGTAAAAAGCCCATGTCCTTATAATGTCATGCCCCTGCGGTCTCAGTTCTACGGGGAATCCGATTCCTGATGGTTCTCCCGCATTAAGGTTCCATTTTGCAACCCAAAGAGCGCTTAGTGATGAGTCCATCCAGGTGTCTAACACATCCTTCTCTCCTTCAAATTCGGTACTGCCACAGTTATCACACAGCCCGTTTGGACCCGTCATCAGTGGATCCACGGGTAGTTCATCTTCAGAGGCAACTTTAACGGTACCACATCGCTTGCAATACCAAACTGGAATAGGCACGCTGAAAATCCGCTGGCGGGATATACACCAGTCCCATTCCATAGATTCAACCCAATTTTTCAGTCTGATGGAAAAATGCTCAGGATACCATCTTATCTCCTCCGAGGCTTTTAATATCTCATCATGCTTCACACGCACAAACCACTGCCGTGTAGAAATGATCTCGATAGGTGTTTTACATCGCCAACAAACACCCACGTTCTGTTCTATCTGTTCACGCTTCGTGAGCAGCCCTTGTGCCCTCAAATCTTCAATTATCTTCTCTTTGCATTCTGTTGCGCTGAGTCCCGCATATCCCCGTACCACTTCGGTCATCCGCCCCCGTTCGTCTAATGAAGCAATTAAAGGAAGATTATGCACTGCCCACCATCTCACATCTTGCCGATCACCAAATGTGCAGATCATTACTACACTGGTTCCAAACGCGCGATCCACACCTTCATCTTCATATACCTTCACGGTATGTCCAAATATCGGAACCACCAGCTCTTTTCCTCCGATATCGTTATACCGTTCGTCATCAGGATGCACGGCTACCGCAACACAGCTCGCAAGCAGCTCTGGTCTCGTCGTTGCAATCTCTACATATTCCGGTTCTCTTTCTGCACCTACCTTCTTGAAGCGTATATAATTCAAATAAGCATCTCTATCCTCATATTCTACCTCTGCAAAGGCTATTGCAGTCTCACAGCGGGGACACCAGTTCACTGGATGTTCCGCTCGATATATTAACCCATCATGATACATTTTTAAGAACGAGAGTTGCGTATATCGTTTGTAACGGTCCTCCATCGTAACAAACTCCGTGCTCCAGTCTATGGACATGCCGAGCTTCTTCATCATGCTTTTCATCTCCGCTATCTTCGTCCGCATAAGTTCTTTGCACAACGCTCTAAACTCCTGCCTGCTTATCTGATGCTTGGATATACCATACTTCTCCTCTACTTTCACCTCGGTCGGCAGTCCGTGACAGTCCCATCCCTGCGGAAACATCACGTCATAACCACGCATTCGCTTATAACGAGCGATAAAATCAATGTAACACCAGTTCAAAGCATTGCCAATGTGGAAATCACCCGTAGGGTACGGTGGTGGCGTATCAATGATGTATGATGGCTTATCTGAAGATGCCGTGAAATAGTAGAGCGAATCGTTCCAGCTCTCCAGCCACTTCCGCTCTATTATCTCCGGTCTGTATTTCTTTTCCATTTTCATACCCATTTTCATACGCTCTCTGATTCCTCGCTATTAAGATTACTACTGCATGTGTTTTAATAGATTATGTTTTCAAAGAACTCAAAATTATAATAAAATGACCTGCTATTAGTATGGGAGCAAATTGAAATGCCTAAGGCAACAAATCTGATTGGAGCATACAACAACTTCGTTGTGGAGCCACTCAAGACAGAAGCAGATTTCAGGAATTTTTATGTTGAGAGACCAAAGCGCACACCATCTCCTATAGAAGAACTGAAAGACAGGATAGAGAATGCAGAAAGTGCTAAAAAATACATTTTCCTTGGTTTCAGAGGCTGCGGTAAGAGTACAGAACTGAATAAGCTATCGCGATTGATTAATAAGGACCGATTCCTCATCGTTAGCTATTCAATCCGTGAAGATTTGGACGTTAGCGATTTCGATTTCCGTGATTTCTTCGCCTCTATGGCTCTGAAAGTCTACGACACAGCGAGAAAGAGATTGAACTGGAACGAGATATTAGAGAAGATTTCAGAGATTTTATGATGCGCATCACAAAGGTTTCTGAGGAAGATGTCACGAGATACCGCGAAATGGGAATATCCTTCTCGAAATTTATACTCCTGAAATTAGGAAGAGAAGCGAGGACAAGGGAGTATATCAGAAGAGAGCTTGAGACGAGAATGAGCGACCTCATACAAAAGCTCAACTGGCTTACGAGGGAAGTTGAAAGCAAAACAGAGAAACGAGTTGTGGTAATTGTTGATGACCTTGATAAGCTTACACGAGGAGGACAGGCGGAAGATTTCTTCTATGAAAACTACGGCTTGCTCATTCAACCAAATTGCTTCGCCATTTATACATTTCCCATACCTCTGGCTTTCAATCCGTATTACGCGAATGTCAGACATGCTTTTGATGAGGATATTATTCTACCGCAACTTCCAGTGAGAAGTAGAGACAGAGGGGAAATAAATGAACAAAATTTCAATTTTTATACAGAGATAGTAAATAAGAGGATGAATTCGGAGTTGATAGAAGAAGAAGCATTGAAGGAAGCTATATTATCCACAGGAAAAACTTCTGAGTTCATCTCAGTCATAAGAGATGGAGCAATAAAGGCATACAGGAATGGAAAGGTGAGGATAACAAAAGAAGAAGTAGAGAAGGCGTTGGAGAAATTGAGGAGAACGTATGACCGAACACTCACCGAGGAGCATAAAAGACGGCTTCTTGAGATTTATGAGAGGAAAGAAGCTCGTGATAGGAATATAAGCGATTCCATAAGCCGTGATTTGCTCTTCAGTTTGACCGCGGTTGAATATGAGGACGAAGAGGGGAGGTGGTGTGATATAAACCCGCTATTGATCCCTTTGGTGGAGAGATGGAGGGAAGCATAATAGAAGATATAGAGGAAATAGATACGATAATAGCAGAACTTGAGATTTCAAAAGGCAGGGGTAATCTGATACTCTGCGTAGTTAATTCGCCTGCTTATAGAGATAGGATTATTCAGACCTTCCAAGGAAGATTCTCATCAAAGGTGATTTATGTGGAAATAGGTGAGCAAATCATCCGCAATTTGAAGAGTAGAGATTTTGATGATGCGGATATTTTAATCTTGGTAATGCCTGAAGAGCCGACGGACGATTTACTTAACACCTTGAACAATTTCAGAGAGCTGTTCTATGATGTGAAGATACCTAATCTGGTGTTTTACAATCAAGCATTTTCTGAGAGCGTGATAAGAGAAGCACCCGATTTCTGGCGTTATAGAGGGAACTATTACGAATTGAAAGGAGCGGAGAGGGGGATGACTTTTGAGGCGCTTGAAACATTAGCCATTCCTTTCTCGTATCAAGACGAGGAGGACTTGCTGAGAAGAAAGCGGATAAATGAGTATCTTCTCGAGAAGGTCCTGGATAAAGAAGAGAGAGCTAAAATTTTGAACGAGTTGGGCGGGATATTACATTATTTAGGAGAGCTTGAAAGGGCGATGGAATATTTCGAGAAGGCATTGAGAATTTTCAACGAGATGGGGAGCAGAATAGAAACAGCACGAACTTTGATGAATATCGGCGATGTCTTTATTCTAAAAGAGGATAAAGAGCGTGCGTTGAATTATTATTTAAAAGCGCGAAGTTTTGCAATAGGCAGTTCTGTCTTTGAAAGTGTCAGTAAGCGGTTAAAAATACTAAAAGCTGAATAAAAAGCCTGAAAAAATCGAAAAAATCCAAAATGCAAAAGGAATATAAACAATGCATTGTTATGCGGGATGATTTGAAGCTTTCAAGAGGTAAAGCAGCAGTGCAAGCGGCTCATGCTTCTCTGCTCAGTTACGAACGTGCTCCAGTGCAGGATAGAAAGAACTGGAAAGCACAGGGGCAGAAGAAGGTTGTGCTGAAAGTACAGAGCCTTGAAGAACTATACGGCATAAAGGATGCTGCTGAAAAGTTGGGATTGCCGTGTGCCATTGTAGAAGATGCGGGGCTAACCGAGATACCACCGGGGACGGTGACTGCATTAGGAATAGGCCCAGCACGTGCTGAAGAGATAGATAAGGTCACAAAGCATCTGGATTTACTGTAAACAAACTTTTTCTTATGTGGGGCTCTGCCCCGTTGACCCCGAAAACCCTGTAAGGGTTTACCTGTAAGGGCTTATAGAAAAACTTTACCAAAAGAAACTTTATTAGAAAGAATGGTTAAAGAAACAGGATTATTTTAACAGCGGATTTCATTTTTCTAAAGAAAGAAATGGGCCTTGAAGAACTCGAAGATTATGGCGTGAAGTTGTACCGACTTACGTACCCTGAGGAAGGACCAGCAAAGCTCTTCGTCGGCGGTCTGCACGGAAATGAAAGTCGGTACACAGCACCTATTCTTGGGCGTTTGGCGCAGGAGGAGATATACGTAGGAGAAGCTATAATTATCACCAGTTTGGTAAAAAACAGCAGATACATCAGCGTTTTAGCCGAGGAATACTATCAGAGGAAAGAGGGTATGAACCTGCTTCTCCTCATCCAGAAATACAAGCCACGTTTTTACTTCGAGCTGCACGCGTATGAAAAACCGTCATATTCACGCTTAACTGATCCTGAACGAGTGAAAAAGGCAGGAGTTCCTCATTTTCTTGACCTGGACGAAGGTATTCTCATAGGGTCTATCGCACCTATTCTGAGGCGTAAATTCACCAAGCACGATTTTTGCATGACCATCGAGGTCCCGAAATGGAAATGCGCGAGCGAAAAGATTAAAGAGAAAGTCCTGGAGGTTTTGAGGATAGGACTAACGAAAGCGGGTAGAGAAGAAGTGATGCACGAGTTCAGAATGAGGTATCCCTTGCCAATAAAAATGGCTGAGCAGTTGTTCCACCAATATTACCGTAACAGGTTAAAGCCGTTTTAAGTGGTAATGAAGCATTTGCTTTCCATAAGTAAATAGGTTTTTATAAACTGCGGAATATAGGTTACTCAGCTTAGCGTTTCACCCGAGAAACAATCGCAAAGAAACAGCGAACTTTAAGTGAGTAGAAAAATGAGGGAAAAAGTGGCATTTAAATGCTTAGTACCAGTGCTTATACTTGCTCTCCTTTTAATCTCCACCCATGAATCTTTCGCTTATACCGCTTCTGGTAAAACTGCGCCACCAACAGTGATCATAACCGAAGTTTATCCAGACACTACTACGAAGAACGAGCTGGATGAATACGTTACAATAACCAACCCCTGCATTCATCCTGTTAATATCGAAGGCTGGAGCATAACGGATAATGAAGGAACAATCATATTCCCTACTTTTGAAATCCAACCGAATCAAACGATATACGTTACGAGAAACGCTTCTGCGTTCGTAGCGCAGATGACCCTGGCCGGTAAATACATCTCTCCTGATTTCGAATACGGCTCTGACTCTGATCCTACTGTTCCTCAAATGCAAAGAAAGGGAAGAGCCTTTGTGTTGCGCAATACCGGTGATGAGGTAATACTGCAAGATAAAAATGGAAGAGAAGTGGATGTCGCGATATACGGGGACTCCTCTTACGAAGGAGCTGGTTGGTTCGGCGAGCCCTTAAAGAAGCCGAGAGAGGGGATGATCTTGAGACGGACGGGTATTCAAGACACGAATCAGCGCGAAGACTGGCTTAATCTTCCCTTTGGTAGTTCTTACCATGCACCAGAGAATTTCTCTATATATGGCGAAGCTACCGCATTCGTCTCGCCTGATTGCAGCTTTTACGCGCTGCGAGGAGAAATGGAGAATGCTTCTTCCTCATTGTATATCAACCTGTATCAATTTGACAATCCGTGCCTCATGGATGTTGTTGTGGATGCCTTAAATCGGAGCGTGAACGTCTGTCTGCTGCTCGAAGGCAGCCCTGTTGGCGGAATCACTGATGAAGGGCGGTATATTGCGAAAACGATAACCGAAAGAGGAGGAACAGTTCGTCTCTCCCGCGACCCGTTCTTAAATCACGCCAAATATGCCGTTATTGACAATAAAACAGTTATAGTAATGACGGAAAACTGGAAATACACTGGCGTTCCCTCTAACAACTCCTTTGGAAACCGCGGCTGGGGTATCGTGATAAGAAACAAAGAAGTGGCGAATTACTTCAAAGCAGTATTTCTTGAAGATCTCTACCGAGGTGAAAAATTCGCACCAAAGCTGGAAGATTTAGAAGAAAATGCTTTTTTCATGACCAGAGCGATACCACAAGGCTCTTATGTGCCGGTCTTCGAGCCATGGACCGTAACCTGCAGTTTCACAGTGATTCCTGTGTTAGCACCAGATACCATACTGAGTAACGAGACGATCTTAGGTGCGATAAACAGCGCACAGGAGAGCATTTTTGTGCAGCAGTTCTCAGCAGGAAGATTCTGGGGTAAAGAACCCAACCCCTTTATTACTGCTCTGATAGGAGCAGCGAGAAGAGGCTGCGAGGTGAAAGTGCTGTTGGATTCCAAAGACTACAATGTAAATACGTGGAACGACAATGACGAAGCAGTGGCATGGATGAATAAGGTAGCGAGCGAGGAGAATTTGAACTTAGAAGCGAATTTGGTGGATTTAGACTCGCTGGGATTGACCAAGCTACACACCAAAGGATTAATCGTGGATGGCAAAGTCGTAATTATAACATCGCTGAACTGGAACGCGAATTCTATTCATAACCGTGAGGCAGGTGTGATAGTAGAGAGCGAGGAGATAGCATCGTTTTACAATGAGGTCTTCTTCTATGATTGGAACGTGTCGGTGAAAGGTGAGGCAGAAGGAGAAGCAGGGAGAGGAGAAAGAGGCGCACACGGTGTAAAAATGAAGGTTGTAGGGGTTGCCGTGACGCTCATTCTTTCGTTCGTTATTTTCAGGGTTGTCAAATGGTATAAGAGGGTATAATTCTATAAATTATAGAAGATGAGTGAAATAATCGAGCTTCAGTTTCAAGGTAGAGTGTTGAACTGGCTAAAAGAAATTATTGTAGAGGAGAAGCTCCCTTTTGATGTAGACCAAGAAGTGTCCATCAGGACAGATGGGGAGTTGCTACGTGCAGACCTCGTTATCTGGGAGGACAAAAACAGAACAAAAACAGCATGCGTTATCGAATTGAGAAGACCGGAATATAATGGTTATTCCATTGAGCTTACCGATAATGCGATGAGGAAAGCAAATTTTCTTGGTTCTCCTTTCTTCGCTACATGGAACATAAACGAGTTTGTGTTATGGGAAACATTCGAGGAAGGCACTCCTCTCCTCGACAGAAGGAGATGGCAGAGAGATGTTGTTGCGATAAAGCGGATGGAGGAAGTAAAAAGAAGAGAACTGAAGAGAAGCTGAAGAGTTTTTTAAGGGAATTTCTCACAAAAGATTTCTTTGAAATCTGCTACATAAAGAAGGAAGTTCCGACATTGCCTCTGGACCGCATCTTCATAGACAGGTTGAAATCAGCAGTAAATACTTTTTATATCCGCATTTCAGAGGACTTGGAAGAGGAATATCAAAAGAGTAAAGACTTCAGGCAACGGTTGAATAACTGGTTTACCGAACAGAAGTGGGTTTTTGAGGGAAAATAGGATGACTTTGACCGTGTTGCAAGGTTAAGTGTTCTCATCCTTATTGCGAAGATACTGTTCTACAATTTCCTTAAAATACGTGCTTCCGGCTTCAAGCTTCCACCGATAAACATCCCGACAGAAGACGCAAATAGGTTCAAGACCTTGCTTTATGAATATTTCGAGAAGTGTTTTGGCTATGGCGACTTTTTCAAGCGGGAATTTGTAGATGACCTCCCTTTTCCTGATGACGTAGGTGTAATAAGGCAATTGAAGGGGTTTATAAAGGAAATGGAACTTTATGACCTTTCAAAGATAGGTTATGAGGTTTTGGGTTCCATTTTTGAGAATTTAATCCCTGACGACGAGAGGCACAGGTTCGGGCAATACTTCACGAGGTCTGATGTTGTAGACCTTATAATAGGATTTTGTGTGAGGACGGGGGATGAGAGGGTCATGGACCCTGCATGCGGCGCAGGAACATTCCTAACGAGGGCTTATGTCAGGAAGAAGACGAAAAAGAGTCGTAAGAGGCATGATGAGATATTAATCGAATTAAAAGGGGTGGACATTGCCGAATTCGCATGCTATCTCACGAGAATGAACTTAGCCATAAAGGACGTATTTGGCGGTTTCCGGTCGAATGTAGAAAACAGAGATTTCTTTGACCTAATACCCGAAGAAAAATTCGATGGAGTGATTACAAATCCACCTTATACGAGACAGGAAGAGCTTGAAGAGACTTTCGCATCGCCTGTTTATAAAACAAAATTGAAGAAGATAGCGAAGGAAGAAGGAGGGATAGAAGTAGGGAAGAGGATGAGCATTTACGGCTATTTCTTCTTCCACGCCATAAAATTCCTGACCGAAAAAGGGAAGTTAGGATTTATTACTTCCAATTCTTGGCTTGATGTTGATTACGGCAAAAATCTGCAGGAGTTCTTCCTGAAAAACTTCAAGCTCATTGCGATTATAGAAAGCAAAGTTGAGAGATGGTTTGAGTATGCGGATGTCAACACCTGCATAACGATTCTTGAGAGATGTGGTAAAGAGAGCGAAAGGAAAAAGAATTTGGTCAAGTTCGTTCAACTGAAGAAGCCATTAAAGGATTTTATAGACCTTGGAAGTGAAGAAAAGAGGTGGAAGAGCATTGACAAGCTCGTTAGGTTCATTGAGAAGAATAAGGAATATTATGAGGACGAAAGAATCAGGATTTATCCGATAGAGCAGGAGAAGTTATGGGAAGAAGGATTTGATGTAGATTCAGCAAAATACGAGGGTTCTAAATGGGGAAAATATCTGAGGGCGCCTGATATTTTCTTCACGATTTTGGAGAAAGGAAAAAGCTTGTTTGTTCCTTTAAAAGAAGTTGCAGATGTTAGAAGAGGATTTACAACAGGAGCAAATGAGTTATTTTATCTGACGGAAGAAGAGATAAAGAGGTGGGGGATTGAGAAGGAATTTCTGGAGCCAATCATCTTTACGTTAAAAGAGGTAGATGGATATTCTATTGATAAAAGCAGGTTAAAATACAAGGTTCTGATTTGCTACAAACAGAAAGAAGAGCTGAAAGGAACGAACGTTTTGAAATATATTGAGTATGGAGAAGAACGGGGACGCGACTTTCAAAAGAGACCTACTTGTAATTCACGCTCTCCATGGTATGCGCTTTGTAAAGGTTGGAATTACGCACCTTTAATTTTTCCTGCAAAAGTAGGAGAAAGAATGCCTGTCTTTCTTAATGATAACGCGTTTGAGGATAAGAAACTCTACGGAGTTACACCAAAGAATAAAGAGGATACGTTACTTCTTGGAGCGTTGCTGAACTCCACTGTATCAAGATTGATTATTGAACATACTTGCCGACAATTAACTGGGGCTCAAGCAATTGCAGATATTGATGTGGTGGTTGTGGAACATTTAATTATTCCAAATCCATCGGAGTTATCTAAAAAGATAAAGGCAAACCTTGAAAATTCTTTCCGTAAATTATCTAAAACCAGTTGCGATTCTATATTTGAAGAACTTGGTGCAGACTCGCCGGAGCAAGTTTCTTTAGACAAAGTAAAACCGGATCGAAGAGAACTCGATAAGATTGTTATGGGCGAGATTTTAGGATTAACCGAAGAAGAGCAGTTAGAAGTTTATAAAGCGGTTGTTGATTTGGTTAAGTCGAGGATTGAGAAAGCCGGAAGCGTTCCAAGGCAAGCGAAGAAGAAAGGAGCGGATATAGATGCTTTAGCAGAAGGTATTCTGCGTGAAATTGATACAAGCGAATTGAAGAAGTTTCCGGGGGATTATATTGGAGAAGAAGAGAATAGAGAGATTGAAGTCCCGGAAGGTAAGCCCGAAGTAGGCTCGGATTTACACGGCTTCTTTCTGAAGATAGGTGATGCGAGGGTTGAATGCGCTTCTCAAGAAGAGGCGAAATATATTGAGTATGCGGTAATGAATGGGAATGCGATAATCATGATTCCTAAAGAGAAGAGAATGGTTAAAAAAGCGGTTGAAAGCTACAGCTCAGTTTATAATAAGCTCAAAAAGGATGTTTCGGCATATACGAGGAGGACAATCCAGAATAATAAATTGAGAGAAAAGGTGGAGTCTTTGGTTTGGGAGAGGATAAAAAATAGAGAGGGAAAGTAAATTGGGTCCGTTAGCAGCGATAATAGTGGCTTTAGCTACTATTTTCGGAACTATTGTAAGGTGCTAAATTTTTTGGGATGATGAAAAGCCTCTTTTCCACAAATTGCTCATTCACGGTTATTCTGAAAGTGGCTTCGAGACAGAAGTAAAGCTGAGGTTATTGTAGTAGTAATAGTAGTATTATTAGTATTAGTATGAGTAATATATTATAAATAGATGGGGAATATGATGGAGGAGGTGAAAGGGAGGGATATGAAAATAAAAGAAGAGAAATTTAGAAAGCTGGCAGCATTTGTGAATATATTAGAGAATAGCGGTATCCATAAATTTAACCCTGATGACTTTATAAGCAGGCTTAGAATGCAAAAGTATGTCTATTTAGCCAGTTTGTTCGCATCTCTATCACCCCAGAGATAAGCATCTATGAAGCATGAATCTATATAGATTGTTTGATTACCATCTCTTCGCTTATGAATCCTCCTTTTTGCATCAAATTAACTTAAAATCGTGATGTATATAACAATTTTGATAGGGATGATAAGCAGATGAGAGTCATACTCCACGTGGACATGGACAGTTTCTTCTCAGCAGTAGAAGTGAGAGAGAACCCGAAACTGAAGGGCTTGCCCGTTATCGTAGGTGGTAGAATCCTGCCAAAAGCAGAAACAACAACGGGAGAAAGTACCAGGAAAATCAGAGGCGTTGTAAGCACCTGCTCATACGAAGCGAGAGCTTATGGCATTCACTCGGCAATGCCACTCTCAAAGGCATACGAATTGTGTCCCGACGCGACGTTTCTACCCGTGGATATGGCGTTATACAAAAAGGTATCAGCGGCAATAATGCGAATTCTGAGGAACTATGCTGATAAATTTGAGCAGGTGAGCATTGATGAGGCTTATCTCGACATCAGCACGAAAGTGCATGATTGGAACGAGGCGAGAGCTTGTGCACAGGCGATAAAAAGAGAGATACTGGATAAGGAGGGGTTGACGTGTTCAATTGGCATCGCGCCAAACAAAATAATCGCAAAGATCGCGTCGGCTTTTGTAAAACCAGATGGTCTGACCGTGGTGGAAGAAGCGAACGGGCGAGATTTCTTAGCCCCCTTACCGGTGAACATGATTCCGGGCGTTGGTCCAAAAACCGAGGGGATATTAACCAAGATAGGCATCGAGACGATAAACCAACTTGCGAGCTGTGATGTGCAAAAACTCGTTGCTCTGTTTGGTAAATATGGATGGCGACTTCATATGGTTGCAAACGGGGTAGACGAGAGCGAAGTGGAGGAGAAATGGGAGCGGAAATCGTTAAGCAGAGAGAGAACTTTCGCTGAGGACACGAAAGACACATCGGTATTAAATAATTGCGTGGATGTCTTAGCGGAAGAGGTTTACAATGCGATAAGGGAAGGTGGATTCGTTTTTAAAACGGTCTCGATAAAAGTCAAGTTTGACGACTTCACCGTACACACACGGGCTAAGACTCTTACATCCTTCCATTCTGACGTACAAACGCTCAAGAAAGCGGCAAAGGCGTTGATGACGGAATTTAGTAACGGAAAAGAGGTGTGGAAAGAAAAGAGAGTAAGATTGGTAGGTGTTCGTGTCTCGCGGTTGGGTGTGGTTGACGAGAAGCAAAGACGGATAGTATAGGTTTAGACTGAATTCATAAGTCGACCACTTCTCGTATATCCTTTGAAACCTTCTCCTTTTCTCTATCGCCATCTATAATAAACGTATTGTCGAAGTGATTTTTAAGTGCTAAGAATTACTTAATTATCACTACAATTCTCCCCATTATCAACTGTATCACTACCAACAACGCTGGGATTAGTAATCCTATTACATACGATTCAACGCTTACTAAATTTATTAAGGTACAAATCCCTGCGATGAGCAAATATGAAAACATAACAACACCTGCCCAATATCTTTTGATAAAGACCATGATAAGAGAAACAATACTTTTAATTTTCCTCGCAAGATTAAATTTCCCTTTCAGAACAAGTACATCATCATGCAATTCAATTGTGTCATAGTTTTTGATATTGACTATGTGATTCAAGAAAGAAGTTAAACAAAAAAGAGCGTCATGTATAGCCCAAAGAGTTAACTTATTAACATTTCGATGTTCCCAGCCACCTTCCTTAGTTTGGTTTATAATTAACCATTCAATCCCTCTAAAAACTTTTTTATTTATAATTCCGCAATTTAATAACGCGATAATTACCCAAGGTGTTACAAAATGATTCCAAATTATTCGTGTCCATTTTGTGGGTGCAGTTTCTAAATCATAATGTTCAACAAGATTCGCAGTTTCTTTATGTGATTCCCACATATCTTTCTTATTCCATTGTTCATCGAGCCACCGTAAAGGTGTTGATATAATATCCGAGTCGGCAGAGATCCCGCATTGCCTCAGCATAAATATCACAAAAGCAGTGTGAAAAGGTGTACTTCTCTCGTCACGAGGTAATTCTCCCCAACATCCATCAGCATTTCGGGCATTTCTAATCCAATCTATGCCTTCATTTATAATTGCTTGGTATTCTTTACCTCTAGTTGATGACAACGCCCATATAACAAGAGCTGTTGCATAAACACGACTGGTTACTCCTTTAATAGGTCTCCATCCGGCATCTTCGTTTCTATTGCTCTCGAGCCATTTTGCACCCTTTGTAATTATTTCCTCTGCCACTTCATTTTTTATATCCCTTATCCCTAACAGAACCCACGATGTACTTTCTACTAATGGAAATTCGCCAAATATTCTGATAGTGAATCCACCATCTGTGAATTGTTCATTCCTCAAAAAATTAATTGCTAACGGAAGTCTTGCGAATTCTTTATCAGAGTATGCAAAACAGGCTATACCTTGACTTGTTGCCACCGGACCTATCTTCTTATCGAATATGAATTGATGCCAACCACCAAGCTCATTAGGAGTGATATTATTCCACCAACCACCCAGTTCTGTTATACTTTTAAATGTATCTACCAAAGTATTTATCGACTTATTAATAGCGTATTCGATATCGGATTTTTTTATGACTATTAAACTCATTTTAGTTCCTCTTTTTCAAATAATGGTGTTAATTTCTTTTTCGCTGTAAAAATATCTTCCCATCCTAAATATACAGTCCAGTCCGCCTTTTCAGGAACACCCAATTTCTTTGCAAGTAGATGCCTGAGAAACTGTTTTCGAAGATGTTTATCTACCGAAAAAATGTACATATCTCCACTATTATTTTCATAGTACAGACTTTCATTAAATTGTCTTGCAGAATCTCCCAAAGAATTCCAATTATCTACATGGATAGGTGTTAAAACTTCCTGTATGTCCTCTAAGATGTCCGCATCGGTTGGGACACAATGTAAATGCGCATGATAATCATGGGGCGTATCTCTTTTTGTGATGCTCGTACTGGATAAATTGTGTTCAAAAAATATACAACCGCCATATTCTTCATTAAGTATTTTCCTGACAACTCTTTTAATAGCCAAAAAATCGGCTACCAGATCTCCCGAGAGACTTTGGAACAATGGGATATGCTTTTTTGTAATAATTAGCATATGTCCCTCTACTATTGGGCCTAATGATAGCATTATGTAAAATTTTTTTATCTTTTTCAATATTCTTTCTTTATCCGGCGGGAAACAAAATCTACACTTCTCTCTTAACTTTAATGGATCCATTCTTTCTTGGATGCATTATGCTCTCTATCCACGTAAAGAGCATTTGTCACTCTTTTCTTCTTTGTTTTTCATCTCTCAATTTCATTAATGCAAATATGCAATAATTTATAATATCCCGATATTCTGCTTCTACACCTTCAGAGATTTTAGGTGGCTCTTTAGATTCTTCTAGTTTCCGTATTCGGTATGCCTTGACTATTATCTGATCTGTAATTGAAGAGAGTCGCATTTTTCGCCATGAATCCCCGTAATCTGTGTTCTTTGCAATCATAAGTTCTCTGACCTCCTTTAAAATTTCATCATATTCCCTTATTGTGTCCTTTTTGGCTTCTTCCATACTTATTTTTTTATTTACTGTATGAGAGACTAAAGCGTATATAACTATTCTTCGTGTAAGAATCTGATATTATGCAGAAGATTTCGCTTCTAAGATACCGCGCTAAAAGCGCTGCCTGTGTTGATAACCCCGCCCCATCTAACCCTTCCATCACTATCAGCATCCCCGCTTCACCGATTATTACTATTCCCTCTGCTCTAAAATCTATAACCGTGTAATAGGTATTAAATTACAGGGTATAGTATTTCGCTGTCTTTTCTCCCACTTTCCGCTTCACTATTCTCTTCTTCTGCAACTCAGTTAAGCTATTCGCTACAACACCCTTCGGAATCTTCGCTTCTCTTACAATATCCTCTATCCCTTTTGATCTGCTCTCATTCGTTGCACCTATCTTTACCATCGCGTCATATACCTTTTTTACGTTCCCCGATAGTTCTTCTGCCATTACTCATACCTCCTGACTCATATCTCACAGGAAGTTCGTATATTTGAATATTTACTAAAAAATAAAAAGGGAATGCCATAGGAAAGCTATAGCATTAATGATGTAGTATATTTAAGCCCTTACAGGGCTTGCAGGGGCACGGGCGGAGCCCGTGATGGGGCAGAGCCCCACAGTCATGAATACTCATTCCGCAACTACTTCTGCAAATGCAACTCTCCTCGATACCTTCGTTACTCGTATCTTCACACTTTCTCCCTTCTTCGTGTTGGGCACGAATACCACAAATCCCTCTACTCGAGCTATCCCATCGCCTTCTCTTCCTACATCCTCTATCTTTACATCGTAGGTCTCGCCAACGCTTATAGGGGAAGTAAATCCCCTTCTTTCTCTACTATAGTGCATACCTTACAAGACCTCCATTTCTACTTCCTTTCACTTTTTATTTCGTGATGCTCCACACCACTTAATTACCACTATATCCTTTTCTTATATAAAAAGCTGTAGGTTCACAACGAACCATTCAATCTAAAACCTCATTATCTCGCCGACCTTGCTATCCTCTCCTTCTCCTCCTTCTTGCTTATTGAGTGGCACTTCATGTTTTTAGCCGCTGCCATGAGCTCATCAGCAAGGCACCGCTCTACGCTCTTCTTGCTCTTAAAGGAACATTTCTGTACACCCTGCGCAATGAAGCGGAGTGCTTCATTTACCCGCCTTTGTGAAGACACGTCCACGGCTTTGGGAACTAAGATGCCACCAAATCTCAACCTGATCGTTTCTTCTCTCGGTCCTGCATTTTGAATCGCATCCACGAGTACCTGGAGCGGATTTTCACCCGTGGCTTCGTGTATCAGATCAAAAGCGGTTTCAACGATGTTATAGGTCTTCAGTTTCTTCCCCGTGTTCTTCTCTGTCCGCATTAAGTTATTAATAAGTCGCTCTACAATACAAATCTCCGATTCCCCAAACTGCTGTTTCGCCTGTCTTCCCCCACTATGCAGCGCGGACACCGGCTTGAGACTGATATGCTTCTCCATGCCCCTATCCTTTATCTTCACTTCTGAAACGTCCCACTTATCAAATATCTTATCAAAATGCATTGATAGTTGCATCACCCTCACCTTAAAACCTTCTCCCTTCTCCCTCTTACCAATTCATTCAATGGAATATCGTTTACCGCCACCACCTTAAACCGTACACCTGAAAGGTCACCATACGACCTCCCTTTTCTTCCGCCTATACCTTCTATCAACACCTCGTCATGCTCGTCTATAAACTTTATTGCACCATCACCCGGGCAAAAAGCAGTCACCTGTTTACCATTTTTTATTAACTGAACACGGACACATTTCCTTATCGCTGAATTCGGCTGCTTCGCCTCTATTCCTACCTTCTCCAGGACAATAGCCCTGGACATGTGTGCCCCTTCCAGGGGGTCTGCTTTTTTAGCTGATTTCAATGCCCTCCGTGCATACTCCAAGCTCTTCCACCTGAACTTCTTTCTTCGCTTTTTCTCCTTCCTCGCCGCATATAGTCCTCTTCCCATATCTTTTTACTCCATAGTATTATTTTATTATCACATTATCGATACCCTGGTCTCGTTTAACCAGCAATTTTACCCTCTTTATTCGCTCTCCATTTTTTCCTATTGCGATGCCTTTATGTTTCGCGAGAACTTCCACGTACGCACAGAGTTTGTCATTGTTAGTCAGCAACTCCACACTCTTCACATTAGCCGGGCGAAGCAAGTTCTCTATGAATTCCTTTGGATCTGGTGAATATTCCACGACCTCTATATCCTTTTTGATCATCTTCTTTACCTTATTGATGTTAGAGCCACCTTTACCGATAGCCAAGCCCATCTCCCCCTTTTTTACGACCACTATTACCTTATTTGCTTCGTTATCTACCACGCAATCCTTGACCCCCGCACCGGTAAAACTCTCGAAGATTCCTATGCACCTTATTCCCTCAGTGTCCAGCTTTATCGTCAGTTTTGATCACCTATACGTTTCTCTTAACGGGGCTTCGCCCCGTTGACCCCGAAAACCCTGTAAGGGTTTACGTTGATACCCAATATTTTCCCTTTAGAGAGAACTTTTGGGGTCAGAAGCCGTAAAATTTCTGAAGCCCCGGTCTCGGTAATACACAAAGAAGCGATAGCATAAGGTTTCCCACACGCAAGTCCAAGTTCGTGGCTATTAGCCGGATATTCATAAATGGTTATCTCTCCGTTTTCCTTCTCATCGTTAAACACCTTTTTTATCTCTTCTGGACAATTAGAAGCGTGAATGACAATTTTTGCTTCTTTTCTCCTCAGTGCTTTTATCGTCTCCTTTGACCCTATCAGTATCTCACCGCTGCTTACAACCTTTTGTAATTCTCTATTCACATCTGAGAGCTCAATTAACCCTTTTTTTGCCTTTGCCATCCCCTGTTCCTCCTATCTTAGCTCCCTGCCGTTTTGTAGTTTGATTCTCGTATTTACTTCCCATCACCAATTCTACTGCCCCAGTTCCTAATTTTATCGGTTGTCCAACGATCACATTCTCTGTAACGCCTCTCAACTCATCCTTTTCCCCGTATATAGCCGCCTCCAAGAGGTTGTCCACGGTGACTTCAAAAGCTGCTCTCGAGAGGACCGATGCTTTCTCCCCCGCTATTCCATGCCGCCCTATCTGCTTCACCTCCCCATCCATCGTCATTGCATCTGCGATTAAGGTTATATGGCGAGCATCCACATCCAACCCTTGCTCCTCTAATGTGCTCATCATCTCCTCGATTATCGCATTACGGGCTGCTTCTATGCCTAATATCTCCGCTATCTCAGCTATGTTGTTCGTTGTGGTTCTCGTGGAATCGACACCCTCAATCCTCAGCACCTTCTTCAACTCCGAGCCCTCGGTATAGAGCACATATCCTTCACTGGGCTCCCTTCGTACCAAAACCCTTCTTATTCCTTCTATTCCCTTCACGAGCGTATTTGAGACCTTCTCTTCAAGCCTCAGCAACTCATGATAGGACTGCTTCTTCCTCTGTATTCTCAATTCTCGGTCTTCCATCACTTCGACGAGTACATCCATGCCTATACCTCTTATCTTCTCCTCCACTTCCTCTCTCTTTATATATCTCTCCTCCAATCTCTTCTCATTGAGCGAAAGCCAGACGGACATATCCGCTGCGGAGACCTCAATTTTACCGATAGCTCTTATGCGCGTCTCTTCTATCTCCATTGCTAACTCCTCTGCCTTATTTCGCTCCACCGCATACTCTTCAAGCAGCTTTATCTTCATTGTCGGCGTAGAAAGTTTCTTTCTCGCATCCACTATCTCTATTATTCGTGGTAACCCAAGCGTTATATATAGAGCACCCACACCGGCGTAATGGAACGTACGCATCGTCATCTGTGTACCGGGCTCACCGATGGACTGCGCAGCAACTATTCCAACAGCTTCCCGTGGCTCCACCTTCGCCTTTTCATATTTATCCACAACCTTCCTCACAATATCATCCAGTTTCTCCCTGGTTAGCTTTCTCCTTACCACCTTTAATTTCTTCTTCAATTCATCCTTTATTTTATCCGATAACTCACTTTTATTCACTTTGAGCTCTATGTCCCCGAGCTTTACTTCTCCTTTCTCTTCCCTGCCCAGCATCAGTATTATATCTTCCGCGTATGCCTCCTCTAATGGTATCTCTAAAAGGTCTTCGAACGTAACAGTCAGCTCAGCCGGCAAGAAATCTTCTTTTATATGCTCTGCTATCCCTTCTTCGAGCCCAACCTTCTTGAGTTCTTCTGTCACTTCTTCCTTTTCTCCTGCCACTATCTTGAGCTCCATATCACCTTGCTAGCTCCTACTCTCCACTCCTATTGCTTCTCTTATCACTTCATCTATATCCACAACTTTCCCATACTCGCCTTTTGAAGGATCTACACTGTCATCGCCATATTTGAATTGCACAACGATCCCTTTTGTTTCCCTCACCGTTCCGTCATACTTTACTTCGAGGTCCTGTAGAGCATTGATCAGTCGTCTCTGGAAATAGCCACTCTGAGAAGTACGAACCGCCGTGTCCACCAATGCTTCCCGACCCCCAATAGCATGGAAAAAGTATTCCGTTGGGGACAAGCCATCCTTGAAAGAAGACCTTACGAAGCCATGAGCATCTGCACTGCGGTCGTCCGGTTTAAAGTGTGGTAGTGTCCTCCCCTGATATCCCCTCTTTATCCTTTCTCCTCTAACCGATTGTTGACCGACACATGCTGCCATTTGCGTTAAATTCAGCATGGATCCCCTCGCCCCTGATTTTGCCATAAGTACACCGGGGTTCTCTATGCTGAGATACCGCTCTGCAATGATACCGGAATCATCTCGTGCGTGAGCAAGTTCCTGCATGATCAATAGTTCCAGCGTCTCCTCCAAGGTCCTCCCCGGCAAAGTTTCCAGCTCTCCTCCTTCATACGCTCGTATCAGCTCATCGACTTTCTTCTCAGCTTCGTGCACCGCCTCTTCTCTTATCAGCTCCTTCCCTTCCCTTGGGAGATCCTCATCGCTTATACCGAAGCTGAATCCCGTTTGTTTGATATAATTAATGGCAAGCCGTGAGACATTATTGATAAAGACCTTTGCAACCTCCTCCCTGTATTGTCTGAAAATCTTGTCAATTATTATTCCCTTGAACGAGCCTATCGCCCGCTCATCGATTACACCGCATAAGAGATTCCCTTCCTTTATTACGATATATGCCTCTCGTGAACAATTCTCCTTCTTACACCCCTCACCTCTCTCGATACACCTCGCACACATCTTTCCCCGGAATTGTAAATTCAATTGCTTCGGTAATATCATGCTGAATATCTGTTTCCCTGTCCAATAACGAGAGAGGCGTACCTCCTCAAACCCCATACCTGATACCTCAGACCTCACAGGGGATTCAAAGGTTCCTCCATACTCTCCTAAATCCTCAATATCTATTTTATATAAGATGTCCAGCACCTTTTCCTTTTCAAACCGCTTCTCTCCCCTCGTGAGTAAAAACACCCCGGTGATGTAGTCATGGATGCCACCTATTATAGGTCTGCCAAATCGGGGTGATATGATGTTTCGCTGCACTTCCATCAGTATCTTCGCCTCTGCTCTCGCTTCTTCTGTTTGCAACACATGCAGGTTCATCTCGTCGCCGTCATAATCCGCATTGTAGGGTGGACATACCGCAGGATTCAATCTGAATGTCCTCCCGGGCATTACCCTTACATAGTGCGCCATTATACTCAATCTATGCAGTGAGGGCTGCCTGTTGAAGAGCACAATGTCACCATCCTGGATATGCCTTTCTACCCTCCATCCAATATCTAATTCCTCTGCTAATGCCTCATAATTGCTCTCTGTTACTTTTATCTTCCTCCCATCTACTCGTCTCACATAATTCACACCCGGATGCTTTTTCCCCCTTTTTAAGGTTTCCCGCATCACATCAAGGTTCCTCTCGGTCACATTAACCGTGATTGTCAACTCCTTCGCGACCTCTTCAGGCACGCCAACTTCATCGATCTCAATATCGGGATCGGGAGAGATAACCGTTCGAGCGGAGAAATTCACTCTCTTCCCGGATAATGAACCTCTGAACCTGCCTTCCTTTCCTTTTAATCGCTGTGAAATTGTCTTAAGCGGTCGACCGCTCCTATGTCGCGCTGGAGGGACCCCCGGAATTTCGTTATCAAAATAGGTGTTGACGTGGTACTGAAGAAGTTCCCATAGGTCTTCTATTATTAACTGCGGTGCACCTGCATCTCTATTCTCCATAAATCGTTGATTGATTCGTATGATATCCACCAATTTATGGGTAAGGTCATCTTCGCTCCGCTGCCCACTTTCTAATGTAATTGAAGGCCTGGCAGTTACGGGAGGAACTGGGAGGACAGTAAGGACCATCCACTCAGGTCGTGCGTTCTCTGGGTCCATACCGAAAAGGAATACATCTTCGTCTGGTATTCGTTCAAGTCGCTCTCTTACATCAGTAGGCATTAATCTGCGCTCTTTCCCGCCTTCGTCTATTTCTATATACGTGGTGGGTTTATCATATTTTATGAGGTTCTGGGGTTCACTGCAATACATGCAGACGCTACTCTTCGCCGCTTCCCTGAATACCTGCTTCACCACTTCGCCTACATCCGCCTGCCGCTCTTTCTGCCTTTTTATCTCTTCTAAAAACCTCTTCCGATCTTCTTCTCCCAGTACAACCCTGCTACATTTCCTACATGTTGCAGTTAGTATTCGGTGTATCAATTTAGCATATCCTACATGTATAACCGGTGCCTCGAGGTCGATATGCCCGAAATGCCCCGGACATTCACCCATCCGACCACCGCAGGTCTTACACCGTAGCCCCGGATCAATAACTCCGATATGCTGATTGACCAACCCACGCTCTATCGGAAATCCATCTTCACCATAGGTATCAGGGGTTATTATCCTCGAAGCACTCATCTTTCTTATCTCTTTCGAGGACAACAACCCAAATTTTATCCCTTTTATCCTTTTCGCCCTCATCTTAGACCGCCTCTTCTAAGTCCAGTCTCGGAGCAATGCACATCGCTTTCATCTCATCAAGAAGGAGCTTGAATGCATAACTCATCTCCACCGGGTATATATCGGTATCCGCACCACAATTTGGGCAATAGGCCGAGCCTGTCTTTATATCACGACAGGCAATCATACCACAACTCCCGCATACCAGCTCAACGACCTTGTCAGATTCGTCCAATAACCTGTCTTTGAGCGATATCGCAGCACCATACCCAATGAGGACATCTCTTTCCATCTCACCAAAACGAAGCCCCCCCTCTCTTGCTTTCCCCTCCGTAGGTTGTCTCGTTAATATTTGCACGGGACCTCTCGCGCGTGCATGCATCTTAGCTGAGACGAGATGGTATAACTTCTGATAATATGCCACTCCTATAAACACATCAGCCTCTATCTTCTCTCCTGTTCTCCCATCCCACATCGGTTCTCTCCCGGTGGGCGAGTACCCAGCACGCTCAAGTGCAGCTCTTAACTCTTCTTCTGGTTCACCGAAGAACGCAGTTCCATCTATATATCTCCCCTCTAATGCACCCGCTTTCGCACCGATCATCTCCAACACGTGCCCCACGGTCATCCTTGAGGGAATGGCATGGGGGTTTATAATCATATCAGGGACGATTCCGTCTACCGTAAATGGCAGATCTTCAGGTGGTACAATTAATCCGACAACTCCCTTCTGTCCATGCCTGGATGCGAACTTGTCTCCTATCTCAGGAATCTTCTGCTCCCGTACAGAGACTTTAACTAATCGTCTGTTGCTACTTGATTCCATGAGATCTACCGAATCTACGACCCCACGCTCGTTGGGACGAGTGCAAATAGAAGTATCTCTTCTCTCTAAAGGACTTAAAAGCTCCGTAGTTTCTTCTAAAAACCTCGGTGGGCTGGTCTTCCCGATCAACACATCATTTGGTGCTACTTCGGTCTCTGAATTGATGATACCGTCCTCGTCAAGTTGTTTATACGCTTCATGACTCCTCACCCCTACAATCTCCATATCCGGTATCTCAAATCTGTCCTCCTCCCCGCCCGGATACCTCATCTCCTCCCCTTCGTACGTTCTGAAGAAATGACTCCTGCCTAATCCTCTGTCTACTGCAGCTCGATTCAAGATCAATGCATCTTCCATATTATATCCTTCGTAGCTTAAAACCGCGACGACAAAGTTCTGCCCTGCGGGTCTTTTATCATGGAGAATAAGGTCCGCAGTTCGTGTTTTTACTAAAGGCTTCTGCGGATCAGGCAAAAGATGCAATCGGGTATCAGCACGAGCTTTATAATTCGCAGTCGAAAGACCTAAAGACTGCTTCAGCATAGCGGCACCCATCGTATTACGGGGTGAGGAATTATGGTCAGGGTAGGGTATCAAACCGGCAACAACGCCTAAGATCAACGAAGGGTCTATCTCGAGGTGGGTATATTCACCTCCATCTGCTTTTGTTAAATCAGATTCGTACAGCGCTATCAGTGCATTCTCCTCCTCTTCTGCGTCGAGATACTCTATCACTCCTTCTTTCACCAGGTCATCAAAATCTATCTCACCTTCTATCAGTTTTCTGATATGTAATTCAGTAACCAGAGGCTTACCATTCTTCACTATGATAACTGGTCTTCTCGCTCTTCCCCTATCAGAGTTTATTATGATATCTCTCCCGTCCTTATAGTACGCGATGTTCACCTGGGAGGATATCTCTCCTCCCCTTCGTTTCCTTCTCACCTCTTCCACAAATCTCTCAGGCTCGGTGTGGAACCCCACGAGGTCACCGTTCACGAAGACGCGAATCTTCTTTTCGGCACTTATCGCCAAGGAACGAGCAGGAGGAATAACACCAAGTTCGTATAAGATGTTTTTAAAGCTCCTCTCGACTACTCCCACTGATATCTCAACCAGCTGTGAAAAATTCTTTACCAATCCACAATTTGGACCTTCTGGCGTCTCACTGGGGCAGATTTTTCCCCACTGGGTAGGATGTAAGTCACGAGCTTCAAAATGAGGCTGAGACCTTGAAAGTGGAGAAATTATCCTCCTCAGATGGCTCACGGTGGATACATAATTACTTCGCTCCAAGAGTTGCGAGACACCAGCTCTACCCCCCACCCAGTTTCCGGTTGCGAGTGCATGCATTATTCGTTCCGTAAGCACATCAGAACGAATTGCAGTTGCGATTTTTAGTTCCCGGCTTCGCATATGTGCACGTTCCAATTGATACCGCATATCACGGACGAGTTTTGTAAATGAGACCCTGAAAAGGTCTTCCATCAGGTCTCCTGCGAGCTTTAATCTCTTATTTGCGTAATGATCTTTGTCATCCTCGCCTCTCTTTCCTAAATAAAGCTCATAACATGATTCCGCCATTCTCCCAAGGAAATGTGCCTTAGCAATCCTGTCATCAAGATGTGGAAGGAAATAGCGGTCTAAGATATAATTAATGCGCTTCTCTCGATACTCCCTTGCCTGCGTAGGTGCGATTTTACGACCCAGGGTATCTATTGCTTCTTCCTGTGTAAGCACCTTGCCCTCTTCTATATTTCCTTTGATGTGCTCTTGTATCTTAGGGTCATCAGAGACGGCTTTTAGTATCACTTCACCGCTTTCGAGCCCTAACGCTCGCATAAGTGTCACAAACTCTATTTTTCGTCCCACTGCGGGGAAAGATACCTCCAGTATGTCTTTTTTACTTATCTCTACCCTTATCGGGACTCTGAATCCTTGTTTAAGGGAAAAGACTTTTGAAACCACATTTTTACTCCCGTATTTCTCCTCGAAATTAACAAAAAGCCTATTTGGTGTGAGATCTTCGAGCGTGATGATCACATGCTCTGAACCATTGATGATGAAATAGCCACCTGGGTCGAGAGGGTCTTCACCAGCTTCTCTTTTCAACCATTCTTCATATTCCTCGTCAGAAAGGGTTCTCCCTATCTTCTCCTCACAAACCTCTTTAGATAGATTGCATCTCTTTGATTTCAACATAATGGGTATCTCGCCGATTTCAACTTCTTTCTCCTCACTCTCTACCTCTTTCTCGCCGTTTTCGTATTTTCTCACGAGCTGCATGTGAAAATAGATCGGGGCAGCATAGTTTAGATTCCTCAACCTCGCTTGTGAGGGAAAGATTTCTTCGTAAGAACCATCTGCTTCCCGAGCTTTAGGATTGCCCACGCTTATTTTGCCGAACTTCACCCCCAGGTTATACTTGCCCCGTTCATCCTCACCGCCGATGGAGGTCACTATCTCTGACTGCTCCTCTACTACTTTCTGCATGCCCTCCTCGAGGAAGTAATTGAACGAATCAAGTTGATGCTGTGCTATTTTTTTCCTTTTTAAATATGCTTTTGAAAGAACACCCACGTCTAACATACCGCATCCACCCTATTCTATAACCAGTCGGTAAGATAAAGATTTTCCCGCTGTTCTACTTCTCCGCGTTATCCTCACGACATCCCCCACTTCTGCTTTTATCTCCTTTATAACCGGGTCAGATTTCTTGATCTTAGGCAGTTGTTCCTTTTGTAGTTTATACTTATCCAAAAGCGCTGCTGCTTCTCTCTCTTCCAGTATCTCATGCTTGGGCACTAACTCATGTTCAAGTATCGAAAACTTTCCCTTCTTCATCTGCTATAACGTTACGACGGGCTCGACGGGATTTGAACCCGCGGCCGACGGGTTAAAAGCCCGCTGCTCTACCGTTCTGAGCTACGAGCCCTTTTACTTCTCCTTCCCGGTAAGGATAGCCCTTTTAAGCATCTTAAGAGCAGCATCAGCCGCCTCGTGCTTGTTCCCCGCTCTATCCTTGTGGAAGATGTGCTCCTCGTGATATACGTAATCTTTTGTTGCCAGTGCTATATAAACTAATCCGACCGGTTTGTCTGGTGTCCCCCCGGCGGGTCCAGCAATGCCCGTAGTTGCAATGCCGATATCACTATCCAGTAGCGCTCTAATACCGTTCGCCATCTCCCTCGCGCATTCTGCACTTACCGCACCTTTCTCTTCCAACGTTTTCTTAGCTACGTGCAGGAGTTTCTCCTTTACTTCGTCTGCGTACGCGATTACACCGCCTTTATAGTAATCAGAGCTACCTGAGACGTTTGTTATTCTATGGGCTACCAGTCCACCGGTGCACGACTCAGCGAGGGCTAAAGTGAGCCCTCTTCTTCGTAATTCATCGCCGATCTCTTCTTCTATCATCTCTAATCCAGTATAACATTATCCATAAAAATAAAGTAAAGAGAGGAAAGTAGAACGATATGGAGGTGCACGTAAGATTTTTACCGCTCTATGCTATGCTATGCTATGCCATACCTTACCTTTACTGCTACGCCGTGCTTAAAGCTTTTTAGCTCCTCACCTGCTAACATGGCCTTTCCCGTTGCAAGCAGTCTATCCTTTTCATCCACTACGATAACCTCATCATACGCTCTTATGGCTGGGTCCGCGTCGAGTACGTGTTTACAAAACGCAGTTCCTCCTTTTCTTATAAATTCGCTGCTCTCTTCATTCATGACAACCCTCAGCCCCGGATAGTTCAGGAATCGATGCAGCCTTTGCGCTCCTTCTATGCTCAGTGTGAGCAGCCCATCAAAACTCCTTAGAGTAGCTATTCGCTTTTCGTTCTCTTTTATCTGTGATATTCGCCTCGTCTTTGAGAGAACAAAGTCTACGTTGTCAGGGAAGAGGATTTCTCCTGCTCCTTTTCCAAACTGAAAGTCCGCGATAATCCTCGCCTTTCTTAGTAGATTCTCCATCCTCTGTTTATTATTGATATTTTAAACTCCCTTTCTTATTTAAGAACGTTTTTTTAGGATGATGAGACGAAAGAGACGGAGAGAGGATATCGCAGTGCAGCGTATAGAACGGCTCTTTGAACTGGCGGAGGCAGCAGCGAAGGAGGATCAAGACCTGCGAAGTGACCGATATGTTCAGCTTGCCCGCACGATTGGGATGCGATACCGGGTGCGAATACCTCGAAAGCTCAAGATACAGCTTTGCAAGGGTTGTTATGCGCTCTTAATCCCAGGAAAAAACACACGAGTTCGTCTCAGGGAGGAATATATCACGACAACGTGTTTGAGATGCGGGATGGAGATGAGACGCCCGTATAAAGCGCCACGAGCGCCATCGTCGAGGAGGAAATAGCAGATCCGCTGTTATCCACGTATTTGTAAATTACCGTCCTTTCTCTTCTCACTTTACTACTTCCTTCATTATCTCAAACGCTT
>DYFG01000004.1:29476-38014 GCA_020725315.1 Nitrosotalea sp.
AATTACCGTCCTTTCTCTTCTCACTTTACTACTTCCTTCATTATCTCAAACGCTTGCTTCAATTTTTCAAACCCCAATGCATACGATATCCTCACATGATTCTTACCGCGGCTTCCAAAGGTAGACCCCGGTGTAACGATTATCCTCCTCTTCCTCAGCGTCTCCACAAATTCGTGCTCATCCTTCACGCGTGGGAAGATATAAAATGCACCTTGTGGAGTGCGAACTTCCATCCCTATATCTCGAAGAGCGGTAACAGCGAAGTCCCGCCTCCTTTCAAACTCGTTTCTCATCTCAGCCACGCAGTCTTGAGCCCCTGTAATAGCAGCCAATGCCGCTTTCTGCGAGATAGACGATGCACACGCCTGTATATATTGATGTATCTTCAACATCTGCTCCACGTACTCTGCGGGAGCTGCGAGATACCCCAACCGGAACCCGGTCATCGCATAGGTCTTTGAGACCGCATTTACCGTGATGACACCATCATAGAATCGTGCAGGGCTTACGTGCTTCAAGCCATTGTATATAAGATGCTCGTACACTTCATCTGAGATGATGGTCAGCTGATGATCGATGGCGAGGTCAACAAGCGCTTTTATGTTCCCCTCACTCTCCACTGTACCCGTTGGATTGGCAGGAGAATTCAGGATGAGCGCTTTTGTTTTATTCGTAATCTTTTCCTTCACCGCTTCAATTGGCATCGTGAAGTCCTCGCTCAGCGGAACTCCTACTGGTTTTCCCTCCGCCAGTTTAGTTAAGGCGGCAAAAGAGACAAAGCCGGGATTCGGCATCAAGACCTCATCCCCTCTTTCAACAACTGAAAGGATAGCGATATGCAATGCCTCACTCGCTCCTGAGGTAACTATTATCTCCTCAGGGCTAACGGAGAAGTTATTATCACGGGTGAACTTAGCGCTTATCACCTCCCTCAATTCCTCAATGCCCTTATTGGGGGTGTAAGAGGTAAATCCTGAATCAATCGCCTGCATAGCGGCAACTTTGATGTGTTCGGGGGTATCAAAGTCAGGTTCACCGAGCCCGAGATTGAAGAACTCTCCTGAAGAGGTTTCAAACGCCTTCCTTATGCCTGAAATTTCTATCTGCTCAACACGGGATGCAAATTTCTTGCTCATTCTTCTCTTCTACTTTTTATTGAATGAAGAGATAAGGGTTCAATAAGTGCGTTTGTATCTCTGAAATACACGCGGAAACATTTAAACCTGGTGCACTCTCGAAGATGCCTAAAGATGCAAAAGGAAAAGTTGTTACAGATATTTGAGGACCTCTCTGGCTATTGTCAGGAATATAAGGTTGTATCAGAGGGAGAACTTGTTTTGAAGATACGAGAGTGTGTAAAATCACTCAGTGATACCGAAATAGAAGTGTTAGAAAAGAGATTGAGCGGTAATTTAGAGGCTTTGATCTTCAAAAGCATAACGAGCGAAGATAAAATCTCAGTTTTTTCCCCTGATATGCGTACCAGGATAAATTATCAAGGCGAGATATTTTACTGTTTGCCAACGCATAGGTACATGAGCGCGGAGTTGGAAGCGACTTTTTTACGATGGGCAAAGATAAGGAGCCCGTTAAGCGCGCTGAGGAGCGTGATAACGGATTTCATGGAACGGTGTAACTACCAGGTCAAAAACGAAGTAAGTGGCGATGAAACTGGGCACTTTGAGCTGAGAGCGGTAAAAAATGGCAAAAACAAAGAGAGAAGCGTACATCTTTTTATTCTCCCTTCAATAAAGTTTGTTTCCCATTTCTGGGAAAAGAATCAGACATTATTAGAGCGTTCTGAAGTAGGGGAGGATAAAGTATTCGTTGTTCCAACAGAAAAAACACCAGCCCCCTTTATCTCGTTCATCAGGGAGCATGACATCGGTACAATGATCTGGGTCGTCGACGTAGCGAAGAGAACCGTAAACCCATTCATTGGAACACCACAAGATACAGAGATAGAGAACAATTTTGAAGCGCCAGAACAGGCGAGACGAGCGGTAAGCGTATGGATGCGGAAGATGCACGTCGTTGATTGAGTGGTGAATGATTCACCGTCCAAATCTTCTCTCTCGCATTTTAAAATCTCTAACAGCCCTCAAAAGGTCTATCTTCCTGAATTTCGCCCAATTCATATCGGTAAAGTAAAATTCGGTATAGACCGATTGCCAGATCAGAAAATCCATTAACCGCGTGGCACCAGACCTGATGACGAGATCGGGTTCAGATTTGAATATCAACTCTGATTCTATCAGCTTCTCGTCTATCTCTTCGGGCTCTATCTCTCCTATCTTCACCTTCTTTGCTATCTCTTTTACCGCCTTCGTTAGCTCTCTTCGCCCACTAAATCCTATTGAGATAGTTATTTTCTTCTCGTTATTACCCTCGTCCTCTTCCATGATCTTCGTACATGCGGGTTCTCGTTCTGCTTTATCCGCATATAGTACAATAGAAGCTTTCTCTTTACTCAACACCCTGTTTAGCTCTTGCCGGAGATGGGAATATGCTCTTTCAAATAATCTTCTATCCATCCCGTCCTTGATAACGCTGATGTAAACACTTATCATAGGTATTTTCAGTGCATAGCACCACTTTATGAAGTACCTTAGCTTTTCCAGTCCCATCGTATCGGAGAGAAGGTCGGTATCATCAAGGACGAGAAGAATATGATTCACCGGGATGGGAGAGTTTACAATCTCTCTTTTCAATATCGTTTCATATAGGTATAAGATTGGATTGAGCATAAGCGCCGGGAGAGGGATTCGAACCCTCGCTCCCCGCGAGGGGAAGTGGGTTAGCAACCCACCGCCTTAACCGCTTGGCTATCCCGACATCATTGGTTGCTAATCCCCCCTTTAGTATATAAATTTTATAAAAGGTTAGAATATCCCCCGTCTCCTTCTCCTCTTTTGTATTACAAGGAGCAATGCCACAATTGCAATCACGACCACGGTGGCGATAATAGCAATATTCCCCCTTTTTTTGCCCACTATTGCCGCTCGTGCTTTATCCTCTGCCTCTTTAGCAGAATCTAATGCCCGCTCAGCTTCTTCTAATGCCTCCCCGGGCTTCCCTTCATTATAAAGCCTCAACGAATTATTAAGGTATTCGTTAGCCAGATCAAGGATTCTTTTCGCACCAGATACATCAACTCCAGCTTCTGTGGCGTTAACAATTACCCCTTTCGCATTTTTTACCTCCTCGCCTGCTTTCCAGAACGCATCGAGAGCATCTTCTATTATCTCAGAGGATACAGTTCGTTTTATATCTATCACCGAATCTTCTTCCCCCTTTATCTTCTGCGTTATGTTCAACAGCGTAACATTTTCTTTCCGTTTATTCACTTCCGGGGCATCCCCGGATAACGTTACTTTTACTTCTTCAACTGTTCTATGATCTATAATGAAAGGGATTTTATATTCTTTGGGTATTCCATCCACGATTATGCTGGGCAGCACCCCCAAATCTGAATAAAAAAATAGTTCAGACTTATTCCCCTCTACTACCTTACTAAAGTTGGTTAACATAACTTCTATGGAGACTTTACTGCCGTTTCTTACCATTTCTCTTCCATCTACCCCCTCATAGCCTATATGCACTGATTTGACCTCCACAAACTTCGGACTCTCTATCGCAGCGCATGCGCTCATGCATATCGGCATCAAAAAAAACGCCAATATTAGAAAAAATGATGGTTTCTTTGTCAACGATATCACCTGTTTTCTCTCCTATCTCAGAACAAAGGCTTTATTGCACCGTTGGAATCCATCAACTCCTTGTACTCTTTCTCTTTCTCACTTGAGACCTCTTTTATCTTCTCTTGTGCCTCCGTCCCAATCTCTTGTAACTCTTTTATCCTCGGGATATCCGATACGCCTGAAAACAGAACGATCGTTGAGACATGCTGCCCCCTTACAAGTGGGAAATCGCCGCCTCTTACTTCTTTGCCTCTTATCATCTCCTCGATCCGCACCTTTGACTTCTCTATGCCCTTCCTACTTAACTCGTCGGGTGGTCCTGCGGCGATTATCAATGCTCTCTCCGCAGTTGAGACATCACAGGGGATCGTTAATCTGCCTGCTACCGCTCGCCTCACCAGAGAGGTGATCCGTGTAACCGTATCCAGACCCTCTATGGTCCCTTTTTTACCAAATAGCTTCTTCATAAATCCTTTACTCTCTATTTCTTCCGATGCATAGCCTATCGTTGATATCCCGCCCCCTTTAAGTGTGTTGATCACCTCAGCCGCATCCACTACCATCTGTCCCACTTCATTCGCTTCCCCCGCACCAAACAAAATCCCGAATCGCCTCACAATTTCTTCATTTATGTCCAAAAATGCTTCCTTTATACTCTCTCCCCCTCTCTTCCACGCATCATTGTCAAAAAGGAAAAGGTTGTCTACCTCATTCACAAAAGTCATCAAGCTTCTCGCAGCATTTAACGAATATAAGCTCCCCTCATCCTTCGAAGGTAGTATCCCTAAGCCATAAACCGGCTCCTCGTATAACTTCTTCAGCCTTCTGGCCAAGACCGGCGCACCTCCAGACCCGGTTCCGCCTCCTAAACCCGCTACTATCAGGAAGGCATCCACCTGATGTGTCCCCCGCTTATCTATCGCACTCTGTATCGTATAAACTTCATCCGTGGCAACCTGTGCGCCTAATTCGTTATCTGCCCCTATCCCATGCCCCTTCGTGAGTGACTCCCCTATAAGCAGCCTATCCTCCATAGGTATGTTCTTCACTCCCATCAAATCGGACTTCGCTGTATTGATCACCAATGCACGAGCTATGAAATTCTGCCCGGTCCTCTTAGCATAATCTACAAAGGTATCCGCGACTCTTCCTCCTGCCTGTCCAAAACCAATCACAAATACACGCATTTTATACCCCCCTATCTTCTTTATCTCTTATTTCCCTCATTAATACCAGTGATTCCCCTTCTACGATCTCCAAAAGTAACCGATACTATATAAAACTTTCGGTTCATCTCATCTTTTAGCGTAATTTGAGTATTTGATAACAATATTCTTACTATACATATTTAAACGCACATCATTCATGGATATCCGGCTTTTCATCAACTCCGAGCCTTTTTGGTGATTCACTATTAATCCCTCCACCAGTCCTGTTCCCTCAGCAAAAATAAGATCACCCACACTTCCTATAAAATCTCCCTCTGCCGTTATAACTTTTTTATCCAATATAGATTTACCAAACACCTTCATCGCTCTATTTCCTCTTCTCGATATCACGTCGTGGATAAAGAACTCCCTGCGTTTTATCTCATTTATATCAAGCCCTAACAATTCACTAATCGCTTTTACATCCACCACAGCTCCCATCTCGAGTCCAAGCCGGTATAAAATGGTATACGCTAAACACTGCGAGAATGCAAAGGGATAGATAGATGCAAATTCACCATGCATCTTTACCATCTCTTTATCCCTCGGATCGAATAGGTAATCATTCACCGCATCTTTCACCTCCTTTGTAATCACCTCTTTTACCTCCCCTTTACCCACCGATCTCTTCTCTATCCCTTTTGCCTCACACATCTGGATCGCATAGGGGATGAAGTGTGTTACAGCATCTTCTTCAACTTCCTCCAGGATAAAATTCCACGGGAATAATCTCGATCGGAGGTAAGCAATTACCTTTTCCTTCTCTTCTTTCTTTCTCTTCTTCCACCACATTTCTTCTCTCTTATTTACTTTACTTTCTTATAAACTTTAAGATCTTATGGAGATTCAAGCCCGCTCGTGGAATATCTTTTTTCCCCTTCCTCCACTCTTCGGTGCTCACTTCGGCAGTACAGATTCTCCATACCCATTCGCCAAAGTCTGTCGCTTCATATTTGCCATTATATTCCTTCACCAGGCCATATTCCCATTCGGCGCTCACTAAATATTTTACACCATTAACCAGCTCTTTATCATAAACATCACTCACCAGCTCTTTGTACTCCTTATCTTCCCTGTGGGAGATCTCTTTTATCTCCTTCATCTCCAGTCGCCTCCCCTCTTTGAGCAATACCCCTAACGCAATAAGAGCATATTCATTTTGCTTAAGCGACAGACAACTTTTATCTATATTATTCTCCATGCCGAGCATCTTCTTCGCTGTCTCCTGAATTATCATTATTACATACTCCAGGACTTTCAAAGACGAATTTTCGTCGGTTGAAGTAATTTTCATTCCATCCTTAGAGAAGGTAGCCACTTTGAATTGAATACTTGGAGAGGACGTACCAAAAAAGATCTCTGTGAGCGCGGAGAAATACTCTTCAGAGATCGGCTCGTGCTCGCTATCGTAGGGGAAGAAGTTAGCATCAAAGAGATCTAAGTCTGGGGCTAATTCCGCTGTGAGCTCCAATATCTCTTTTTCAACGTCGTCAAGCCTCATAAATGCGTTGCTTCTCTCTTCCATCTCTTCTCTTAGCCGCTTCGCTTCTACTTCCAAGTTTTCCCTTAACCGCCCTCCAATCCCCTTTTCCAAGAGCTTCTCTATCTCTGCTAACCTATTTTCACCTTTTTTGTCGGCGGTTATCCCTTTCAATCGCCAATATTCAGTAGCTAATGCATTTGCCTTCTCATTGAATTTGTCCACCATCTCTACGCTCCCTTCTCCTGAAAGGTTCTATCATTCATCTGTTTTACTTTTTTAAAAAAGTTTTCTAAAATCTCTATGTATGCTTATATAAACACCAACATTCATATATAAAAGCTCTTTATGTGGGGGCTATTCACAGCGGTGATGTTCATCGATAGCGTGCGAAGTTGGCGTCAGTAACATCGTTATGCCAAAACGGTACACGAATTAAAACTCTGCTCTGAAGGAGAAGCTGGGGTGGGGTTTTATTTTTTTCACCATAGTCACTAGAGATATTCACTTCAAAAACCAGCTACGAGCTTCTCTTTTGTCGCTGGAATATTTTCTCAACCGTTTCTATCGAATCGATCTCGTCTACCGAGAGGTCCCAGCGTATCCGCTTGATACGTGGAAATCGGAGTGCGTAGCCCACCTCATATAACGAACTTTTCTGGATCTCGCCAAATTTTACCTCGACCACAACGGTTGGCTCTACCAAAAAGGTCCTTCCATGTTGTTCGCGTGCAATGCCCTTGAAGTACTGCGTCATTTCCTCGATTTCGCGATCTTTTAAACCACAATATGCCTTTGCTATCGGAGCGAGATTTCCTTCTCGGTCCCTTACTGCAAAGGTATAATCAGAGAGCAGATTCGCCCGTTTCCCATGGCCATATTCGACCACTACGACGACCAGATCCAACGTTTCTGCCTCGGGTTTCAGCTTCAACCATTCAAAACCTCGTTTCCCTGGCATGTAGAGCGAGTGCGGGTTCTTTATCATCACCCCCTCAAATCCGAGGTCTAAAGATTCCTGGAACATAATCCGCGCTTTTGCACCACTTTTTGTCACGATACATCGCGCTATTTCTATCTGCTCGGTAGGCGGAATGACCGTTTTCAAACGTTCGCGCCGGTTTATCAATGGTGTATCGATGAGGGATGTGCCATCGAGATACAGAAGGTCAAAGACGTACAGTTTCACCGGAATCTTTCGTACAAATTCCGCAACGCGATGCTTCCGCCTGAGCCGCTTGATCAACTCCTGGAAGGCTTTTGGTGAATGCTCAAAGGGAATGATCTCGCAGTCCACGAGAAAGGAATGTGGAATCTGCTTTATATCTGCTACAAGTTCAGGAAGCGATGTACTCACCTCTGCGGCTTCTCGCGTGAAGATCTTTACCGCTTCATTATCCTTATGAATACTGAGTCGCGCACCATCATATTTGTATTCAAAGAGCGCTTTATCAAATCGCTTGAAGCCTTCCTCAAGATTATCAGCGGTTTCCGCAAGCATCGGTCGCAATGGTCTGCCCAGCACGATCGAGAGTGAGGGTAATGTTTCGGGCTGCTCTTGCGCGATTCGTGCTACTTCGCCGATATCTGACCGGACCATATACGCTTTCCTGAGCACTTCCAGGTTTACCGAAAACGCTTGTGCAATAGCCTCCTCCAATAAACCCCCACTGAGCGTGGCGATCTTCACCAGAGCAGTGTAGCACTCTTCAACGGTGAGCGGCTCTGAAACTAACGACATGGAAATCTTCGTTTTTTGCTCGAAGATTAACTCAACTGCGGAACCAAGGTCGCCGAATTTGTTATACGCAGCGGTTAAATCCTCGTTGGTTATGGTGGTCACTGCTCGAATTGCAGCCAAAATGCTCGACCAGCCCAGTCGCAGTTCCTGAGCCGAATATTCTGGAAATACCCTGCCTCTGAGCAAGTAACAGACGAGCGGTAACGTCTCCGAAGGCGTCGTTCTTAATAGCTCTGCAACAAGAGCTATCTTCTCCAGTTTACTCGATGTCCCTCGAACTTGTTCGTAAACCTCGGTGAGGTCTTGTAATAACATTGTGTTAAGTAAGAACTGACGATATAAAATAAAAGCTCTTAAATAAACTCCCTCAATTAAGGCCTATACTTTTGCACTTTTTATATTCAGGAA
>DYFG01000146.1 GCA_020725315.1 Nitrosotalea sp.
AAATAGTTATTGCAGCTTTATGTTGAGTTCTACTCAAGGTTCACAAGAACAATAAAATGGAAGGAAGTTATACTTTATAATCTATGTGTAGCACATTTATAAAATTCTCGAACTCCTTCCTGTAAGGTCTGGGCAATCTCATTTTTATCGCACCCCATTTTGAATTTTCAATCGCCTTTTCAAAACCCCCTTTTGAATATTCCCATGCCTTTCATCTCCGTCCTTTAAAAGCAAGTTCAGTATTATTTTTCTTCTCGGATCTGCAAATAATCTCTGATAAATTGAAGGAATTCCCGCATAGCTTCTCTCGACTCTTCGCTGAATTCACTCCCCTTTACTGCTTCATCACTACCATTATGAAAATGCCGAGGGAAACCTCTCATATCTTTTAATTTTTCATGTGGACGATTGTCATATCTGTAAACTTCCCCATCCATCTCTCTCCTTTCCCAATGGTAGGCGAATCTACCTTCAAGCCTTCTGGAAAACCAAACATCGATAAAACTTCCATCAATAATGAATATCCGAAGTTTTCCTCTTTCTGCACGTGAGCCAATGACAATATCTGGGAATTCCGTCTCTGCAATCTTCGATAACTCTTCATAACTCACAGCTCCGTCATCAACCTCTTTATCTTCCCTTCCTCGCTCTCAAGGAAGTCTAGCATAGTAAAATCCTCAAATGTCTCTGTCTCACTCAGTTCTCCCTTGTTTATCTTTTCATCAAGCTCTTTCAGGGAAGAAACGCCATATCTGAGGCAGATCAAAACGATTTCCGCTCTCAACTCGCGAAGTCTCTTTTCCAAAAACGCTTTCACTCCTTCCCTTAATACCTTTTCTTTCTCTATACCGAGAATTGCCGCTATTTCTTCAAAAGAAATTGCCATCTTTCACCGCACCGTCCCCAGCCAGAAGATATAATCCGGGTCTCGCAACCAATATTTCAACTGTGGAGCCCACATGAAGACTCCTTGTTCTTCGCTTTTCTTAAGTAATTCAACTGCTTTCTCAAAGCCCCTTTTGAATATCCTCATGCCTTTAGTCTCTTTTAACCTTTCAACAAGTGCCAACAGCTTCTCTACAAGTGTTGCATTAACTATACTTCCACGATATTTCGCATACCAAAACGAAGCTCTGAAAAGTGCTTTTTTCAGTTTGTTCAGCCTTCTCCAGTTGCCGTTTCTCAACCCTTTCTGGAAGCTCGTAAGAAGGTCTTCATAACTCAAACTTTGTCTTAACATAAATATCACTAAAAACTGATAGTATATATATTCATATTCCAACATCAGGTTTGGGGCAAAAACTAAAAATGAACTTATAGTAGATAAACTAATTCGGAAGATTATACCGGATTCAAAGATATATGGTGTTGATTACTCAGGTCTCAAACAAAGCAAGAGAACTGGAGTATGGTCTGAGAAGAAGAACAGGAGCGGTTAAATCTTCAAGGACATCCAGCAATTCCAACAAAGACATCGTATTTTCAATACCCCCACCTATGTTGTAAACACCGTGATGAAGTTTATCCCTTTTTTGAATGAATGCATCAAATGCTTTCACAAGATCAGTAACGTATAAAACATCCCTAACCTGCTTTCCATCGCCATAAATTGTAATTGGCTTTTCTAACAAAGTGGCAATCGTGAGCCATGCGACCCAGCCCTGGTCTTCAACACCAAATTGTCTTGTTCCATAAATACAACTCATCCTGAACACGGCAGCGTCTATTTCGTTTCTTTGTTCACGTTATCGCCGTAAACCTTATTTGTGGAGCAATAAATCACGCATGGATTATTTTCACTCATCCTTGCTGCCTCTAAAACGTTAAACGTTCCAAGGGCATTTATCTCAAAGTCCGTTCTTGGATTTATTAGCGAAGTTGTTACCGCTGTCTGTGCTTTTTCATACCGCTTGAGGTAATTCCAGTTATACATTACGTTTGATTTTTCTTTGGTAAAGCTTTCTTTCTGCGAAGCGGTTTTGATAAAACTTTTCTTAAAAGTTTTAAAGAAAGGTTTTTCATAGTCCAGCAGTTCTGCACGAGAAAGATTATCAAATACAATGACTTCATCGCCTTTATTCGCATAGTATTCAGCAACATGGCTTCCAACAAAGCCGGCACCGCCAGTTATTAGGATTTTCATGGCAAGACCTCCAATTCTACGAGTACAGCCCACTCCACCCTTTTGAAATCCGAATCATCAGTTGCGATAAACTTTATCCCAAGCTCTTTCATCGTCGCCAGATGGAATGAATCTGTGGGCAACAAGCCGTATCTCTCTCCGAGCTCCACCGATGAGAATGCTATTCTAGGCGCTATCCCGACCACTTCAAGCTTTTCTAACCCCTTCAGATAGGTAATATACTTCTTAACAGGTCTGTATGCCTTTTCCGCAACTTCTTTCGACTTCAGCAATTTCCTTGCTACCCAGATGTTGAATTTTTCAGAATAGTTGGAGAGCTCAGCCATTAGAATCTTGAATGCCACTTCGTTTAAAACAAGGACATTTGTTACCGCATTAATCTCTCCACGCTCTACCCTTTCAAGCAACTGCGTAGATGCCTCGCCGTATTCTGAATCACTCAAGACATGAAAGATGAAAATATTAGCATCAATGAACACAGCTTCCCCTTCCGGAAGCTCATTCACTTCCACGCATCATGCCTCCGTGTACAATGCATCCAACTCTCTTAGCGTTAATCTCGTCTTGACAAACCCCTTGAGCTTTCTTGTGAGTGACTTCGGCTTTACCAGTATTTCATGCTCCTTGAGCACCACTTCCGCATCTTCGATCTCTAACTCTTCGAGTAACCTCTTTGGGATAAATATCCCTTCCTTCTTCACTTCTATTTTCACCGTTCTTTACACCTCCATAATCCTTCTATGATTTCTCCATCTAAAATCTTTCATTCTTCCACCAACCCCCTTCTTAATAACTCTTCATGAGCTTCCTCAAACTTATCCACCGCTTCTTTCTTCTCTCCCCATTCTACAAGCTCCTTCATACCTTCTTTAAAATACACTTTTGGGTTATACCCCAATTTATTCTTTATTTTCATTGAAATGTCAGCAAAGCAATGTCTTATATCTCCCGCTCTATATTTGTTTGTTATTTCTGGCTTTAAATCCTTTTCATAGAGCTTTATAAGTATCTGTGCGATCTCCAGAATATTTGCTGACCTCCCAGTTCCAACATTGAAAACCTCATAGTTTGCATTTGTACTTTCCATCGCCAATAAATTCGCTTCTACAATATCATGAACACTTACGAAATCTCTTGAGTGCAAACCATCCTCAAAAATCAGTGGCGGATTTTCGTTCTTAATCCGTGCGGAGAATATTGCACAAACGCCTGTGTAAGGATTATTGAGTGATTGCCTTGGCCCATAAACATTAAAATATCGTAATGCAACTGTTGGAATCCCATAGGCTCTTCCTACTGTTAAACACATCTCCTCCTGGTCTCTCTTCGTTATCGCATAAATAGAAGTTGGATGTAGTGGTTTATCTTCGCTTG
>DYFG01000147.1 GCA_020725315.1 Nitrosotalea sp.
CCTACTTTATTCCTGACGCCAGATCTATCAATGTCGCTCTTTGGTCTTTCGCCTTCACGACGCCTGAAGCCAGCAATAGACCATCCGCACCTAACTCGATCGCAGCTCGGACATCCTCGCCATTTGTAATACCCGCACCGCAGAGCACCACACACTCTTCATCGACCAGCTTCACTTCTTTTACCGTATCTTCCACTATTGCAGGATCGACTTTTGATACCGCCCTCCCGGTTCCGATCAATTCAGGAGGTTCAACTGCGATTGCATACGGTTTCAGTTCTGCGATTGACTTACTCACCGAGATATTATTCGTGCATACAATTGTGAGCAGGTTTAAGCTCGCTGCTTTGTTGATGATGAAGTCGATCTCCGCTATTTTCAGCCGGTGCTCAGAATGATTTACCAGTGAGCCCACCGCACCTGCCTCCTTTACGGATTCGAGCGTTACAAACCCGGTATGACTGCCCGGTTCCACCGCATCAACATGCTGTGCGAAACACGGTATCTTCACCGCGGCTGCTATCTTTGCAAGCTCCACCTGCTGAGGGCAGATAGCTATACTTACACCACGCTCGGTTGCAACCTCCTCGCAGATTTTAGCGAGTTCCAAACCCTTTTTCCCTGCTGATTCCAGGTATGCCTTCTCGTTCAATACGATTACCGGAGTTTTTATCCTCAATCCAGATTTCATTTTCTATAACACTTTCCACAATTCACCAATATTCTTTACCGAGAACGTCGGTTCATATTCATATTCTCTCTCGCTTATCTCCTCACTGCGAATGAGCACTGAATCTATACCGGCATTTTTGGCTGCTAATATCCCGATAGGGCTATCATCGACCAGTATCGCCTCTTCTTTCCGCGTGCGTAATTCACGCAACACCTCATTTATGTAAAATGGATTTGGCTTCCGCTTAGCCAGACTCTCTAATTCGCTTCTTCTTCCAAACCATAGAGCGAAGTACGGCTTCAAATTGAAATGCTCCAGCGCATAGTCCACGCACGCTTGTTGTGAATCGCTCACGACCGCAAGATAAAACCGCTCGCTGAGATATCGTATTATCTCCTCGGAACCTTTACAGAGCTTTATTACCCCTCCCCGTATAGCGTCTATCTTCGCTTCTATAACATCCTTTTCCCTTCTACGCCAGAACTCCTCGCAGTCAAAACCAAATCGAGCACAAAATCTTATCACTCCCTCTTCTCCCCTGGCATGAAGCGGAGCGAGGAAAAGATTGTTTATCTCCTCTATGGTAAGCGTTATTCCGTAATGCCTCAGCGTTTTTTTGAATGCGTCGTATGCCCATTCGTTTGGTATATCTCCTACCCCTCTCGAATCCAAGAAGGTCCCATCCATGTCAAGAAGGACAACCTTATAGTTGGTTTCCATAATCCCTATACGTACTAAGATGTTTATTGATAGTGAAAGTAATAAATATCCCCTTCTGAAAGTATCGTAAAAGAAATAAAAGGAAAAAGAGGAGATAAAAATGAGCGTTGAAACGAAGGAACTGCATTTTAGTACCCAGGGGGAGGTGGAAATAATAGATATAACAGAGAAGGTGAACCGCGCACTAAGCGAATCAGCCATCAAAGATGGCATTGTCACTATCTTTGTGCCGGGCTCGACAGGAGCGGTAACGACCATAGAATACGAGTCTGGACTGTTGAGGGATTTACCCAATGCATTGGAACGGTTGTTCCCTAAGGGAATAGCATATGAGCATGAGTACAGATGGCACGATGGAAATGGGCATTCGCATGTAAGAGCAGCTTTTCTGGGACCCTCGTTGACCGTGCCCTTCAACGATAAAAAGCTCATCTTAGGGACGTGGCAACAGGTGGTGTTTATCGAGCTGGACAATAAGAGAAGGTCGAGACGGGTAATCCTGCAGATACTGGGGTAATTTTACCCCACAGGTAAGGCATTTTTAGTCATGGTTTTACGTAGTAAAAAGTTCTGTGCAGATTGTCCCCCTTCCTTCGATTACGTCAATTATTCGCTCTGGGAAGTTGCCATTCACAATCACGCAACTCATTTTATTCCGCATTAAAAATCGAGGGAGTTCGGCGTCAATACACCTCTTATCCTCTTTCTCGATCAGTTCTTTAGCATGAATCTGTTTTATCAAAGACCCGTCCTCATCCAGTATTCCATCCACATCGGTCACTTTTATGAACCTCTTTTCACCTAATTTATCTGCAATAAACGCCGCAATCGTGTCCGAGGTAACATCCCACGTGTGCGGTAAGGAATCATCCGCTTTCAGAATTTTATAAGGCAATACGATGCATAGATGACCTGCATTGCTTAGTTCCTCCATGCGTTCAACCAGGGGTATCGCAGGTTCACCATCTGCCAGGAAAAAACCGTATTGGTGCATTGCGAGAACAGCCATCCAGTGCGCCGCATCTTCTGAGATAGTCCTTCGCTCCGAGAGTTCTCTTATTACCTCTACAAACGGTCCACCGCCGGGTATTATGATGAAGAAAACAGCTTTCTTTTCAGCATAATCGCTAAGAAAACGCATAATTTCTCTTCCTTCAGCCAGTAAGCTGCCGCCAAGTTTTATTATTATTTTCATCTTTACTCCTCTTATTGAGAATAATGTTAGAGAGGAGGTATAAGTTAAAAGTAAAAAGATGCGAGATATAACGAGGATGAAATAAGGCAGGCATTTGGCGAAAAAGCGCTAATTTTGCAATGGATGAAAGAAAGGAGTTCTTTTTTAGACGCTGATGCGGTAGATATTTTGAAGACAATGAGGGAAATAGCGGGTGAAGAGGAATGGAAAAGGCATATACAGGCGTTTATGGAGGCGAATAAGGGTAAGAAGAAATTGGTGGAGAAGATACGAGGAGTTAAGTGGGTATGAAGTATTTGAGATATACTACAAAATGGGAGGATAAGAATTCCATCGCTAAAATGAGGTAATGTAAAAGTTCACCTTGGAGGAGAGGAAATGATAGAGGTTAGAAAAGACAGAGAGGGAATTAAAATCTCTTTTCCTTATAATCATGATTACATTACCAAAATTAAAACTATCAAAGGGTATCGGTGGCATCCCCAGGAGAAATGTTGGAGCGTGCCGTATACTGAGTTTGAGCATGTTTTGTCTGTTTTTGCTGGAGAGAAACTTGAGATTGAGCCTTCGGTATGGCTTGAAGACCTGAGAAGAGAGCTTGTGTCAAGAAAATACAGTTCAAGGACGATTAAAGCTTATGTTCATTACAATGAAGAAGTACTGAAGTGTGTTGGTAAAAATCCTTATGAGATAACCAATAACGATGTAAAGGATTACCTGTTTCATCTGGCAGAGGAAAGAGAAGTCTCTACATCAACACTAAATAGTGCTATTAATGCACTGAAGTTCTATTACGGCGAGATTTTGAGGCGAAAGTTCGTTTATGAGATAAAGAGACCGAAGAAGGATAAGAAGCTTCCGGTTGTTTTAAGTCGGGAAGAGGTTTTCCACATACTTTCACCGGTGAGCAACATAAAGCA
>DYFG01000148.1 GCA_020725315.1 Nitrosotalea sp.
CACGGTTCTTGCTCGTGAGATATAGCACCATCTCCTTTGAGACAAAAGCCCAGAGCCACCTGTTCTTCCCATCCACTCGCTGCCCGGTGTCATCGTAGTTGCAGATCCGTGATTCTCGCATCTCACGCTTTATACGGTTGTATTCGTCACCGAACAGTTCAGCAGCCTTCTTGAGGTAGTCAACCACCGTTCCGACCGAGACATGAGCATCATAAGTGTCATTCAAGAGCGTTGCAATCTTGCCTTCCGGCAAATTCATGAGATACCTCAGGTAAGCGATGTAAAGGAGGAAGTGAGGGGAAGATTTATATAAGGTATGTTTCGCATCAAGATGGTAATAACAAACTATTGGAATTTTACAAAGATGGAAAAATCAAAAAATTCGTTTATGCATCTTCCTCCTCGGTTTATGGTCCAAGGTAAAGACTTGACATGGCGATACACAAGTTTGTTCGTGCAATTTTAAACAACGAAGATATAACCATTTTCGGGGATGGAACGCAAACAAGAGATTTCACATATATTGATGATGCTGTTGAGGCAAACATACTGGCTGCTGATAATAATTTAGCAGGAGAAGTTTTTAACGTGGGTGGAGGGAGTAGAATAAGTGTGAATGAGTTGATCAAACGGATAGAGGAAATCACAGGGAGAAAAGCAAGACTAAAATACATAGAAGAACAGAAAGGGGATGTTAGAGATACGCTGGCGGACATATCCGAAGCAAAGGAATTATTGGGATGGACACCGAAGACAAATATTAAGGAAGGATTGGGAAAATATATAAAGTGGTATCTATTCAGGGTTTTAAAGTTTTTGCTATCCTCTAATTTCTCTGGACTATTATCATGCGAGTGAGCATATATACAAGGCGGCAGAAGTAATCCATAATAATTCTGAGGAAGGGAGGATATCCAATTGGCAGTGGTGGAATCGAGTCATGAGATGCGCAAAGTATAATGGGACTTTTCAGAAGCTATTCCGCCAGTATATAGAGCGGCAAAAGAGAGATACATAGCCCAGAAGTGTGAGGTATCTGTAAGTGGTAGAATGAGCAGTTCGGCATGATTAGCGTAAGCTCTGCTTATTTTTTGCAGTCCGTCCTTTAACTCCGGGCTGTTGTTACTTATTCTACTATCATATCCTATTCGTAAATTACTCTTATGTTGCTTAGCTATATTATTATTGCGATAATAATAAAAATATTACTAATTTTAACACTCACCTTTGTACCATAAAAATCTGGTAATGCACCCATCATGACCATGCTCAAATACTTCTCAAATGACCTCGCACTCGTAATTCTACTCACGCTGTTATGCATACCCTTTGTCTTCATCACACCCTTAAACGAAACTCCGGTAAGGATCATCCTCGGTTTACCTTTAGTGCTCTTCCTACCCGGATATTCTTTGATTGCCGTGTTATTTCCAAGAAAAGATGATTTAAGTGCGATAGAGCGTATTGCACTCAGTTTTGGATTGAGCATTGCAGTTGTGCCATTATTAGGCTTAGCATTAAACTATACACCGTTTGGAATTCGATTATCGCCTATTCTTACTGTTCTATCAGTGTTCACGGTTTCACTCGCCTTAGGTGCATATATAAGAAGAAGCATGGTTCCGGAAGGAGATAAATTTAGCGTTGATTTTGCAGCTCTCTTTAAAAAGATGAAAGGATCGTTTAAAGCCACTAATACAAAGATTGATAGACTACTGACAATTATCCTGATCATCTCAATCATCCTTGCAATCTCTATGACCATTTACGTGATAGCGACGCCAAAAGAGGGCGAGAAGTTCACTGAATTTTATATTCTCGGTCCAGGAGGAAAAGCATCTGATTACCCTACGAATCTAAAAGTAGGAGAAGAAGGTGAAGTAATAATAGGTATTGTGAATCATGAATATGCTCAGGTCATCTATCAGTTAGAGGTGCGGCTGGATGGAACGGTTATCGGTGAAGAGCACATTGCACTCGAGCATAATGAAACTTGGGAGCATCATTTTTCTTTTACGTTCACTCTTTTATCAGGCTTGTCAGCTACGATTCTCCCCTCTTTATTCCCCTTTCTTAGTTCATCAGCGATCCTGAACCTCCCCCACGCAGGGTGTTCCTCTTTCATCGCTACTACCCGCTCCGCGAGATCATCAGGAACAGTTCTGAGCTTCTTAGGTCTCTTACTCCTCGGTTCTTTTAACCCTTCCTCACCTTTCTCTCTCTATATCTGGGATACCAGAGATAGAAGGTGCTCCGGCTTACTTTCGCAGCCTCTACCGCCCTACTTACACTCCCCGTTTGTAAATATACCTCAATCATCAATTTCCGTTGTGGGTAAGTAGTAGGTCGAAGATATGCACCCTTCTTTTCTTCTCCCATGCTCATATTTGAGTATGCCGTCTATAAAACAATTACACTTATCCTTCAATTTCCCTACGATTTCTATCGTAGCCTTGATCTTTAATCTTCCAACCAGAGCCGGTAGGAATAACAACACCAGCTCCTCGCCATTTCAAAAAAACCTCCTTCATTTCTGCAAAGGCACCACGATCAAACAGGATAATTCCGTCTTCCAACGCCTCTAAAAGCAAGACATGGAGCCCATCAAACATCCTCTTCCATTCAGAACGGCTGTAAGGAAATGGCTCCACTTCACCGCTACTTAATAAAGAGAACTCGTAAATTCTATCAATCAGGCACTTTCCATCATCGGTTCTAAGCCCAATCAGAACATCATAATCGCTCCCTTTAGACCATTCATCTTTAGCTCGTGAGCCAAAAAGCACGATGAATTCTATTTCATCCCCTCTCTCCTCCATTACTCGCTGAAAGAATTTTTGTAATGGATCTTCAAATTCCAACGACTGAGCGGACAAATTCCATCACCTCCTTCGCATCTTCCAAAGCCTCACGGGCATCTGCTTCGAAGAACTGGTCTGCAGGAGCACCACGATCAAAGGCATTCGGGTAGCGTGTTGGAATATAACAACGATTGAGTCGAGAAGCAGCTTGCCGAATTGGTTCAGGTATCGAAGTATATACTTCCAATGCTTGGATCAGTAAATTGAGATTATGTCCAAACTGAAGCTCCCTGAAATGCTCTCCTAAAGCCTTTAAAGCCTTCTCCGCCGCTTGCTGGCAGGTGAAACAGCACCAGGACCAATGTCTATGAGCAAGTAGGTCGCTGGCTGCTTGAAATTCTGCTTCCGCTTCCCTTAACCAATCTTGCACTCGTCTCATCCTTTCAACTCAATTAATCCTCTCTTTTGTCTTCTATTTATAAATTTAAGTATCCTCTCCACCCTCTTCTCCCACGTATGTTCTCATCAATTGTTTCAAACCCAAAAACCCCTGACAAAATTCATTTCCGGTTTTAAGATGATAACTTAAAGGTACACAACTCATCTTAAACACCCCTTTCTCCATCAACTCTATCATCATTTTTAAATACCCACTTCTTCTAATGGAG
>DYFG01000149.1 GCA_020725315.1 Nitrosotalea sp.
ACGGATAAAACTCAAGCGCCTTTATCCATCATAACCCGTGTGGTGAACCACTAGAGTACTTCTACGGAACAAAATATTTATAAATTGGACCTAATTACCATTAAGGAGGTAGATAAATATGACAGAAGAAATCTCTTTAGAGGGCTACAAAAAGGCATATAGAGAAATAAGAGCGGAGGAGGAGAAAAGAGGTTTTCTAATTCATCTAGCAGTGTATGTGTTGGTTAACACCATGTTGATAGTCAGTAACTTCTTGTATTCTCCGGAAGCTATTTGGTTCTTTTATCCGCTCTTGGGCTGGGGGATTGGAATAACTGCACATTATCTAAATGCTGTTCGCTGGATAGAGAAAATCCTTAAGGAAAGAGAGGCAAAAGCAGAATACAGAGCAAGGGAGATTGAGAAGAAAGGATAGCCTCTCCTCAACGACTACGGTCGCTCTCGCTTCCTGCGTATAACAGCGGATAAAAGGCTCACTCCGTTCCCCAAATTGCCTTCGCCGGACTTCTTTTACACCGAGACCGTTAGGCGAAATTCCGAACCCTTGGCATGAGAGGCAAGAGATATGAAGGAAGAAAGAGTTTATTAGATCTTGCAGGTTTAAAATTAGAACTTCAAGAATTACTGGGGAGGAAGGTAGATGTTCTTACTTATAAATCTCTTCATCCTCTCCTCAAGGAAAGGATATTGAGCGAACAAGAGGTGATCCTATGAAGAAAGACGCCAGGGCATTCATAGAACATATATTAGAGTGTGTTGGGTTGATTGAAAAATATACAGACAATAAAACGGAAGACGATTTCTTCGACTCAATTCAACTTCAAGATTCAGTTATTCGTCGCATAGAAATCATTGGAGAAGCAGTCAATGAAAGAATGTGTTAACGGGATTCGGAACTCTCGTAATCCTTCGGATTGCTCGGTGCTAACGCACTCGGACAAAAGCGGATATGCGGTTCGCTATCGCTCGTCCAAACCCTTCGCTTCGTTCGGGACTTCGTATGTCCGTGAAACGTTATACGCCATCGCTAAGTGGTAGAAAGAGGAACTTGTATGGTATCATAGAAAGCAAGCTGAAAATTACTTACGGACCGATCATCCCGAACTCAGTTTGACAGATCACGCACTTGAGACCGCTCTCTTCTAAAACTCTTTTAACCCGACGCATCTCCTCATATGAGGGTTTTCTTATCTCCCTTCGCCTGAACATGGGCCGGTAATCCAGAGCGCTTACTTGAATCTCGGGTGACCATCCCGCTATCCGTTCCCCTATTTTATAAAGCTCATCGGCGGATATCAGCGCCTCATTGTAAGGTATGCCAATCCCAACAAACATCTTATCTGAATACCCTTCGACGAGGTATTTAACGGCTTTCCATTCGGTATCCAGAAGTTTCATCGCCAATTCTCGGTCCTTTAGCCCGCTGATTCTCATAAACGTATCGAGCTCTATGCCCTTTACATCCGCGCCTATATCAGTCGCGCCCGCGATAAAGAGCGTGTCGATGTAATCCCCGGTGAGCACAACGGCATTGGTATCCACGTGCAATCGCGCCTTTTCATCGCTGTTCAGTCGCTTCAATTCCTTCAGGTATTCGAGAAGCCAGCGCCTGTTCAGGGTGCATTCACCACCTGATATCGCCATCCTATCCACGCGGTGCCATCTCCTTTCGTACGTCAGGATCCGCGCTGCTTCTCCAGGTGACAGCGGCTCTTCGACTGCTGAATAAGTAATCTGCCAGTTCTGGCATGTTGGACAGCGGAGGATGCAGCCATGCGCAAAACAGGCGACTTCGATACATCTAAATCCCAACGCTCTCGGCTTTAGCCAGTGAGGCGTGCCGACCCCTCCTACCGCATGCCCCTGGAACCCGGAAACAATCCTTTTTTGCTCTTGTTTCGCTATCTCCTCCGGATCCGTTATGATCTCCATACCTTCTTCAACCGGTGTTATGCAACTCGGCTTCAATTTGTGGTTTACAATAACCGCACACGCCCAGCATCCGCCGGTTCGGCAGGGTGCAAGAAGTTCTGTATCGCTGAGCTCCCCCACTTTATATATAAACGAGGTGAACCCTCTGAACTCCAGAGCCCTTAACACTGATATCCGTGCAGGCACGCTGTATTGCTCACGGTTCACCGTTATTTTTACTGACTCTCGATGCTCAGTGCTTTCTTCTAAGATCCGTACTTTATACGGACAGGCATCCACGCACGCAGCACATCCAATACAAATCTCGGGAGAATGACAGATCAACTCGCAGAACCCACAATCCCTGCATTCTTCTCTCTTTCTCGCGATTTCGAACCTCATGCATTATATCTACACAATAGGTTTTTAATTGATTACCCTATATCTTTAGTGTTAGAAAGAACGAAAAGATAAAGTATTAAAAAGAGTGAGCGTAAAGGGAGTGAGAGGAAGAAAATGAGATTAAAAGAAAGTTTTGAGAAGCTATTTGTGAAGCGTGAGGGAATAGAGGACGAGAATTATGTGGATTTGGATATAGAGGAGTATGAAGAGGAGTTCAGAGAAGAAGGTGTGAGGATGTACATAAAGATCGCGGAGTTGACCGGTTTATACGATATTCCCGAGTTGAAGAAGGAGATATATACGGGTAATATACTGCTTCTGGATATATCACTGGTGAAGCAGGACAAAGTTCTGGTAGAGAAGGCGATAAAAGACTTGAAGATGGCGGCGTTGGATGTGGGAGGCGACATTGCCGGTATCGCTGATAGCCAGGTGATTGTGGCTCCGGTGGGGGTTAGGATAGAACGTAAAAAACTGGGCGCGAAGTAGTTTGGTCATGCAGTGGATGATGTGAAAGAGAGCTGTCCAATTTGTGGAGCGGAAAGCGAAGTGCAGTTTTTACCAACTGAGATACCTTACTTCGGAGAAATAATGATATTCACCGCTGTTTGTTCCTCGTGTGGGTATCACGCTACAGATGTAATGGTTCTCTCAGAAGAGAGGAGGAAAAGATGCGAGCTGCTGATTTCTTCAGTGGAGGATTTGAATGCACTCGTTGTGCGGTCTACCTCGGGAACTATTGAGATACCAGAGTTGGGTGTACGCATCGAGCCAAAGAGAGGGGAAGCGTTTATCTCTACCGTGGAAGGCGTGTTGAGAAGGGTGGAGAGTGTGGTAAAGATGCTAAGCAGGGACAGTGCGAGAAAGAAGCGTGCAAATGATGTTTTGAAGCGCATAGATGAAATAAAGTCGGGTGAGGCGAGCATGACGCTAATCATTGACGATCCCACGGGTAGCAGCGCGATAATCGCGGATAAAGTTATTAAAAACTGAAAATCAAAATTATGTCAGAGACTTTGCACGTGCAAAAGAGATTTATGGAAAAGAAGCTGAAACTTATGACAGTGAGTTATTTGAGAGTGTAATCTTGTGGTTAGCTAAACACCTATGTTAAGTCCGTCCCCCACTATTTTCTTATTCTCCTATCATATTTAAC
>DYFG01000005.1:0-26229 GCA_020725315.1 Nitrosotalea sp.
AAGTCGTTCAGAATAGCCCGGAATTCTTTCCTGAACAATAGATGATATATACTAACACAATGGTTAGTATTAAGATTTAGAGTTTGGAGTTTGATCAAAGCACTCTTCGATTCTGCCTTTCCACCACTGGTCGTAACTGCAAACAGATTGTAGCTCGTATATTTAAAAGAATGAGAAGCAAGTGTGTTGTTTTCATCTGATTTCATTTTTTACCTCCTCAATTATACCAAGCAACACTTCGTAAGCTCCTTTGCCACCCAGTTTGCTCCACATTTCCTCGCCAACATACATCTAAGTTAGGTCTCGGACTTTTTATCTCCATGAAAACCGGACCGGGCTCAATATCTCCTATGTACAAATCTGCGATAATTTTAACACTCTCTCTTTCATCGCTTGATGCTTGCAGTATTTCATCGTTTTCAGCATCAAAATCGGGTCTTCTTCTACCGCTACGTAAATCGTTGGCGATTTTATCTATCACGTTTACTATTGTGTGAAAGGGGAAAGCTCTTTTAAGCTCATCAACAGTAAATGGTATTTCGGTTAAGCCTTTCGCAAAATTGACGGTAAATTCCTTTATTTTATCTCGAGTGCTTTCTTTCATTTCAGTCAGGTATATAAATAATTAGTATATATAAAGTTACTATTGTAAGGTGATCAAAAAAGGGGAAAAGTAATGGTTGTAATATTTATCTCACATAGCAAGAGAGACGAAAAATTGGTTAGATAAACTAATAGAAATTTGTAAAAGTGAAAGAAAATTTCGAATACATAGCAAAAAGGGAACTCTCAAGGTTCTATGATGATTTAGATACTTTTAGAAAACGGACAGCTTATTTTGAAGATGTTAATGGGCAAAAATCGTATCATTATTACATCTCTCACATAGAAGGGAAAGGGCAAATTGGTAGGACAAATCAATACCTTACGCATTGATGGTATCCCTATAAGGCAAAATTTCATCCGCAAATGATCAAAGCACTAATTAACTGGCTGAATTTGAGAGAAGGGGACATATTGCTCGACCCTTTTTGTGGCTCCGGCACTGCCTTGGTAGAAGCAAAGACAGTAGGTGTAGGCAGCGTCGGTATCGATATTGCACCGATATGCTGTTTAATCTCCCAAGTCAAATGCGACCTTTTAGATCTGCCACCAGATGAGCTGGAAAGATACAACAGAGACGAAATATTATTCTATTTTGATAAAAAGCTGAAAAAAAGTGAGAAAAAAAGAATCTTTGGCAAAATTCGCAACCCTTAGTGATCTGGAGAGAGATTTATTCTCTGATCCACGGATTTACAATTTTTTAAAAACTGCTTACCTGTATGCACTTTCTGATTATACCTATATCAAAAGGGATATGGTAGAAGGGTTCAATCAAAATTTAAATGAGATATTGAGGAATATAAGAAGATTTTATGCATTAAAAAACAGATTTGAAATAAAGCTTGGAAAACACGAGGTTAGAGAGGGAGATGCTCGAGAGTTGCAATTTAAAGATGGAGAAATTGATGGTATTATAACCTCCTCGCCTTATGCTATAGCTGTTGATTATATAAAAAATGATCTGCATGCTTTAGAATTTCTTGATGTTGATATACCATCGCTAAGGGAAAATATGGTTGGATTACGAGGGGAACCAGAGGATAAAGTCAAAAATTATTATGTTGATATGGAAAAATCAATTGATGAGATGTATCGGGTTCTAAAGAATGATAGCTATTCTGTGATAGTCATAGGGGACACTACTGTGAATGGAAAACGTTTGCAAAATAACAAAAAATTCATCGAGTTTGGTGAAAAAAGTGGTTTTGCATTCTTAAAAACTATAAGAAGACCAATACTTGGTGGTTTTGCTAGATTGAGGTATGAATATGTTATCTTGTTTAAAAAGGGGGGATAAGATAACAGAAAATAGAGAGGAACGACTTTTTGTAGTCGCGCTTTATTTCTCCCTATACTTTCGTGCTTGAACTCTTCGTCGAATCTAATCGTGAGCTATTCCTCTCCGGTACGCTTCCAGCGTTGCCTTAACCCATGCGTATGGAATTGCACTCCCACCTTTTCTACGCTTAGCTTAGTGCTCCTTTTTCTCTAATCTCCCTTTAACCCTTGCGTTTCAATCGCTCAAAGACCAATATCGCGGTAATTAAATCCTGAAAGGCAACGCCCGTCGATTTGAAGAAGGTTATATCATCTTCGCTCGTCCTGCCCTTTGCTTTTCCGAGCACCACATCACCCAACGGAATCAAATCCTCCTCCTTCAATAACCCTCGCTCCAGCCCTTGATAAACCTCACCTGAATGTGTGCACTGTGCGAAGTCATCAACAATTATCCTGCATTTTTTTAGAATGTCCGGGTCGAATTCAATCTTCGTTTTGGAGTCGGCACCCATGCCGTTGAGATGCATTCCAGGTCTTATCAGCTCAGGGGAAATGAACGGTTCTGTGGCTGTGGTTAAGGTTGTCACGATATCGGAGTCCACAGCTTCTTCCAGCCCGACAACGGTTATATCAATCCCAAATTCTCGTTCATATCTCGCTTTAAAATCTCGTGCACGTTGTTCGGTTCTATCGTACACCTTTATCCGATCAATCGAAGGTCGTACTGACAGTATTGCCTTTGCCTGGTAGGGAGCTTGCTTTCCCGTGCCTATTATACCGAGCGTTGTGCTATCTCTCCTCGCATGTACACCTTGCAAGGCACCATACTGTAGCCTAACGAGCTCTGCTCAAACCCTTTCTGGATCTCGGAGATAAAAACCCGCCATCCAATAGCTTCGATCGCCTCTTTCAGTTCATCATTTGTTATAAGAAACGCATTCAGTTCTTCTATCTTCTTCATCGCTTGATTAGGGTGATTATAATAATCTTATATAAAAAAATTGTCATTTTTGTTGTAATATAAATAAAATACGACCTACAACTATAGTAGATTAGGAACGATGGTCTATGGCGGAAATAAAAGCGGTGAAAGTCCTGGATACAACGCTTCGTGATGGCGAGCAGACTCCCGGGGTATCATTGACTCCGGAACAGAAGTTACAGATTGCGAAACAACTTGATGTACTCGGCGTTGACATTATCGAAGCGGGAACTGCGGTTATCTCGGAAGGAGAGCAAAGGGCGATCAAGGCAATAGCGAACGAAGGTCTTAGGGCAGAAATATGCTCCTTTGCACGGCTCTTAACGGGAGATATTGACGCCGCGATTAAATGTGATGTTGATACGGTTAATCTGGTTGCTCCTGTTTCTGATAATCATATAAAGAAGAAGTTGAAGATGGATCGGGAAACGCTGAAAGCGAGGACGATTGAGATGGCGGACTATGTGAAAGAGCATGGATTAAACGTAGAGATCAGTTCAGAAGATGCTTCGAGAGCCGATATGGCATTCTTGAAATCCTTCTTCTCTGATTTATCTACGGTCGTTGACCGTTTATGCTTCTGTGATACCGTTGGTGTGTTGTATCCGGAACGCACAAGAGAGATATTTCAGGCTCTTTGCAGATGTGGGGCTCTGCCCCACGACCCCGCATCGTGGGCTCCGCCCACGTCCCCGAAAACCCTGAAAGGGTTTACTGTAAGGGCTTTTAACACGCCTGTTTCCGTGCACTGTCACAATGACTTCGGTTTAGCCACGGCGAATACCATAACCGCGGTATCAGCGGGAGCGACGGTTGTGCACGTTACGGTGAATGGACTGGGGGAACGGGCGGGTAATGCGTCCTTAGAGGAGGTGGTGACCGCTCTGGAACTGCTTTACGGCGTGAAGACGGCGATTGTAAAAGAGAAGTTGTATGAAACCTCGCGATTGGTCAGGAATTTGACGAAGATGCCACTCGCTCCGAACAAGCCGCTTATGGGCGATAACGCCTTCACACATGAGTCAGGGATGCACGTCCACGGGACATTGGCTGATCCGAGTTTATATGAGCCAATCGATCCCGGGCTAATAGGAAGAAAGAGAAGGTTTGCGTTTGGGAAGCATACTGGTAGAGCATCAGTGAAAATGGCACTGGACGAGATGGGCATCGGGGCTGATGAGGGCCAGACGATGAAGATCGTGACAAAGGTGAAGGAGCTCGGCGACAAGGGTAAATTGGTCACGGATTCAGATTTTCAAGCAATCGTGGAGGATGTATTGAGCATCGAGAAAGAGGAGAAGATCAAACTCGTTGACTTATCAGTGGTCTGTGGGAAGCGGGTTTATCCAACCGCATCAATACGATTGGAGATAGACGGAGAGGACGTGGTGGAAGCGGGTGTTGGGGTCGGTCCGGTGGATGCCGCGATCAATGCATTGCGGAAAGCACTGGCGGGCAGGGAGATGAACGATATACGGCTTGAAGAGTACCATGTGGATGCCATCACTGGTGGAACGGACGCGCTGGTGAACGTCATCGTAAGGATAAGCAGGGGAGATAAGACGATAACCGCGAGCGGTGTGAGCGAAGACATCGTCATTGCATCGTTGTATGCACTCCTCAACGGCGTGAATAGATTATATCGGTGATTTACGTTTCTCAAAATCAGCAAGCTCCTTGACAATCAAGATTCGCTCCTCCGGGTGGCGGCAGATCAGAATTGTGTTCAGGGGTTTTGACTCTTCAGGAAGGAGCATTGGCACTTTCCTTATTTTTGATTTCTGCTTTACAGAACTTCTTTCTATGGCTTATTCAAAAAATTGAGAATAAAGGTTGAGAATAGAATTTGAATTATTGAGGGTATCTTTTGACTATGGTTGGTGTTTCTGGCAATGTCCCATTAAAAAGGGTAAAGATTCGCTCTCTTCCTGGCAGTGTGAAGGATATAAAAACACTCTATCACTCGATCAATGAACTCGATATTGGAGGGAAGACCCTTATCCTCGAGAGGGGTTTCTTCTCTGAAGGTGCCATAAAGTTGTTATACAAATACAGCAAGGTCTACCATTTTGAGATGGGTGGGCGTGGCATGATCAGCGAGGTTCCAAAGAAGGTGATGGATCTGGATGAAATACCTGGATTGTATATGTTCCCCAAAGAGATTCGGAGTTAAGGATACTAATAGAGGAGTGATACCATGTCGAAAGTCGTCATAGTGAGGGGAAAAAATCGTGAAAAGATGATTGAAAAAGGTCTTAATGCGTTAGGAATCGATCCTTATAAAGGAAAAGTGGTGCTAAAGCCGAATTTGATCATTAATCGCCCCTATCCGGTTACAACGTCTCCAAAAACGGTTGAATGCCTCATAAACTATTTCACGGGAAAGTCGAACGAGATACTCATCGCCGAAGGTTCGGGCATGTGTCGGGGAGGAACGAATAACGCGTTTCTTGATCTAGGATATGTTGAACTGGCTGAAAGACATGGAGTACCATTAGTGGACCTCAATGAAGACGATTACGAGGTACTGAAAAACCACAAAGCTTTGAAACTGAAAGAATTTAAATTGCCGCTCACCTTGAAAAACGCTTTTCTAATTTCTGCAGCGGTTCTAAAAAGGCATTCGATGGCTACGGTCTCGTTATCGCTAAAAAACATGATGGGTGCAACCATCGGTCGAAAAGCGAGATTCCATCTTCTTGGCTTAACCAAGAGCATTGTTGACATCAATCTTTACACAAAGCCGGGTTTGGCTTTGATAGATGGGATAGAAAGTAGTGGAAAGGAATTGGGTGGAGAGGTAACACGATACGATTTGCTGATATTTTCTGAAGATTCCGTTGCTGCGGATGCGGTTGGTGCCAATACCCTGGGATTGGATCCACTCTCGGTACCTCATATAAAATTGGCCCAGGATAAGGGATTGGGAATAGCAAGATTGGAGGAGATTGAAATCGAGGAGATGAGTGAATAGGAGCTATTTTACGTCGAGCGATCGTTTTTCGAGCTTGTTTCAAAATCCTCTTTACGTTAGCGGTTAAAGAGGTGGAGAGACTTGAGGCTGAGATGAAGAGACTCATGGAAGGTATTATATTTAATACGCGATTGAAATAAGCTTTGAAAGCGAAGCTGCCTGCATTCTTCCCAAATCTCGACTCTTGATATATATAAGATTGTGGTCCAAATTTCGGCTACGCCGAAACTTCATATTGCTGGGAGGCAGTAAATGAAATCGGGGGCGGCTTGCTTGATAAGAAAGTATTTATGATTGTAGAGGGATTTGTATCCAAAAAGTATGGTTGAATATGAGTAGAACAAAAAATGGAATCAAAAAATTATGTTCTAGGAGTTGAAAAATGAGGGTATTACTCGTTGAGCCGGGATACACGACTTTATTCCCTCCTCTCGGTCTACTGCGGATTTCTACTTGGCACAAGCAAAAAGGGGACAAAGTTGACTTCATGAAAGAAAATCCACCGGTAGATTACTTTGGTTATAGCTATCCAAAACTTAAGGAGTGGTACGATCTCATCTCATCTACATAACCTCGCTTTTCACCTTTCATTACAATGAGGTGATTAGTTCCATCAAGAAGTATCAACTCCTCTATCCAGATGCCGAAATCAAGGTCGGTGGAGTTATGGCCACCCTCCTACCCGACTTAATTGAAAGGGAAACAGGAATAATTCCCTATGCTGGACTCTTGATGGAAGTAGAAGAATGCCCACCTGACTACTCCTTCTTCCCCAACCTCAGATATTCAATAACCTTCGCTTCACGTGGCTGCTTTAAGAAATGCAAGTAATGTGTAGTCCCCGCTATTGAACCCCTATTCTTCGTGCGTGAAAACTGGGAAAAAGACGTGCTCCCCGCGCACGAAAGGATAATATTTTGGGTCAACAACTGGTTAGGCTCACCAAACTTTTACAAAGATGTGAAAAAGCTAAAGAATATCGGAAAAAACTACGATTTCAATCAAGGACTCGACTGCGTGCTATTTGACGAAGAAAAAGCAAAGCTACTCAGTCAGACGTTTAAAGCTGACGCTCATCTTCTTCTATAAAGGAGGAATGATCAAGAAAGGTCGTGACGGTTTTCTCAGAATGTTAGGTGGGAACCCAGAGGAGTTCAAGCAAAGAATGAAGGAAATTAATGCATATGATAGGACTCTTTGGAGGAGGAAGAATGGGAAAAGAAGAGATTGAATTACTTAAACCGCTGCTGCGACGGTTCATAGATGATGTGGAAAGAGGAAAAGCGATAGAGGAGGCGGGATGGATGAAAATTGATGATGTAGACGAATATCTTCTCAAAAGGCTAGGATTATATGAAGGGAATACACAAGGCGTCAGGGTTTCTTTACACAAACCGCTTCCAGAAGACCTCTTAAAGACAGAGGAAGGGGATATATTTTCCGACATGCAGCTGGCCATAAAAATAAGGGAACTTGTTCCAAAAATAGTGAGAGACCAATCTCTACAAAAGCGCATCGAATGCAGTGCGTTTATTGACTTCATTAACCGCAAAAAAGATTTGGGATGTCGAAAGCATCGAAGAGGCACTTAAACCATTGTGCCACTACTCACTTCCCGCCCTTGAGACAACAAAACAAGGCGAAGAAAAAAACGCCGAGAGAGTTGTGAAGGTGTTGAAATGGAATGAGGTATTGGAGATTATCGATCGGAACACGTGTAAGGTCATGGGTTTTCTCTGGTATGTGGATTGCCTCGCCATTCTCGAAAGAATTCGTTATCCAGAGAGCATGGTGCTGGTTCAAGAAAAAGCTTGGAAAATGCTCAGGATAAGGCCGGAAAAACAATACGTGAACTGAGGAAAGCGGTGATCGAAGATGTGGAGCGAGTTGGGAGGGAAACTCTCGACCAAAATTATGCGATAGCATCTTGGCACGAAATATTGAGGTTGCCGTGGTGATATTCATGGAAGAGAGAGCTATTCCTGTTTCTTGGCGACGGTCCGAACATGAAGTTCTGCTTGAAAATTGTTACAAATACAGCCGACCACCCTTCGATCCTTTTCCAAATGCCACGAACGTGGTGAATGCGAGCAAGTGTCCAGTGGCCGTACTCCACGATATCCTCCACGCAGTCGGGGATGCTACAATTCCGGGCGGGGAATACGGGCTGGGCATTCTCTACCAAAGGTTCATAGCACACCTTAAACTATCCGCTGCGAGAAACGACATTCCGTCCCCATCGGATGTCCGTTATCGCTTTGTGATGTTCGCCAGAGACGAGGATGAGAAAACTAAAACTGACTGCTGGCGTTATTACGTTGAACCTTGGTGCAACGAGAGGTTCGACAAGCTGTCCGAGGCTAACGAGAAGATATATTTCGAGGTATCGGTGGCCAACGCATATGTTCCGTTCAAGTTCAGAGATAAAAACCCAACATATCCCCTTCGAGGAAGGATTGACGAATTAGACTTGAAAAATCGGAAGATAATCGAGCGAACGATAAAGGGGAGGAGGACGGACCAGTCGCCCCCTCCTTTGAAGGACTTCCAGCTCTGGCTTCTCTGGGAAGCTCTCTCGAGTATAAACAAAAAGACGAAAAAGCGGAAAAACATTCGGTCATTCAACTTTTGGAATGTGTGTTTGGAACAAAAACGATGAGGAGGGAAAGACCATGACTGTGGCAGACAGAATCGCCGAAATCAGATCTACCTTTGATGATGAACAGAACAGGGCTGTCAATGCGATTCTCGACGATTGTCTGGCAGGCGACGATTTCGTTTTTCCCATTGTTGATGGTCCTCCAGGTACTGGAAAAACAACTGTCGGAGCAGTTGCTGTTGCCGAGTATTTGCAACAAAGAGATCCGGAAGCGCAAGTGTTGTACCTAGGTTTGAATTACACGTGGGACAAAAGCATGGTTAACCCTAAGCTTCGAGATATCTTTGATCCGTCTCATCCGTTTGTGATTGTGAATACAGATGGTCTTGGAGAGAATGAGCAACGAGTCTTTAGGGGGTCTGTTAAAAATGTAGCGGAAGCGAAGTTTGCTGTGAATCTGTCGAAAATGTTTCATGACTCGTTCAAGAGGGCGGATGGCGTGCGACTCAGTCCACTAATTCTGTCTCCCTATGCTGCCCAGGTGAACGAGATATTTGGCAAGCTACCTCCCGTTCTTCAGGAGAGATGTTTGACGGTTTACCGCGCCCAAGGGAGGGAATATCCATGCGTGATAGTATCCTTCGTTAGGAAAAACCCCGGAAAAACAATAGGCTTTCTCGACGATCTTATACTCAAGGCGCAAACTTATGTGGCATGTTCCCGCGCCCAAGGCAAGCTTGTTGTCCTTCTGTCGCTCGATACTTTCCTCGGTGCGGGGCACAGAACTTTCGAGTACCTCTGTCAAACCCCGAAGGCATATATTGTGGAGGATATCAAATGAAAGATTTCATTCTGTACTTACAACCCAGAGGACTAATTGCCAACCCAGTCAAAGAAAAATATTCTCTCGACGAACTCAAGAAAACACCCGGGACCTCCTTAATTTCCGAACTCGAAGTCGTGAAGGACGGAGAGATCAGGCAAGAGGAGACATTGGGTGACTACACGGTGTTCAAGTTCTCCTGCAAGTACACCGCGCGACACGGCACTTCCATCGTGAATGTGGAGAGGGACATCGAGCTGTGGCAGAGTAAGAGAGGAGCTCTCGTGGCATCTTTCGGTTTTCCGAGAAGAGTGTCGAAGGTGGCTACGAAGCTACTTTCACTGGCGACCTTTGGAGACTACTCTTTAATCAATTCCTTTAACCTCACAAATCCCGATTTTTTCGAACTTAAGAAAAGGGTGCAGGAGCTCGGTGGAACCATTACCCAGCTTGAGGTCAGAGGGATTTCATGGGGTGGGGGGCAACTCAGACACCTTGAGATAAAAGGCCGGGGACTTGAAAAGATTCCTGGGTTCGATGAAATGTTCGAGAAGGCGAAGAAAATCAGCTCCATGGGCTTCTCGCTTCCGAACTTGAACAGCTCCACTCGCTATATTTCCTTTAAGGTGTTGGACTGGGGTGGGGGGCAGATCTACTCCCCTTCAGATCCGCTCCCACACGAACTGGCGGCCCTATTTAGTCTGATAGAGAATGTCCTCTTTGGCGATCAGGAAAGGACCAGGCAATCGCAGAATTAGAGGCAAAAGGGTTATAACCACTCTTCTATTCTCTTCTGCGAGCCCGTTATTTTTTGCCGTGAGATCTTCGCCAACGCCGTACTCACGCGCTCTTCCGAGAAGTCATGCTCCTCACAGAGAAATTCTTTTACCTTTTCCTCATTCGGCGTTCCCCAGGTTAGTTCATACGATTCATTCACCGAGGGATGCAAGAAGATAGCTCGTACGAGTTCGTAATTCTCAATCCGCTCTATCTCAGATGATTCTATTAATCTTTCGATGCTATGATATTCCTTTATCAACTTCACCGCTCTTTTAGCTCCTATTCCTTTTATACCCGGGTTAAAATCAGTGCCTATCAAGATTGCGAGGTCCACAAGTTCTTCCCTGGTTATCCCATGCGTTTCTTCGAGTTCTTTTAATATGACGACCTCCGGCGTTGCCTTTCTTCGCGGAGCACTAAGGTTTCTTATCATAATGGGTGCACCAAAAAGCAAGGAATCGTAATCCTGCGAGGAGACAAGCTCTGCATCACCGTTCTGCACCATATAGGCAGCCTGAGCCTCTCCTTCAGCTTTCGCTTGCACGGATGGGATGCCCAGATGGGTTAAAAGCGTCTTCGCATCCTCAATTATCGGTGCATCAATTCTCGCCGATGCTTTCGCATACTTTAACGCTTCTTCAGGAAACCGCAACTTTGCTTCTTCCCATCTCCTTCGTGCCTCTTCTCGCCTTTCCGACCTCGCTTTGATAACCGCTCCTTTTAACTCTGATGGTTTGCCATCAAAGACAAATACTGGTCTTATTCCCTTCTCCATCAAATTTGTCGTGCGATATATCAGCCCGGAGAGATGGGAGGTTATCCTACCCGAGGAATCCTTCAGTGGTGTTCCGTCTGGCTGACGAATGATGCTTAAGAATTGGTAAAGCATGTTATGTGCATCTATCGCGACAATTTTTCCTGAAATAGCCTCTAAACTCGTTTCTTTAGGCTCTACGAGCTCACCAATATTTACACCCATCCTATTAAACGCCGATACTAATAGCTGTAAAAAGTCTGATAACGCTAATCCCAATATCTATCATCTTCTTTATTTCTTCGAGAATATCTTTTGGGACCTCCCCCTCTAACATTTTAATTTCATCTTTACAAATCCTCTTTGCTTCTTTCTCATCTAAAACATCGGTTTTAATATAAAAGCTCTCCAGAATTCTCCTGAGACTGGTTTCCGGTAACATTAAGAGTTTATCCATAAATTTACCGCTTAAAATAACAACATCCTTCCCAGGAACTTCTTTATCCAATCTCTTCTTGGATATAATAAGAGAGGGTAAGTCATCACGAGAAATCTTAAGCACATCTAATATAGACAGAACTTTGCTTTGACTTATATTATAATGCAACCCCATAACAAAGAGTTTAGGATGAGTTTTCCCAATTTCATTGAGGATATTCTCAAAAGTTCTTACTTCTTCTCTATAAAAAGGCGAAGGTGCTAGCCATGTAAAGCTCGCTTCCTCCTCAGATACCTCGAAGTAATCCCATAACGAAGTTCCATTGACGTAGTAAAGAGGTCCCTCTTCTTCCCTCAATAATATTATGTATTCGTATTCCTCTAGACTAAATGATGACGAGGTGGCAAGGAAATAGACATACCTCCTCTTCGGTAGATATAAGTATTTCACCCTTTCTTCAAAAAACCTTGGAGGTGCTGATAAGTGGTAGTATGGATAATATGTCTTAAACTCTACTCTTGATCTCGCTTCTTCAGTTAATTTTGTGGGTGATCCTATTTTTTCTATCTCCAAGTAATCGGTTACCCCTCTATACGAAACCCATTCTCCCATTATAGATGCTCTCATCTCTCTTCCACCTCTATTAGCTTTACAACGTGCACGATTCTATTATCCATTTCCTTTATAAACTCCTTTACTTTCTGACTTTCATCCCTAAAAACTATGTGAATAGAATAGTATTGAGGATTAGGTGGATATGGGTATATTTCTATATCTAACCAGCCTGTATTCATTTGGAGATTTTCTATAGTCTCCATTTTATTTTTTGGATAGAATCTAATTGAGAATGGTGCAACTTCTATTCCCATTATTTCTCCAATTTTATTGAAGTTTTTAGTATGGAAAAATCTTGAAATAAAGAATAATGGCTTTTTCATTGTCTTTGATGAAACACGGTAAGTGGAAATTAATTGATAATACTTTATTGGGGAATTTATTCCTTTCAATATCTCCTCAATTTCATCAATTCTATCTAAAATTTCTCCACTATTTTTACCACTTATACCTATATGACCGGCATCAGGGTCGTATATAACATCACACCCGCCCTTCTCAGCAATATTTACGGGAATAATTTCAAGACTTGGAGAAAGCTTTCCTAATTTCTGTATTTTAGCTTTTATAAACCCTCTTTCCTGCAGAAGTTCTAATAAATCTTCCTTAGGTATAGGCTCTGGAACATCGTAGGCAATTCTAATTTCAATACCCAGTAGAAATAGTCTTATTTCCTTCACCATGTTTAACCACCTATATGATGGATATCACCTATATATAGTTAAAGATAGGGTATGTTAAAGATGGAGTGTATTAAAGTGCAAGGTTTAAAAGTAGGAAGATGAACGTCGTTAAAGTCTTGATAGAAGGGGGGAAAGCGAGCTCAGGACCGCCGTTAGGGCCTGCTCTGGGTCCACTTGGGGTAAACATAAAAGAAGTGGTGAGTTCTGTCAATGAGCTTACGAAGGATTATGCGGGGATGGAAGTCCCGGTGAAGATAACCATTGATGGCGGAAAGGTGAAGATAACGGTGGGCACACCGCCGACCGCGGCATTGATAAAGAAAGAATTAGGAATTGAGAAGGCAAAAACGGACTCCACGAGTGATTATACAGGGGATATCTCCTTAGAGCAATTAAAAGAGATAGCGAAGAAGAAGAAAGAAGGGATGTTAGCCTCTTCATTTAAAAAAGCGGTTAAAGAGATAATAGGCACGTGTGTTTCAATGCGCTTGAAGGTGGAGGGGAAGGATGCAAAAGAGATACAGAAAGAGATAGACGAGGGCAAATACGATGAGGTGATAACCGACTAAAATGGAAACCGACGAGATAGTTGGAGCTGTGGAGAATGTTTTGAACTCGCGAGAACGAAGATTTGTTGAAGGTGTGGATCTCTGCATAACTCTGAAGAATATCGACCTAAAAGAGCCGAAGAACAGGATAAATGTGGATGTAGTGCTCCCAAAGAAGATCAAAGAGCCGAAGATTGCCGTTTTCGCTTCCGGCGAGATAGCATTGAAGGCGAAAGAGGCAGGTGCAGAGGTGATCGACCCTGAGGAGCTCAAACGGATGGATAAGACGAAAGCACGCGCGATGGTACAAAAATACGATTATTTCGTTGCCGATGCCTCGCTTATGGCACTTGTAGGTAAGAGTTTAGGCACTATTTTAGGTCCGAGGGGTAAGATGCCCGAACCCATTCCACCGGGAGCCGAACCTGCACAGATATTGTCGAGATTGAAGAAAATCGCCAGGATAAGGTCAAAAACGACCACCTTCTGGGTGAATATCGGTCGTAAGGACATGGATGCGAAGGATATCGCGGAGAATGCCGCTGCGGTAATAAAAGCAGTCGAATCGCGTTTAGAGCGGGGTTGGCAGAATATCGATTCTATTTACATGAAGACAACTATGGGTCCCGCAGTGAAAGTGGTGTGAGGAAGAGAGATGAAGAAGAGGGTGAAACGAGCTAAGGACTGGAAGAAGGAGCAGGTCTCTAACCTCAAAAACTTGATTGGTGCATATCCAACGGTTGGTATGGCGAAGATAAGAGGCTTAGGCGGTAAGCAACTCCAGCGGATACGAAGAGACTTTAAAGAAAATGCACAGGTGCGGGTATCAAGAAATAGCTTGATTTCTGTTTCGTTAAACGAAAGTGGAATGAATGATATGGTGGATTTGATAGACGATCAGCTGGCGTTGATCTTTACCCATTTGGATGCATTTGAATTGTATAACGTGCTGGAGGAGGGGAAGATACCAGCGCCCATAAAAGCAGGTGCCGTCGCCCCGTTTGATATCGTCATAGGGGAGGGGTCGACCTCACTCAAGCCGGGACCGATTGTTGGCGAATTACAGAGTTTGAGCATACCTGCGGGGATAGAAGCTGGTAAGGTCGTGATAAAGCAAAGAAAAGTCGCGGTGAAAGAAGGAGAGAAAGTTTCACCTCCGCTTGCGGACATCTTGGCACGGCTTGAGATCTACCCGATAAAGGAAGGACTGGATTTATGCGCAGTATATGATCGGGAAGGGACCGTGCTCTTCACGCCTGACGTTCTGCATATCGATCTCAAGAAGTACGTCTCGGATGTGAAGGAAGGGGTGAAAGCGGCGTTCTCACTTGCCACACACCTGAAGTATGACTATCCAACTCGGTATACGATTGCGGATCTGCTCTACGAGGCGAGAGAGAAGTCAGTAGCGTTGGCACTCAAGATTGCGTATCCAACGCCGGAGACAATAAAGCCACTGCTTCAGAAGGCATATTCACAAGCACGAAATCTCTCGCTCAATGCATGCATATACGAGCGCGAGACGATGCCGTCTTTGCTTGCAAAGGCAGGTGCAAAGGCACAACGGCTCGCAGCATACGTGGGGAGGAAATCATAACCGAAACGGTTAACTGATCTGATCTCTATGAGTTGGATATCAAACGTGAGTTCTTTCCCTGCTAACCGAAAGATAAGCTTACAAAATCCAAATGGCTCGCGGATACCTCGCAATTTATTGTGGGGTGGAGAGGATAGGGCTGGTCTGGAATGTAGCCATCCAATCTTTTATCCGCAATTTCATTCTTTTTCCCATCATCATCCGTTACGTATTCCCTAACGATCTTCCTCATGAACCTTAATTCTTTGATTCAATCTTTACTCCTTCTCACCGTTATCGGAACAACACTTTTCTCGAATTCCTCAATCGCTATATTTATAGGGTCGAGTTCGTCCGTCTCAATGAGCACCGGAGCACCCATGGCTATCTGGAGTGCTCGTGCACCTATGATCCGTGCTTTCTCGTATTTCGTATATTTATTTTTTTCTTTCTCTTCTGTCAAGAAGATCCCCCTTAACCTTACCTTACCTTATCGCGAGACGAGAGAATGGGGTTGCTGAGATTTGAACTCAGGTCTCGGCGTCCCGAACGCCGAAGGATAGACCAAGCTACCCTACAACCCCTCTGTCGTAATTGCTCAACATCCTGTGGACTTAAATTCCAATACTCATTCATAGGGCGCGATCTCATCGAGCAACTCTGCATGCGTGAGCAGCATCCTTCGACAGCAATATCTCGTTATACCCAAGTCGTCCAGTACCTCTCCCGGAGCCTCAGACTTTATTCGTTCCTTATACTCATCCCAAACGTCTGATATGACTCTCCCACAGGTATAACACCTGACTGGAATCATGAGACTTCACCGATATGACTTTTGCCGCTTCGCTCGTGCACCTTTTGCGTCAAACTTCTTTGCCTCCTTAATCCGCGTGTCACTAACCAACAAGCTTCTATCATACTCCAGATAGGTTTCCCTTAGTTGTTCGTTCTCGGTCCACTCCACTAATCCTCGTGCAATCGCCGTGCGAGCCGCCTCTGCCTGTCCCATAAAACCGCCACCACGTACATTTACCTCCACCTCAATACCGTCAATACCACCGCCGAGAAATTGAGATGCAATAAACAACGGTTCTGATACCTTTGCTCTTACCACTTCAGGCTCTAGTACCTCCAGTGGTTTCTTGTTTATTCGTATAGTGCCTTTACCCTCTTTTATGGTTACCCGTGCGACTGCGGTCTTCCTCTTTCCAACCTCGTTTACTACTTTCTTTACCTTTGCTTTGCTACCCATCCTAACTTTTCACTCACCTCACCTACCGTTACATACTTACGAGATAATCGTTCAGCCCCGGCATTCTCCACTTTTTTCTGCGCCATCGTTTCATATTCGTCAGGTATACCAAGATAAACCTTCACGCGTGAAAGCGCTTCTCTTCCCTTTGCCTGCTTATAGGGGAGCATCCCCCGTATCGTCCTCTTCACAATTCGATCGGGCATTTTAGGGTAGAAGGGTCCTTTCTCTCTCGACCCTCTATCCTTCTTCTCTTTGTAATCTTTAAATATCCTCTCTTTGGACCCGCTTATTACCACGCGTTCAGCGTTAACGATCACGATTTCCGTATCTTTCTCGTTCAGCAACTTCTTCGCTACGCTACTCGCCAATCGTCCCAAGATGAGACCTTCCCCATCTATTATCTCTATTTTCTCACTCATCGTCTCTGTTTTTTTGATAAAACTTTTTTCTAAAAAGTTTTATTACGCTAAGCGATTATCTTTAAACCTGATCCTTTAGGGTTAGTCTCCATCAATTCCTCGATGCTCATGCACTTCCCGTGAGGGCTGACTTTCTCATACGCTTTTTTACTGAAGCCCAACGCGGCAATGGTGATCGGTTTTTCAATCGCCCCTGCACCGAGCACCTTTCCCGGCACCACGATTGTATCATCTGCATGTGAATATCTATTTATCTTGCTCAGGTTTACCGCGGCGTAATTCCTTCGCGGTTTATCTAATCGCTTCGCTATATCCTTCCATATAGGCGCGCCGCGTTCGCGTGCAATCCGCTTTAAATCTTCCATTAACCGCTCAATCCGTGGATCTGTCTTCTTTCTTCTTCTCATCTCTCGCTCCCGCCTTCGCCCCTTGCTTCGAAATTTTATGATACCTCTTTATAAAGAGAGAACCCCTATTTTGAGACTTTTATCGTTGTGACATGATATCTCCTCTTTGAACTAAACAGGTTTATTCAAGCTCCCTCAACCGGTAACAAAACCGTTTTAATTTCCCTTTGCCCCGTTCGAGCATGAAATTCGCCTTCGATACGATAAAATCCAGATGCGCTTCGTTACACAACATCACGTCATCGGTAGCCAACGGAACGTCCATCCGTTCCGTGCTCATCATCTCCACCACCACTTTTCCCTTATCCTTTGAAATCGCCTTTATGCCGCTGTATTTAAATCCGGCTTCAAGTGCTATCCGCAATAGCGCTGTTGCCTTCTCCAAACTCCTGCATGCAACATGCACTATCGGTGATTGCGCTATTAACCATATATCGCCGTTCTCGGAAGAGGGTGTGTCGCTCATCGCCGCAAAGACTTCCTCCTTCCTTATCGGGCGATGCCACTTGCCAATAAATCTCGCCTCCCGCTTAGCACCGATCTCAGGCAAGCAAATCAAAGCTATTCTACCTGAGCAACTGCTCGTTGTGAAGAACTCGTCGAGGCTATTTATCTGCTGAAGTAGCTCTTCCACTTCCTCGTCTGCTCCTCCTCTCCGTAATCGCTCAAGTGCCCGTTTCTTCTCCTCTTCGAATACCCGCATCGCCGACGGAAAAAATTCAAAAGCTTTTTATATACTCTCAACAACCAACCTATAATAAATCAACTATAATCCAGCGACAGATGATAGAAGTATTTTTAGTGGTAGGGCTGTTAATCGCATTCACGATTATGTTAGCTCTATACAGGGCTGCGTTGGGACCCGGCGTATTCAATAGGGTAGTGGCGGTGAACGTAATAGGGACAAAAACCATTGTTCTCTTAGTTGTCATCGGCTATTATTTCGAGAGACCGTATTTCTTTGACATCTCGCTTCTTTATGCGTTGCTCAACTTTATTGCCACGCTCATATTCGCAAAATATCTGGAAAGGGGTGAGGTATGGTCGGGATAATCGCGTGGGTGAGTGGGGGATTCCTGGCTGCTGGAATATTCCTTATGTTCACTGGTGCAATTGGATTACTGAGATTCCCTGACTTTTATACACGACTGCATGCCACGGGGAAGTGCGATACACTCGGGGAGGTTCTTATAATAACCGGGTTACTCATATACCATCTATTCCATTATCCCGGAACCCCTCTGGTACCGGTGAAGCTCCTCTTTTTAATCGTATTCATCTTTCTCGCTAATCCGACTGCGACACATGCACTCGCGAAAGCGGCTTATAAAACCGGTGTGAAGCCGTGGAAGGTAGGAGATAAGCGAATGTGAAGAGTCAAAGGAGGTAAGATAAAATGACCGAGAAGAAAAGAGGGAAAGGGTTCGGGATTCTCGTAACGTTTGTTACCATGTTCCTGTTCTGGCTTCTGTTATCCGGTTTCTTCGATGCGTTTCATATCACAGTAGGGGTAATATGCAGCGCAATTGTAGCTTTAATCTCGTATGACCTGTTCATGAAGGAAGGGGGGCTCGACACTGATAAGTGCTTCAGGCTTCTCCTTTACATACCCTGGGAGTTATGGCAGATCGTATTGGCGAACTTTGATGTCGCATATCGTGTTATTCATCCGAAGATGCCGATAGACCCGCGCATCATAGAATTTGAGACTACTCTGAGGAGCGATTTAGCGCTCGTTACTTTGGGGAATTCCATTACTTTAACTCCGGGAACGGTAACTGTATTGGTTGACCCGGAGAAGGGTAAGTTCTGGGTGCACGCGCTCGCAAAAAGAACTGCGGATGCGCTCTTAGTGGATAAGACGATGCAAACTAAAGTGGCTGAGGTGTATGGTGAATGGTGATAAAAACGATGGCTTTATTAGGTGGGGGTGAGAGGATAAGGGATGATTGTACCTATTGACCTTGCTCTGTTAACGCTCATTGTAATAATCGCGCTCGCAGCGATAACGGTGAGGGACCTCTTGAGCGCAATCATGTTGCTGTGCGCGTACAGTTTCCTCATGGCGATGGTCTGGGTGGAGATGCATTCAGTGGATGTGGGCTTTACCGAAGCGGCAGTCGGCGCCGGTGCAACGACCGCATTCTTAATTGCCGCGTTATCAAGGACAGTGAGGTGGGAGAAGAAATGAAACCAATCTCTGTAATTGCACTCATTTCTGTACTCATTTTAGGTGCGCTCTTTATGTACGTGGCAGAAGATATACCTGCATTTGGCGATCCGAAATCAGCTCCTAATTGGGGGGTAAAGTTGTTCAGCATTGATGCTGATGAGGAGCTAGAGGGTAATTTGAACCATGGTATTATTCCTGTGAGCGTGAGTGATAAAATTGAAGGGATTGGTCTTCCACTCCCGATAAAGGTTGAGAAAGCTCGTGGACTGGAAGGAGAATGGGATGCATTTATCATTCCGGGGGAGAAGTATTACAATTCCACAACTATCCGTTTTGGGGCAGCTCCTGACGCTCCTAAGGAGCAGAAATATTACCTTATCATAAAGGAAGGAGATACCATCGATGTCTACCGATATGCGCCTGTCATACGGTATTGGGAGGAGGGCGAGCATGAGACTGAGGTTCCTAACATGGTAACCTACATTCTCGCAGATTACCGAAGTTATGATACACTCGGAGAGGTCACGGTCATATTTACCGCTGGTGTCTCTGTTGTATTATTGTTGAGGAGACGAGGCAAGATGCCAAAATGAGTCGTGCGAAGAGGTAAAGAAGCTGTGTCAGCTATGACTGGGGTGAGGATGTGAGGAAAACAATGAGTGAGGAAAAGAGGATACGTGAGAGAGACGTTATAATTGAAACCATATCGAGACTGATGATACCATTTATTCAATTGTTTGCACTGTATGTGATCATCCATGGGACAAAAGGACCGGGCGGTGGATTTCAGGGCGGTGTTATCTTCGCCTCTTCTTTTGTCTTATATCTCGTTGTTTTTGGTCTTGCTGCTGCTGGAAAGAGATTCCCTGAGGGTGCGGATACCGCATTGATGAGTACCGGGGTATACATCTTTGCGGGAGTCGGACTCCTGTGTATACTTGTTACGTTAGGAACTGCTGAGTATCTCAACTATGGGTTCATCCCATTAACACATCATTTTGAGGAGAACCGGGCTCTTGGTATGGATCTTGTAGAAATAGGCATAGGGATAACCGTGATGGCAGTAATCACTGAGATATTTTTCAACCTCGTGTGGAAAAAGGAAGAAGAAAAAGGAAAAGGAAAGGAGGAACAGAGATAGAAATGATCGAATGGTTCATCGAGGAACTACTCGCAAAATATAATTACTGGGTTTCCATAATTCTCATCCTCATCGGTTTCTATGCGATGATAGCGAAGGATAATCTGATAAAGAAAGTCATCGGATTGAGCATCTTTCAAACTGCTATATTCCTCTTCTACATATCACTCGCTGATATTGGACCAATTCCTAAAGGAACCGCACCAATTGTGAGCGAAGAGATGATACACATGGGATACGTGTATGTGAATCCGTTACCGCACGTGCTCATCCTGACGGCGATCGTGGTAGCGGTTGCCACAACCGCAGTCGCCCTCGCTCTGGTAATAAGGCTGTATGAGGAATATGGGACGATAGAAGAATCAGAAATAATAGAGCTCGAGAGGCAGAGGGGGCTGTAAAAATGCTCTCTTGACAGGGGAATTTTAGTCCTGCTATAAGGGGAAAAAGCGTGCCACAAGTGCCCCATCAGAGAAAAAGAGATAGATTTAAATAGTACTGGTTTTTTACCCTTATAAGTGTGCTAAGGGAGCTTCTTGAGAGCTTCATGTGTGAGCATGAAGGGGAAAGAAGGGGGTAAATAAAAGTGGATGCTGATCGTTGAACAATTCCCGGTGCTGGTGGTGGCAATATCCTTGCTTTCTGCGTTCACTATTCTGGTTGCCGGCTTAGTAAACAAGAAATCATGCTGTTTCATCTCTATCGCAACCATTCTCGTTCAACTCGTCATGGCTTTTTATATCCTGAATCATGTCCTGACGGAAGGAACTATCCATTACTGGCTTGGCGGGTGGAAGCCACCCTGGGGTATAGAGTATGTCGTAGATGCCTTGAACGCATACGTATTGGTCATTGTTCTGTTTATAGCTTTGATATGTGCGATATATTCAAAGAGGAGCATAGAGCACGAATTGCCCCATAAATTAGTTTCTTTTTATACCGTTTATCAACTCCTCATCACGGGAATGTGCGGTGTAACCGTGACCGGTGACATGTTTAACATGTATGTCTTCCTCGAGATTATGTGTATTGCTGGGTACGCGTTAATAGCGTCGAGTAAAATAGGGCTGAAGGCAGGCTTCACTTATCTCGTAATGGGTTCTATCGGTGCGTGTTTCGTCTTGCTCGGCATAGGATTTTTATATTCGGTAACGGGTTCGCTGAACATGCACGACCTCTCTCTTTTATTGCCACCTTTATACGGGAATAGAGTAGTTCAAGCGGCTTTTGTTTTCTTCTTCACGGGATTGGGCATAAAGATGGCTTTCTTCCCGCTTCACACATGGCAACCTGATGCATATGCGTATGCCCCTTCCGCGGTTAGTGTGATAATAGCGGCTGCGATGTCAAAAGTTTCAATCTATGCATTTTTAAGGGTCCTTTTTTCTGTCTACACCGCGGAATTTATCCGGATTTACGCACCCCTTACCACTGTTATTTCCTGGTTAGCTGCAATAGCCATAATTTTTGGTTCTGTCTATGCGTTAGCACAGTATAACCTGAAAAGGATGTTTGCCTATTCGAGTGTAGCGCATGTGGGATATATTATGCTCGCTGTGGGAATTTGCACTTCCACAACCTTAGGACTAACTCCCGCGGTGATGCATTTACTGAACCATGCAGTGATGAAGGGCTGTCTGTTTTTAATTGCTGGTGCTTTTATTTATAAAAGAGCTGAACTGTGGGATATAATGAAATTCCCGGGTTTGGGTAGGAAAATGCCTTATACGGGCATAGCCTTCATTTTTACTGCTCTCGCGATGTGTGACATCCCACCAAGTGCGGGATTTGTTACAATATTATATCTAATACTTGCCTTCCTGGAGGCGGGTCAATTTATATTTGCGGCAGTGATACTCTTCAGCGTGATTGTTACCTTCTTTTATTTTTTTCATGTGGTAGAAATGATGTATCTGAGAGTAGGAGTTGAGGAAGAGATAGAAAAAGAAAGAGGCGAGATACCGATGAGTATGCTCATCCCGGTCTTTCTCCTCGCAGCTCTCTGTTGGATCACGGGGGTTATCTGGCTCATGAAGATACCTTTTCCCATATTGGACGCGGTTAATTCAATGTTTGGATTGGGGGTGGTGCCATAATGATAGCAGTGGAAGTTGCTTGGCTCTGTCTTCTCTCTCCCTTCGCCGGTGCGCTTTTATCTCCTGTTTTAGCCAGAATCCATCCCAAGCTCAGGGATTATGGAGCGGTGTTTCTATCTTTCCTCGCAGCTCTCTGCAGTGTGATGCTCATACCCCATTTATTCCATCCTGAGAAGTTGCCAATCGAGAGCGCTTTTCTGTGGCTCTCCTTCCCCATAGAATTGAAAGCCGGTGTTTTGATTGATCCTTTGAGCATAGTGATGGCGAATGTAGTTGCAGTTATAAGCTTCATAATAATGGTCTACTCACTGGGGTATATGAAGGGTGACCCGTCCTTAACAAGGTGGTGGATGTGGATGAACCTTTTCATTGGAAGTATGCTCCTTCTGGTTCTTTCCAATAACTTGCTATTTCTCTTCATTGGATGGAAAATGGTAGGTCTTTGCAGCTGGGGGCTGATAGGTTTTTACAAAAATGACGAGAAGAAATACTGGATTGGTGGTCCTGCTCCCACTAAATACACCACTCCTTCCCATTGCGGCTTAAAAGCAATGGTTGTAACGTCCGCTGGGGATGTTCTCATGTTAGGTGGGATGCTTCTGATGTATGCCTATTCTGGAACCTTAAACATCCTGGAACTTTATGAGACTTCATCAATATGGATACCGGAAATGGCAAAGTCATCGGGAATGATCTTACTGATGAGTATTCTCCTTCTTGCAGGACCCATCGGTAAGTCTGCACAGTTTCCACTTCACGAGTGGCTTCCGGAAGCTATGGCAGGTCCCGGTCCAGTTTCAGCACTGATCCATGCAGCAACAATGGTAAAAAGCGGGGTTTATCTGGTTGCCAGACTCGTACCAATTTTCTTCTACGGCTATTGGGTAGCTGGATGCATTGAAGCTTCTTATTTCTTCATTTTAATCGCCTGGGTAGGTGCAATCACCGCCTTTTTGGCTGCTACTCAAGGTATGGTTGCTCTTGAGCTGAAAAAAGCGCTTGCATTCTCTACCGTCAGTCAGATAGGCTACATGATGCTTGCATTGGGAGTAACAGGATTAACTGCACACAGTCTAATGGGAGGCTTTACATCAGGAATGTTTCACCTGGTAAATCATGCTCTGTTCAAGGCTTGTCTCTTTCTTTGCGCTGGCTCGGTCATTCACACTGCTCATTCTATCTATATGAACGACATGGGCTCCATCAGGAAGTACATGCCGTTTACCTGGATTTTCATAGTTATTGCGGCTCTATCTCTGATGGGAGTCCCGCCATTCCCCGGATTTTGGAGTAAAGACGCCATTCTTCTTTCATGTCTGGAAGCCCATAATTACCCCTTATTCTTACTCGCTTTAATTACCGTAGTCCTAACTGCATTCTATACGCTACGCTTTATAGGAATGACTTTTTATGGAAGGGAGAGTAAAAACGTAGAAAATTTAAAGCAAAAAGGTGTGCATCTTGGTGAAGCACGTCTTACAATGGTGGTTGCATGCGGTGTTTTAGCTATCACGATTATTGTACTTGGCATATTTGGTCTCCCCTTAGAGCATTTATTACACGAGGGATTTGGATATATCCTGGTAGAAAAACTTCATCTGCACGTTGAACATTCTGCCGAGCATTCGATGCCTCATTTATTAGTTCCTCTTCTATCAGTAATTTCAGTGGTTATAGGTATTGTGCCGGCATATTTACTTTACATATCACGTAAAATAGATCCGGAGGACATTTTGGAGAAGCATGCATCTCTGAAGATGCTTCATAAGTTCTTCTGGAATAGGTGGTACATAGATAGTTTCTATTACATGTTTTTCGTAGGTGGAATAATTGCGATTTTTTCCCGTGTACCAAAGTTTATTGAAAATCCACTGGATAAATTGTATCATGAGAAAGTTCCCGCTGGAATGATTGCGATTGCTTCTCGCGTACCCAGGTTTGTTGAAAATCCACTGGATAGATTCTATCATATGAAAGACGGCCTGGGGAGAGTTGCACGGATAAGCATTCCCGCTGGAATGATTGCCATTTTTACTCGTGTACCCAGGTTTGTTGAAAATCCACTGGATAGATTCTACCATATGAAAGACGGCCTGGGGAGAGTCGCACGGATAAGCATTCCCGCTGGAATGATTGCCATTTTTTCCCGTGTACCTAAGTATATTGAAGACCCACTGGATAGATTCTATCATATGAAAGACTCCCTCGGGAGAGTCGCACGGATAAGCATTCCCGCTATTCCAGGAGCAATCTATAGCGGGACGAAGCGCATTCGAATTGAAACTGGATCCTTAGGGTATAATCTAATGTATGTCCTTATATTCTATATTGGCTTCATCATCTTTATCCTTTTAATATTTTTGGGGGTGATAACATGATACCTATTCTTCTTCAAATATTAGCAGTGCCACTGATAACCTCCGCATTCATATTCTTTGCCCGGTACAAAATAGCCTGGAAAGCAGGCTGGATAGCCAGCTTCGCACTTTTATACGCTATTGCTCTTCACTGCATAGCGGGGTTCAGAGTTTATCAGGGTGAAATAATCTTAGAGAAATACCCCTTTGCGCCGGAGGTGAGTATGGATCTCCTCTATGACGGCTTGAGTCTGCCAGTCGGGTTGATAATAAATATGTTATGTGCTGCCCTTGCATTTTACTCTATACATTATGTAGAACACAGAATAGATGTACTCTATCCAGAAGCGGATGAACGGACGAGGGTTTTGTATTACACGAGGTTCTACTTTATGTTCCTCCTCTTTCCCGCAGCTTTCTTTGGTGTTTCCCTTTCTACAAACCTTATACAAATATTCCTTTTCACAGAACTATTAACTATTCCCCTTTACTTCATAATGGGTTATTTTGGTTATATAGAGCGATTTAGAGTTGCCCTGATGTGTTTCTTCTGGGCTGCTGCTTGTGCAGTCTGCGTACTAACCGGGATTGTATTAATTTATTCTCAGATAGGAACCTTTGAAATCGCGGAGTTATCCGCTCTTTCAGGCAATCGATTTTTGACTTTGATCGTCTCATTAATCTTTCTTGGGTTCGCTACTAAGCTGGCAATCTTTCCTCTCCATGTCTGGATGCCCTGGGTGCACGCAGAACATCCTACCTGCATAGCAGGGTTGCTTGCGGTCTATGCGAATATCGCGCTTTATGTACTTGTTAGAATTATCTTTTTACCGCTTCACGCGGATCTCGATGCTTTCCGCATACCTATCATGATACTGGCGCTGATAACCATGGTTTATGGTTCTCTTCTCACTCTTGCTCAAGATGACGTGAAGCGAATCGCTGCCTGCTCAACTGTAAGCCAGATATCATATACTGTCCTTGGGGTGGCAGCACTCACCGTCTGGAGTGTTGAAGGGGGGATGTTTCTCTTCCTTGCTCACATCATGGCTAAGACCGTCTTCTTCTCAACCGCGGGTATATTGGTGTATGTAACAGGGACCAGGAGCGTAAATGAGATGGGCGGACTTGTAGCCAGGATGCCAGTAACATGTATGCTCTGGGCATTTGGCTGTCTGATGCTCTCAGGCCTTCCGCCTTTTGCCAACTTCTCAGCAAAATGGATAATGTTTTCAGGCATCTTCATGTATGGAGCATATGCTCCTTCTATTGTACTGGTAGTAGCAATTATGGGTATTTTCGCAATTATATTAACGTTCTCTTACACATTCTGGTCCCTGAAGAGAATATTCTTTGGCCCCTTGAACCCTGCTCTCGCAAATAACGATAAAATCAGGGACCCGCCACTAACGATGAGTGTTCCACTTATACTTATAGCGGTTGTATCATTCCTCATTGGTATATATCCCAAAATCATGATGGATCTTTTTCATTCGGTGATAGGAGGAGTGATCTAAGATGATACCTCATATTCTTCTTCAAATATTAGCAGTGCCACTTATAACCTCCACATTCATATTCTTTGCCCGGTACAAAATAGCTTGGAAAGCAGGCTGGATAGCCAGCATCGCACTTTTATACCCTATGGTTCTTCACTTCTTAGCAGGTATCAGAGTTTATCAGGGTGAAATAATCTTAGAGAAATACCCCTTTGCGCCGGAGGT
>DYFG01000005.1:26329-36526 GCA_020725315.1 Nitrosotalea sp.
TCCGCATACCTATCATGATACTGGCGCTGATAACCATGGTTTATGGTTCTCTTCTTACTCTGGCTCAAACTGACGTGAAGCGACTCGCTGCCTGCTCAACTGTAAGCCAGATATCATATTCTGTCCTTGGGGTGGCAGCACTCACAGTCTGGAGTGTTGAAGGGGGGATGTTTTTCTTCCTCGCACACATCATGGCTAAGACCATCTTCTTCTCAACCGCAGGTATATTAGTGTACGTAACAGGGACCAGGAGCATAAATGAGATGGGCGGACTTGCATCCAAGATGCCAATAACATGTATACTCTGGATAATGGGCGGTATGATGCTCTCAGGCCTTCCGCCTTTTGCCAACTTTGCAGCTGAATGGATAATGTTTACAGGCATCTTCATATTTGGAGCATATGGTCCTTCTATTGCACTGGTAGTAGCAATTATGGGTGTTACCGCAATTGGATTAACGATTGCTTACACATTCTGGTCCATGAAGAGAATATTTTTTGGCCCCTTGAATCCCAACTTAGCAAACGATAGAATCAAGGACCCACCATTAACGATGAGTGTGCCACTTCTACTTATAGCTGTTGTATCAATCATCCTGGGCTTGTATCCCAAACCCATGATGGATCTTCTTCATTCTGTGATAGGAGGAATATTATAATAGCGGCAAATATCGAAATATTAAAAAATCATAAGTATTTATAAAAAAGGAGAAAAAGGAGATGGGAAGTAAATTCACTGCTGCGTTGAAATGTTTTTTAAAAAGTCCAGTGTACTCAGCGAGACTCATGCTGGGGTCATCCGAATCGAGAGTAGTAGAATCAATAAAGGCGCGTTGCCCCGAAGTAGAAGTAGAGAGTTTAGGTTATTATGCAGGTATTTTCATGGCAATTCTTTTCGTTATTCTCTGTGTGATGATGTATCTATTCTTTTACGCGCTTAAAGTCATTACCATGCACCGGGAAATACTTTTTCCTCCGTGAAAACCTTGAGCTGTTTGATACCCACCTTTCCACGACGGCATCGAAATCGAGACCATCCAAAAAAGAGAGATATTGTGTGCACAGATATAGAGCTTCATGCCCTTTTCCTTATCCTTCCGATAGTAGCACTTGAGTGATCGCTTCTCCGCGTTCCCGAAGGGTCTTTCTCCCAGTTTCCTCCTTCCGTATCTGTCCTTATTCATGGCGTATTTCTCCATATACGCGCTTCTCAGCGTACCTCGAGCTACTACACCCTTCGGCTTTATCAGGATGTCCAGCTTTCGCTCTTCAGCATCGCGGTAATTTGCCCTGTCATCGAATTCAGGGTCTCCGTAGATAATAGATCCCGGCTCCAGGGAAGCCGAGAATAAGGATATCTTGTTCGTGTGCGCTGCCACTGCTCGCACCGTGTTCGTAATGATCCTCGTAAGAATCGTGATCTCCTCTGTTTCCTTAGCAAGCCGCTGTTCCATCACCCTCTCCCGCTCCACAAGCGAGTCACACGGTGTACAACCCTCTACCTTGCAATACCCCCGGTCTCGCAATTTCCGTTCCAGCTCACTGAAAGGCAAGACGCCCTTGCAAAGAAGGACTGCTAAAATCAGCTTCCAATCGTACGTCCCGGGCCTTCCCCGGGATTTGGAAGGTATGGGCATTCCTATTTCATCAATGGTCTCATCGAAATCGAAAACTACATAAAGCGGGCGAAAATGTCTATGCGGCACTTGGGCAAACCAAGACTGGACGGTATCTTATCATTTTCTTTATCTATAAAAAGGATAAGTATGCACTTATCATATCAGCCCGGGATATGACACATGCAGAACGGAGGAAATATGAGCAAAAATAGAAGTTCCATATCGAAATCGCAGAGTTATAAAGAAATTGGCGAGTTTTGGGACACACACGACCTCGCCGATTATTGGAATAAAACCGAATCAGTTGAATTTGAAATTGATATTCAATCCGAAATAACATATTATGCCATTGACAAAGAATTATCGGCAAAGATTCGAGCTATTGCCAAACGACGTGGTGTATCGGCAGATACGCTTCTAAATTTGTGGTTACAAGAGAAGTTACAAGAGCAGAAGAGTTGATTTTTTTCTCGTTCTCGGAGTGATGGTGTATCTCTTTTTTGATGCGCTTAGATTGGTTCTCCTGCACCGTGAAATACTTTTTCCGTAATGAGTTTTAGTTTCTTTCAAAACGCTTTCTCAACAATCTCAAATCCCTTTGAATGAAAGAGGATTTTGAAGAACGGAAAAAAGATTTTTATGTTATTCCTCTCTACTTATTTCCTATTCCCATCTCTCTGAGAAGAGTATCCCAATTGATTATTTTGTTCTCAGCTTCTTTGGGGTGTATAATTCCCCCTTCTTTCCCACCTTAACTACATATCCGGTCATTTTATTTCCTCCGAATAAAATTGACTTTCTGAATACTTAAACTTATCGGAAGGTGTGGGTCGAGGATAGAGAGAAAGAAAAAACGAAAAGCTTTTTATTGCAAACCTTCTTATATATAAAAAACAAAACATTAGAAGCAATATGAATAGCAGAATACCACCTGAATTTGGGGAGGCGTTATCGGCAGGGATGGGATATTCGCTGCTGTTAAAGGGAGAGCCGGGAACGGGAAAGACGATGCTCGCTTTTGAGATACTCAACGAGTTCGGGGGCGACAATGCGGTATATCTTTCAACGAGGGTCTCACTACCCGCTCTTTACGAGCAATTTCCATGGCTGGAAGAACGTACCGGCTTTGGCGTGGTAGATGCAACGAAGTTGTATATCTCATCAAAAGCGTTTCCAAGACCTCGCTCTTTCTCCGACATTCTATACACGAAATTGACAGAGGCAGAAAAACCCGCTATACTCGTCATTGATAGCTGGGAAGCGATATTAGAAGGGGGAAAAGGGGAGACGCGGGAAGTGCTGGAAGATGCAATAACTGACCTGGTAAGGCATTACGCAACGGAATACAAAATGAATTTGATACTCATATCAGAAACAAGTGGCACAACTCCGCTCGATTATATGGTTGATGGAATAGTAGAACTGGCTCGCATATCCATAGATTACCGGCGGGCGAGGGAAATGGTGTTAAAGAAGCTCAGAGGCGTCAGAATAGACCAGCATAAATATGGGTTTACCCTGGATGGTGGCAGATTCCGTTATTTCCCTTCTTTCGAGAGGCGGAAAATAGAGAAGCCGAGAAGAGTTGAGATTGTGCCAAATACTCCTGCATACCTATCTACGGGGTGTGAGGGGATAGATACGATTATAGGAGGGGGGATGAGGAGGGGAACCACCAATCTGGTAGAATATGGAGATGATTTATCGCTCTTCGGATACCAATCCATCGTCGCTCACATGATTATAAACAGTGTACAGCAAGGGGTTCATGTTGTGAAGCTCCCGAGTAGTGGGTGGGATGAGCGGAGATTAAGGAGGGGGATATTACCCTTCGTGAAGGAAGAGGATTACATGAAGTATTTTACTGTCATTGAGATACGAAAGGAGGAGAAAGAGGTAGGAGAGAACGTGAAAGTTTTGAAAGGCGAATCAATGGAGGAAGATTTTTCGATATTCGCAGATTTCATTTCCAGTTTTAAACCCCCGGTCCTGGTTATCATTGGAACGAATACGTTGGAGTATCAATATCGGTTGAAAACGCCGAGCAACCTTGAGAAAATGGCGGAGCTATTCTCATACTGGATAATGGAGTTCAGAGCGGCTGAAAACGTCGGTGTAATTGCAATGCCTGCCGGAGGCATATTGGGCTCAGAGCTGGTTCATATGGTAACAAATCACTTTAAGTTGACTGTGCTCGACAGGAGTGTTATCCTTTATTGCAATCGCCCGGATACCAAATTACATTGCCTGGAGAATGTGATCACCGAAGAAGCTCTTCTGTTAAAAACCACTCCTTTTGTGTGAAGTGTGAATGAAGAACATGGAGCCATTCCTCAGAGGCGTCGGTAAGTGAAAAGAGTAAAAGGCAAAAAGAGGGCTTGATAGATAATGACAAAGGTATTACCTGAATTGGGTGAGGCATTGTCCTCAGAGAAGGGATTTTCACTGCTGATAAAGGGCTTGCATGGAACAGGGAAGACAATGCTCGTTTTTGAGATACTCAACGAGTTCGGGGGTGACAATGCGGTATATCTTTCAACGAGAACCTCACTCCCCGCTCTTTACGAGCAATTTCCCTGGTTGGAAGAACGTGCCCGCTTTAGCGTTATAGATGCAACGAAGTTGTATATCTCATCAAAACCGTTTCCGGGATTATGCTCCTTTTCTGACGTTCTTTACGAGAAATTGGAAGAGGCGGAGAAACCAGCTATTCTCGTCATTGATAGCTGGGAGGCGATAGCATCAGCGGAAGCAAAAGAGGAGAAGATAGAAGTGCTGGAAGCTGCGATAACTGACCTCGTACGGCATTACGCAACGGAATACAGAATGAATTTGATACTCGTATCTGAAGGAAGTGAGGCAACTCCGTTTGATTATATGGTTGACGGGATAGTGGAGCTCCGCCGGATAACCATAGATTACCGAAGGGCGAGGGAATTGGTGATAAAGAAATTAAGAGGAGTCAGAATAGACCAGCATAAATATGGTTTTACGCTGGACGGAGGAAGATTTCGTTATTTCAGTCCTTTCGAGATGAGGAAAGTAGAGAAGCCGAGAAGAGTTGAGATTGTGCCAAATACGGTCACACATCTATCCACGGGGTGTGTGGAATTAGATAGGATTTTAGGTGGTGGATTAAGCAGGGGAAGCACCGCTCTGCTAGAATATGGAGATGATTTATCACTCTTAGGCTACCAATCCGTCGTCGCTCACATGATTATAAACAGTCTACAGCAAGGGGTTTATTGCGTGATGACTCTGAGTAGTGGGTGGGACGAGAGGAGGTTGAGGAGGGGGATACTGCCCTTCGTGAAGGAAGAGGATTATCTGAAGTATCTCACCGTGTTTGAGATAAGAAAGGAGAAGAAAGAGGTAAGAGAGAACGTGAAGGTTCTGGCAGGTCTGTCAATGGAGGAAGATTTTCCAATATTTACCGATTTCATCTCTAATTTAGAACCTCCAGTCATGGTTATGATCGGGACGGATACGTTAGAGTATCAATATCGGTTGAAAACACTGGACAATCTTGAGAGAATGCTGGAGTTATTCTCTTATTGGATACCGGAGTTAAGGGAGGCAGGAAACATAGGAGTATTTGGAATGCCTATCAGATGCACATTGGGCGAAGAGCTGAGTCACATGGTAACAAATCGCTTTAAGTTGACTGTGCTTGATAAGAGTGTTATCCTTTATTTCAGTCGTCCAGATACCAAATTACATTGCCTGGAGAATGTGATCACCGAAGACGTTCTTAAGCTAACGCTCACGCCTTTTGTATGATCAATAAGCCCTTACAGGGCTTGCGGGTAAGCCCCTCCGGTAAACCCTTTCAGGGTTTTCGGGGACGTGGGCGGAGCCCACGATGCGGGGGCACGGGCAGAGCCCGTGATGGGGCAGGGCCCCACAAAAAGCGTTGGCGGAAAAGAAAAAATCTTTTTAATCAAATTTTCTTTTCTCTTTGAGGGTGAACTTCTCCAAACTATTACCGAGGAAAGCGCCCAAGATGCCTCCGATAATAGCAAAGAGAGGACCAAAAGGTAATCAGCGATTATTTTAATGACTCCTCACCAGCGGATGATATTATGATGCCTGATCTTTTACTAAAAACCTCCACTCCTTCTCCTAAAGCTTTTATTATGAAGAAATTCCCTTCGCCCTTCATCTTTTCCACCTCTTTCTCTGTATAAGGAAATACATCCACCCCTACCGGGAACCGAGAAGGTAAAAATTGTGGTATCCTTTTCAAGAAAGACTCTTCTGACCCTTTCAATATCACAAGCAAATCTATATCACTCCCCGGAACGCTTTCATTACGAACAAAGGAGCCGAAGAGGAGTACCCGCTCTACTTCAGGGTGTTTTCCCTCTATCTCTTTCAGATACCCCCTGAGTGATTCTTCCACTAACTTCTTATCGAAATATCTTATCCTCACAGAATGTGATAATTTCCTCTGCATATCCTATTACTCTTTTTGCTCCTTCTCTCGTGTAAAAATCTAAAGGTGCACCGGAAGGATAGGAATTAGGATAACGAGAAGGGATATAATGCATATCTAGCTCCTTTGCTTTATCTATTAAGACATCTCCTGGGTAAATATGAGAGGGTAGATTAGAAAGCAGAGTGCTTACTGAATGTCCCCATGCATCAGCACCGATTCTCTGATAAAGAGCTTTCACCGCTTTTTCCGCAGCCTGCTGAGCAGCAAAATTTCAAAACAAAACTTTTGTCGGGTCACTTACTGCCTTTCCCTCGATACTTCTTCCGGGGAGAGCAACGTATATTCCTCATACGCCCTTTTGAGAAACTTCGAGAGCACGATTGATGCACAATAAAATATCACCAGCGCAAAATAGCTGGCATCTCTGAAGAGGAAATCCAGTGGCACGAAAGCTTCTTCTCCTGAGACCACAAAGCTATACCACCTCATTCCGTAGTAAACAAGAACATACAGGTTTATAGCCAGTACACCAAGGGCAATGGCATGATAGACCTTAACCAGATCTAACCAGTCTTTCTGTTTCTTAGACAGAGAATAGATGTAAGCGAAAAAAAGCCAGCCCATGATGAAGAGAGCAATACCTGAGCAGATACTTTCCCAAAGCGCTATATTGAAGTCAAAGCTTATGAATGTTCGCCATAAAAAGGTGAGACCTATGATCACTATTAATGTTCGTTCATCGGTTATCACCGTGCCTATTAATTCACTCACGCTCATTTCGCTCAGCTTTTTACCCCGTAGGTATAAAAAGGGAGATACGATATGCAGAACCGCCTTTTCTTTAGACCGCGATAGATAATCCTCATGCATCTTTTTTAGATGCCCCGTCGACCATATGACTGCGCAATACAACACCACCAATGCGATGTATCTTATATCTCTGAAAATGAGATCCAGAGGCGGATAAGCTTCTACAGTCAGCAACTCATACCATCTCAGCCCGTAGTAAATAAGAACGTAAATGTTTATAGTGACCAGGCAAACGGCAATCCCTTGATAAATATAATTTGAAATTAGCCAGCCCTTCAGTCTCCTGGATGTGTCATACAGGTAAGCGAAGAGAAACCAGCCCAATATGATAAGAGCAATGCCTGAGCACATACTCTCCCAAAGAGCAATCTTTTGGTCAAGACTTATGAATATTCGCCATAAAATTGCTACAAGGGGTAGCACTATCGCTATCCGCCCATCAAGTATCACCTTCTCAAAGGATTCTTTTATACCCATTATTATCTGAAACTCCTATCCCTTACTATTGTTTGTTTTTTTATCATTAAAAAGGGTATATAAATAAATATCGTTTTTTGTCGAGGAACGAAGTTTAAGGCGTGCCACAGGTGTCTTCGCAGAAAGAGAAGAGAAAAAAATAGAAAGCTTTAAGACATCAGTGGCACAAGTTGGATAGAGGGAAAAATGTGCCACAATCTCATAGATAGGAGTGGGTATTTGTATAAAACCACCGATTACACAAGATTAAGATTTAACACAGAAGGAGAAAATGGGTGCGCCGAGCACAGTTCTTATCTTATTATATTAAATTTTGGTAAGAAGAGTCTGGAGGTAAAAAGAAGAATCATGTATCCCCGCAAGCCCTGTAAGGGCTTATGCGTAATCTCGTGGTTATAAAAGGAGCTAAATAAATACGAAGGGGGTAATAAAAGCGGATGCTGATCGTTGAACACTTCCCGGTGCTTATCGTAGCACTATCGCTGCTTTCCGCATTCACTATCTTGATTGCGGGCTGGGTAAACAAGAAATCGTGCTGTTTCATCTCCATCGCAACCATTCTCGTTCAACTCGTCATGGCTATTTTTATCCTGCATCACGTCCTCACGGTAGGAACTATACATTACTGGCTCGGTGGGTGGAAGCCACCCTGGGGCATAGAATATCTCGTAGATGCGTTGAATGCGTACATATTGATCATACTCCTCTTCTTAGCCCTGTTATGCGCAATATATTCAAAGAGAAGCATAGAGCACGAACTGCCACATAAAATCGTCCCCTTTTATACCATTTATCAACTCCTCATCACGGGACTATGCGGTATAACGGTGACCGGCGATCTATTCAACATGTACGTCTTCATCGAGATAACGGCCATATCTGGCTATGCGTTAATAGCTTCGAGAGGGGGAATAGCACTGAAAGCAAGCTTTGTTTACCTCATATTGGGTTCTATTGGTGCTTGCTTCTTCTTGCTCGGCATAGGGTTTTTATATTCGGTCACGGGTTCGCTGAACATGCATGACCTCTCGCTTTTATTACCACCCTTATACGGAAATCGAGTAGTTCAGGCTGCTTTTGTCTTCTTCCTCGTGGGGCTGAGCATAAAAATGGCGCTCTTCCCGCTTCATATCTGGTTACCTGATGCACATGCGTTCGCACCCTCGGAGATAAGTGCACTGCTTTCCGGTATCATCATCGAGGTCTGCACCTATGCATTCATAAGGGTCTGCTTTTCCGTATTCACTCTAAATTTTATCAAATTATTGCCACTATTCGATTTTCTTTGCTGGTTAGCTGCGATAGCCATGCTTTATGGTTCTATCCTTGCGATAACGCAGTTAAATTTAAAGAGGATGCTTGCCTATTCCTCGGTGGCACACATGGGCTATATCATGCTCGGCGTGGGGCTTTCCACTTCCACCACGTTCGGACTGACTCCGGCATTGATGCATATATTGAACCACGCTTTGATGAAAGCATGTACGTTTTTGGTTGCCGGTGCTTTTATTTACAAGTTTAATCTGTGGGATATAACGGATTTCCGTGGTTTGGGAAGAAGAATGCCGTATACAACCATTGCCTTCATTTTAGCTGCTCTCGCAATGATAGGCATGCCGCCGAGCGTGGGATTCGTCACGAAATTGTATTTAGTACTCGCCTGCCTGGAGGCAGGCAAATTTGTATTCGTAGCGGTGATATTCTTCAGCGCGCTTCTTATCGTATTTTATTTCTGGCGTGTGATTGAATATATGTATATAAGGGTAGAAGAGGAAGAAAAGGAAGTGAAGATAGAAGAGATACCATGGAGTATGCTCATCCCGGTGTTACTCCTCGCATCTCTCTGTTTCATTATGGGGATTATCTGGATCTTTTTGATGCCGTATCCTCCAATATTGAGGGATATTAATTCAATGTTTGGATTGGGGGTGGTGCCATAATGACAGCGGCGGATGTTGCCTGGTTATGTTTCCTTTTTCCTTTTGCCGGTGCGCTCTTATCTCCTGTTTTAGCCAGAATCCATCCCAGACTCAGAGATTATGGAGCATTATTCTTCTCTTTCCTCGCAGCTCTGTGCAGCGTGATGTTCATACCCTATTTATTCCATCCGGAGAAGTTGCCGCTCGAGAGCGCCTTTGTGTGGCTTTCCTCGCCCATAGAATTGAAAGTTGGTGTTCTGGTTGATCCCCTGAGCATAGTGATGGCAAATGTAGTTGCGGTTATCAGCTTCATTATAATGGTCTACTCCCTGGGGTATATGAAGGGGGACCCTTCCTTAGCAAGGTGGTGGATGTGGATGAACCTTTTCATTGGAAGTATGCTCCTCCTGGTTCTTTCCAATAACCTGGTATTTCTCTTCGTTGGCTGGAAAATGGTAGGTCTGTGTAGCTGGGGGCTGATAGGTTTTTACAATAAGGACGAGAAGAAATACTGGATAGGTGGTCCTCCTCCTACTAAATACACCACTCCTTCACATTGCGGCTTAAAAGCAATGGTTGTAACGTCCGCGGGGGATGTGCTCATGTTAGGCGGAATCTTAATAATGTATTCCTACGGAGGAACCTTAAACATCCTGGAACTCTATGAAACTTCATCAATCTGGATACCGGAAATGGCAAAGTCCTCGGGAATGATCTTACTGATGAGTATTCTGCTTCTTGCGGGACCCATCGGTAAGTCAGCACAGTTTCCACTTCACGAGTGGCTTCCGGAAGCTATGGCAGGTCCCGGTCCCGTTTCAGCGCTGATTCACGCAGCAACAATGGTTAAAAGCGGGGTTTATATGGTTGCCAGACTCATACCAATTTTCTTCTACGGCTATTGGGTAGCTGGATGCATTGAAGCTTCTTATTT
>DYFG01000150.1 GCA_020725315.1 Nitrosotalea sp.
ACCTAAAGAACACCACAATTTTTAAAATCTTGCTATAATTTGAGCGAAACATGAGGAATAAGAAATGAAGATATTAGTTACAGGAGGTATGGGCTTCATAGGCTCGCACCTGGTGGATGCACTTGCTGAGACGTATGAAGTCGTGGTTTTGGACAATCTTGAGAACCAAGTTCACACGAGAAAGCCCGATTACTTAAACCAAAAAGCAACATACATATTTGGAGATGTGAGGGACAAAGAGGTGCTGAGGGGAGCACTGGAAGGTATAGAAGTAGTTCTCCATCAAGCCGCCGCTGTGGGCGTAGGACAGAGCATATATCAAGTCGAGAAATACGTAGAGGTAAATACGATGGCAACTGCAAAGCTATTGGACATTTTGGTGAATGAAGAGCATGAAGTGAAGAAGTTAATCGTTGCATCTTCGATGAGCATTTATGGCGAGGGCGCTTATGAGTGTGAAGACTGCGGTGTTGTTTATCCTGAACTGAGGACTGAAGAACAGTTAAAGCGAAGGGAATGGGAAATGAAGTGTTCGAAATGTGGCAAAATTGTCAAATCTATCCCGACAAGCGAGGATAAACCATTGCATCCAACTTCGATTTACGCAATTACCAAACGGGACCAGGAGGAGATGTGCTTGAGTATTGGACGGGCCTATGGGATTCCAACCGTTGCACTTCGTTATTTCAATGTCTACGGACCGAGACAATCACTAAACAATCCATACACTGGTGTGTGCGCGATCTTCTCGTCACGAATAAAGAATGATAACCCGCCGCTGATCTTTGAAGATGGCTTGCAATCGAGAGATTTCGTAAGTGTGCATGACATTGTGGAAGCGAACATTTTAGCGATGAAGAGTTCAAATGCAAATTATGAAACTTTCAATGTTGGAACAGGGAAATCAACAAATATCTTGGAGATTGCGCAGATACTTGTAAGACGGTATAACAAAGACAAAGAGGTAGAACCAGAAATCACGAACAAATACAGGGCTGGTGATATAAGACATTGCTTTGCAGATATTTCAAAGATAAGGAACAAAATGGGCTATAAACCAAAAGTGGACTTTGAAGAGGGAATGAAGGAGCTTGCAGAATGGGGAGAAAAAGAAGAGGCGAGGGATAAGTTTGAGGATGCTCATGAAGAGCTATTGAGAATGGGGTTGGTGGAAGAATGAGTACAGAGAACCTATTGACTAAAATTTTATACCAACAAAAATCACATGTTTTTATATCTTAAAACCGTGTAACAGTGATGAAATAGTAAAAGGGTGGATTTGAAATGGTAAAAGTCATAAAGAAGAAAGAAGTTAGAAGAGGCATAGAAGAAATTACTGGGAAGATAGAAAAGGTATTAAATGGATTTCAAGAGATAGAATTTGCTTATTTATTCGGCTCTTTTCTTGAAAGAGAGGAGTTTAGTGATGTAGATATAGCTCTGTATGTCCGTTCCAAGAATTTTAGCCCCTATGAGAAGATGAAATTCTTCTTGAAAATTGAAAGAGAGTTAGAAAAGGCGATAAAACCGAGATGCGAATTCGATGTTAAGATTCTTAACTATGCACCAATATCATTTCAATATGAAGTTATAAAAACTGGTAAAGTAGTCTTCTCCAAGGATGGAGCGAAGCGAATAAGATATGAAGCACACATACTCTCAATGTATTTAGATTATAAGGAGACATCAGATTGGTTAGATAGGGAATTTCTTGCGAGGGTGTGAGGATGTTTGATGAGAAGGGTATATTGGACCATCTAATGGAATTAAAAGAGTCACTGAGAGATTGGGATAGGTATCAGTCCATTTCACTTGAAGAATTACATGCTGACAGGGACAAAAGGAACATGGTTCTTCATGCCATGCTTATAAGCACTCAGTCTGCGGTAGATATTACGCACCACATCATATCAGATAAGGGATTTAGGAAGCCCTCAACTTATCGAGAATCATTTGAAATTTTGTATGAAGAAGGCATAATTTCAAAGAATCTTTCAGATAAATTGTCTGACTTGGCTGGATTTAGAACCTTAACTTCGAATCATTTTAGGGAACATATACAATCCAAGTGCCTCATCCAGATCCATCACCTTCTTTGGAACCTCGCTGATCATACCACGCCCAACCATCTCAAAATGGTAGACCTTGCTGTATTTGTATAACAGATCAATCGGAGTAATCTTATGATTGAGTTCCGCTTTCTTTAAGAGCTGCTCCAGTTTACAGTGGATATAAAGTGAAAGAAACGCGATGAATACGTGTCCAAAGACACTTTCATCATCCTGCGGATAGAGCTTCTCCGCATTAAGCACCGTCTTATAAGTGTCAAACATCTTCTCAACTACTTCTCGTTTCTTGTAGAGCAGATAAATTTCCTGCTTCTCGATATCCATATCTGAGATAATCAGGATCTTCCCCGCCTTCCTCATCCCTTCATCGAGTTTTTTTGTCGATCTTTCTCTCCTCTATTTTCCTGTACAGGGTCTTCTGTTCTTCCAGTCTGAGATCCTGATCCTCAAAGAGGTAGAGGTAAAAATCGTTGTATTTCCGGTTTCCACACTTTATCAAGTCAAGCGAGTGTGGTAGGAGAAGTACTCGTTGAGGTGGATACGTGTATCGTAATAATGGCTATTCCTCTTTGCCGGGAGCACGTAGGAGGTCTCCTTACCTCCCAGGAACTTTATGGCACCTTCAGAGAAGAAACCCCTGTCAAGGATAAGGATCTTCCCTCCAATATCGAGTTCATTGATCGAGTGATAGAGTGTTTTTATATCCTTCACACTGCCAGGAAGAGAGCGAATCATTGTTGGCAATCCCATGTCAGCGCTGCACAGTAGAGCGAGATTGATCTGGGGTACCTGTATCTTATCCTTGTTGTAGCCCTTCTCAGCCTGATTGATGCTCATAGAACGGGAGAACATGGAACTCAGGTCGTAAACAAGTTGATCACCTTTATCTGTAAGTTCCTTGAACACGATGTTCTGACCAGCTCGATTACGCCCACATCTCGTATCACGCTGGAGAGGTTCTTTGGGTTTAGACCTGGATTGATATCGTCAGCATTGTAGAGTTTTTCCCATGCATCTTTTACCCTTTTTAATGGGACATTGCCAGAAACACCAACCATAGCAAGAGCGCAGATCTCCTCCCAGTGGTCGGGGAAACCCTCTTTCAAGAGGGGTTTGATGTCCTTCATCATTTCGTGGAGCAACATCGAATTACCATATTCGGTGATATTTCGCGGACCGGTAACAGTCTGTTTATTTTGTCCCTTTGGAATAAATCCCTTTTCCTTGTCAAGTTTTCCAAGGTATTTTGATACTTTGCGCCCCTTTTTTATCTCTTTGTCATAACGATTAGTTGTATGATAGACATAGCAATTTGACCCCCGCATTTTAATTTCGAGACAC
>DYFG01000151.1 GCA_020725315.1 Nitrosotalea sp.
TAGCAGGTCTGCAAGCGTTTTTGCATCCACCTTATCCATCTTTTTACTGCCTGCGGACTCATTTATTTATTCTGGAAAAAGAGTTCTACTACCATCAGCGGATAAAAGGGAAATCGAGGATTTCCACAAATTGCCTTCGGCAACTTCTTTTATCCGCAAACCGTTAAGTGAAATAGTGGCCAGTATGATAAAAGAGCGATAAACAGGCTTAAAATTCGGTAGGCTCTATTCCGCTTAGATACAATCTGCTCCACCATATAACGCTTAAAGGTTGGATAACAATAACAGATACCAGTGATACCAGTAAGTTTACCCAATATCCAATGTAGGGTATAGTACCTAAGATAACACCAGCGACTACGGCTCTCTCAGGCTACAAAGAGTAACCTTCAACGTATTGAATATTTGTTCCGCCTTTCTCAGCAAAATCCTTCTTTATCTTATTTGCAGAGAGATGCGCAATTCGTATGGGTTCAGGCAGTTTGTGCTTGTGAACGCACGTTGTTATCAGCTTCAATGCGGTTTTCAGTGATATTTTATGCCCTGGCGCTATGATTATGGGTTTACAGCCCTTTTTACTTTTAAGATAATAGCCAACTGCTCTATCCTGGTAGGTTATTAGACACGCTTCCCCTTCTTCATTTGGCACTTCGCCCGTGCCACACAGGATATTCTTTGCCACGCCTATGGTTGCAATGTCTAAGATAACCCCTACGTGCGTGGCTAACCCTGCAAACCGTGGATGGTTTATTCCACAGCCATCGATTACTAAAAGCTCAGGCTTGGTTTTCAGAGCGTGAAACGCGTTTATTATGACTGTCGCTTCTCTAAATGAGAGAAGCCCGGGGATATAAGGGAAATCCACGGGCATCAGCGAGTAAGAATACTCAACAAGCATCATAGACGGGTATTCGAGGACTACAACCGCTGATATTATTCTCTCCGCTTTAAGTCCGTTCTCAGCTTTTGATTGTGCGTGGTATAAAAAAGCCTGGTCTGCACCGGCGATTAATTTCAGGTCTTCCAGCCTTAGTTCATCTTCTAGTACCGCTTGTGATGCGATCTCTTCCTGTATGCGATACAGTTCTTCAGTCTTTCTCATTTCATTGAGCATACGAATTTATACGGTTCATTGCACACTGAGCTGATACATCCCTAATATCCCTGTCCCGATGAATTGTATTGCGATTGCCGCAACTAATATCCCTACCACACGGCTCAATACTTCTGAACCCACCTTCCCCATTAGATCATAGACCCGCTCTGATTGCCCCAACAAGAGCCGTGTTGCGATGATCGCGGTGAAGATAGCAAAAAGAACAATTTCAATCCCGGAAGATTGTATTATCACCATAACTGCTGTTATAGCGCCGGGACCGGCGAGCAATGGAGTGCCTAACGGAACTGCCCCTACTCCAGCTCCTGATTCCCCAACCACGCCGTATTTATGCTCACCTCTTAAAAGATCGAAGGAAATGAGCAGAAGGAGGATACCACCTGCGATCATAAAGCTGTTGAGACTGATGCCTAACACGTCCAAAAGGAGCTTTCCGAGGAATGCAAAGAGGAGAAGGAGAATTGTGGCAACGATAACCGCTTGATTGAGTTCCTTTTTTCGCTCCTCTTTCCGCATACCTTTCGTTATCGCTATAAATATCGGAATAGTGCCCGGCGGGTCCATTACCACAAAAAGGATGATAAATGCCTTTACCATTAACAACCCGAGATCCTGATTGAAATCCATGATATCTTTTAGATGCTGGGAACTGTAAAAGGTATGTGAAGATATCATAAAGTAAGAAGCATGAAGAGAGCGAGATTGATCTTCGACGATATCGGGAGTTATCCAGTGCCAGAGGGGATAACGAAGGAATGGATAAAAGATGCCTTTACTGCTCTCGAAACTCCATCCTACAAAAGTAAGCTCTCTGAAATAATACAAGATGCAATGTGGCAAAAACTAAACGCTGGTGTTGAAGTTCCCAATTATCCGCAATTTCAGAACATGCTCACCCAGTTCAGCGAACCAATCATGGATGGGAAACGAACGGAAGCTCCGCTGCTTATAAAAGAAGAAGAGGCGAGGATATCCGAACTGACCATCTTAGAGGAATTGGCTGAGGAGTATATGGAACAGAAAGGAGAAAAATTGAAGCTTCGAATATGCGTTACCGGTCCAATAGAGCTTTATTATAAGCTATTCATGCCACCGGTGTATATTGATGTGTTATCGAATATTGCCACATCCATAGGGAGGTTTGTAAAGCATGCGGTAGAAGAAGCGAAGCATTACGAGGTGGTATGCGCATCGATAGACGAGCCGAGCATGGGGTTGGACCCCCGTATCGAAGAGGAGGGCATAATCACTGCACTTGAACTCGCCTCCGAATATGCATTCCGAAAGGGCATTGATACCCAAATACATCTCCATTCTCCTATTTTTTATGAGACGGTGTGCCAGGTTGAAGGGATAAAGGTGATAGGTGTGGAATCAGCATCTAATCCCTCTCTTTTAGCGCTGATAGATAAAGGAGAACTCGATCACTCTGATAAATTCCTTCGCATTGGCGTCGCACGAACTGATATCCTCAGTATGGCTGCTGAATACGACGAACTACATCATACAAACGCATTTAAGGATAAGGGCGTTTTGGAAGCAGTAGTTAATGAATATAATAGTCCAGAGAAAGTAACCAAGCGGTTGGAGAAGGCATATTCCTTTTTCGGGGAGAGGATAAAATATGCAGGACCAGATTGTGGATTGGGACCTTTTCCCAGCCAGGAACTGGCATTTATGGTCTTAAAAAACACTTCTGCGGGAATAAAGGCGTTTTGCAGTAATCCTCGAGTCAGCGAATGAATCAAAGCGCTTTGAGCCCGATGCCACTTAACTTCCGCATATACGACGTTGCGACCGAAGTGAGCAATGTCCCGAAGGGCGAGGGCGTTAGCCCGTAGCGTATATGCTGTGTTATCGGAAGTTGTGCCATAGAAACAATTAGCAAGTCATTTTTGTCTGAATCTTGGAGCATGTTCATATCCCTCTGTTTTTCAATATTTCCAACGATTGTGCTATTTCTATGGACTGGGATTCAATAATAGCGAGCAATTCTTTGGGTTCCCTTTTATCTTCTTTGTCTTTTCGGTTAGGATTCACCGCCTTAAGGTCGTAATTTTTTGCCTGTATATCCTCTATCGGCACACGCCAGGAACGCTCACTTATCGCTCTTTCTGGAAGTAATCTGAAGAATTCTTCAAAGTGATCTAAACTTAATGGTTGCTTTTTGGTTATATTGAGGTCAGATAAATCATAGTACCAAATTTCTTTTGTTGATTCTCCCTTGGTAAAAAACAGAAGATTAGTTTTACTGGCAGC
>DYFG01000152.1 GCA_020725315.1 Nitrosotalea sp.
AAGTTATCATGTTAAAACCGGAAATGAATTTTGTCAGGGGTTTTTGGGTTTGAAAGAATTGATGTTATGTAGGGATCTGCCCCACGACCCCGCAAGCCCTGTAAGGGCTTAAAGAAAGCGTTTTCGGAAAGAAATATTCACTCTTTTAGTCAAGCTTTTCTCTTTAGAGAAAAAGTTGTGAATGAGAAGCCGGTGCTAATAGACGTTAGAGGGATGTTTGATGCAGAAGGAGCTAAAAGGGAAGGGTTTTATTATAGGCGGTTGTGAAGGTGAGAAGAGACCTTTAGATCATGTTTAACACATACAGAAATGAGATAAAGTGCTATACTAAATATTGGTATGTAGGAGATCTGCATTGAGTCGGCTCAGAGGGATAAAAGGAAAAGAAGCGATAAAAGCTTTTGTAAAAGCAGGCGGTGTTGAAAGAAACGGCAAAGGAGATCATGTTAATGTCAAGATGCCAAATGGCCAAATCATTACCATACCAAGCTCAAAAGAGCTCAAAATTGGTCTACTTAAGGCGGCGATAAAAAAAAACTGGCTTGACGGAGGAGGAATTTCTAAGATTGTTGAAATAGGAGGTGGGATAATGGAATATACCGTATTGATTTACCATGCGGAAGAAGGAGGTTTTTGGGCAGAAGTCCCAGCCCTACCCGGCTGCTATTCTCAGGGCAAAACGATTGAGGAGACGATGAGCACCATAAAGGAGGCAATAGAAGCGCATCTTTTGGCTTTAAAAACGGAGAGGGAAGAAGTGCCTACTGAAGAAGAATTTGTCATTGGAAGGGTCAAGGTAGAGGTAGCTGGTGTCGGATAGGTTCAATTCAGATCGTGAAAGAGCATACATGCGGAAATAGAGGTGAAAGTATTGATCACGGGCTTGACGTATAAGGAGAACGTGCCAGATACAAGAGAATCAGTAACGAGAGATGGTGAAAGAGCTTAAAAATTTGGTGTTAAGGTGTATGGTTATGATCCTTTGCTAAGCAACGAGGAGATTGAACAGTTTGGTGTAAAGGCTTTGGACGAACTAAATGTGAAAAATGAGAAAGTAGACTGTGTAATCATGGCGGTTGCGCATGACGAATTTAAGGTGATGACACTTGAAGACTTGGCACGGATGGTAAATGAGAAGCTGGTGTTGATTGATATCAGGGGTTTGTTTGATGAAGAAGAAGCGAAAAGCGAAGGATTTTATTATAGAGCATTATGATGGCGTGGATCCGATAGAGCTTGGGTTATCAAAAGAAAAGGATGTTGCGTACATTCAATGCGTGGACCCGGGAGAGCCATATACCGAAGGAGGAACGGTTATATTTAAATGCTATATTGAGTAGGAATAAGAGATAAAGAGGCACAACTTAACTTAGCAATAGAACTACAAAAAGATTGCAATCTCTCCAAACTTGAAGATTCTATCCATATTATCTTGGCGTGCTTTGAGAATGCAGATTACTTTGTCACAACAGATGATGAGATTATAGAGAAGAGAAGATATATAGAAAGATATTTAGATGAGAAGGGGTATAAGTTAAAAGTAGTAAATCCTTTGGATTCAGGGGGTGAGATAAGAACAGATGGAAGCGGTATCTGAAGAAGTGATAGAAAGAGGGATCCATGCAGTATATAAAGAACTTGGATTGGAAGATGTGTTCGATTCTTGAGGGCTATCAGCGGTGAAAAAGGGGATTTCACCGAAGAACATAAGAAAATGCCTGAATTCTCCGAGAACAATGATGCTCTTCTGCAACAGTTAGGATCAATGCGTCTTGAAAACTCATCTTCATCTTTATCTTCTGAAATACATTCTCAAGAAGAGTCTCTACAAATTCATTCACCGAGATGAAAGCAGTTGAGGGATACAGTATCTGCAAACCATAAGCTTCTCCGAATCCTTTAAATAATTTCATAAGCTCTAACTCACTTAGATTGAACGATGCTATACCGAGCAGTTCAAATAGATTGAATATCGCGGTGGATCTTTCCTCCGCTTCAGTTAAAAACGCTTTGTTGAATTCATATTTATCATCATTGGGGAATAACTTATCTATCACAAAGATATCGGTGTCAATAAAGATCATCTTCCTGACCTCAGTGTAGCCATTACTTCATCTGCGCTCTCGCCAAACCGTTTTTTCCACGCTTCTCCCTTCCTGACCTTAGCCCATAACTCCTCCAACTCTTCTTTACTGTAACTTGTCTTCTCGCTTTTTCCCATAAGCTGCCGTTCGATAAGCAATGCGATACCGCTCTTCTTCTCACTTCCCAGGAAATGCCTAACCGCATCTATCACTACCTCGCTTCTATTTTTGTAAAGCCCTCGTTTAACCAGTCTTTCTATAGCTTCAGCTAATTTCTCCGGCATCCTTATCTGTATTACATTTTTTGTCATGTGATTCTCACCTTATTTGTATCTACTTTGTATTGCCTTATAAAAGTTCCGCTCTATGGAAACAATATACTCTATATACTGCAAAAAGGTTATGCCGACGTCAAATGCGAATTTCTGGGACGGGTGCATAGTTATAACCTCAGCACTTCAAAAATACCCTTAAGTTCTTCTTATATATTTCATCGTGATGATCCAAACAAGAAATCTATAACTTTCATAATACCGGAAGCTCCCTGATACGAATTCGGTAGTCGTCTATCACTACAATAGAGCCTTTATCCAATGAGTCTTTTATGCGCGGAAGAGCAGAGAGAAGGAGGGAATTAACGTGGTCTGGAGATGGGTCTTTCAAACGAAAGATTATCACTGAAGGCTTTTTATATCTCGTAAAGGCTAAAATATCGCCGAAATCCAAATCGGCTGTTATCACTACCTGGTCATTCTTTGCAGCATATTCTAATATCTCTCCATCCTTATATCTCGCCATATCCAATTCATTAACTCTAACAGCTTCATAACCAGAACTTCGAAGAACTTTCACTATTTTTGGAGACAGTGCCAGATCAACGAGAAACTTCATTGCGTCACGGGAAGAACCTTCTCCGAAACTGTCCATGCTGCATATTCTAAAGATTGCTTTATATCTTCTTCCTCAAGTTCCGGATAGTCCTCTAAAATCTCCTCATTCTTTTTGCCAGAAGCAATCAGTTTGATTATCACGGACACAGGTATTCTCAAACCCCTGATGCATGGCTGACCTCCCATGACTTCCGGGTCCGTAGTGATTCTGTCCAGTTTCACCCATCCAACTTTTACCTCGGCTTGAACCTTTTCCATATCAAATACCTATCTTTATTTTCACTTCTATACTTAAAAGTTTACTCATAAGAATCATTCAAAGAATTCTTCAACTAACCTTTCACAAGCTTTACATCAATTGTTTCAAACCCAAAAACCCCTGACAAAATTCATTTCCGGTTT
>DYFG01000153.1 GCA_020725315.1 Nitrosotalea sp.
CTGCGTATGCTCTTCCGCCAGGTGTTGAATAAGGAGTACGCCAGGGAGGATTACATCAAGCAATTCACCATCCGCGTTCCTGAGAACTTAGCCAAACTTGACCGGGTGGAGAGATTCCACCGGGACGCTGATGCGCCACCGGTACTCTTTGAGGTACTTACCCAACAGCGGGAGCACTTGCTCAAAGCGCGTGAGCGCTTTGGTGACTACATCTCGCCAGAGAGCCTGGCAAGAGAGGATTAAAAAAACGACTCGTATCTTCTCGGTGAATTACTTTCTTAGAAAGCACGTTTACCATACCTTTTGAAAAGATGCGCAACGAAAGATTTTTTACGAGGGAAATAAAGTAAGTAGCAGAAAATGTCAAGGATAAGCATAATCGGCTCGGGTTGGGTTGGCACGGCTATCGGGAAGGGCCTTGCCAAATTGGGTAACAGGGTGATTTTCTATGATATTGTAGACAAGAAAGGACTACCAAATTTCTCCATGGATATACATTATGCAATTAAAAACACAGATGTATCTTTCATCTGTGTTCCAACACCAACAAATGGAGAGGGAACAACAGACCTGAGCTACATACAAGACGCAGCACAAAACATAGGAACGGCATTAGCGGAGAAAGATGGCTATCACGTGATAGCGGTAAAAAGTACGGTCGTTCCAGGGACGACGGAGAACGTGGTAATTCCGATAGTGGAGGAGTATTCAAGGAAAGGCGTGGGGGATGAAAAAATCGGATTTTGCATGAATCCTGAGTTCCTAACAGAAATTTCTGAGACCTGGAGCACAAGAGAGGAGATGAAAAAGGATTTCTTCACTGAGGATAAAATCGTGATTGGCGAATATGACAAAAGATCCGGTGATGTTTTGGAAGAGCTTTACAAACCACTCAATAAACCTATTTTCAGAACAGATTTGAAAACCGCGGAGTTAATAAAATACGCTTCCAATTGCATGCTCGCCACAAAGATCTCCTATTGGAACGAGATCTTTCTCATCTGCGAAGCCCTTGGCATTGATGCTCAACTTGTTGCTGATATCGTTAGTCGCGATCCTCGCATTGGGAAGTATGGGACCATTCATGGGAAGGCATTCGGGGGAAGATGTCTGCCGAAAGATTTGAAGGCATTCATATCTTTTACTCAGAGCTATGTTCAAGAACCCAAGTTGCTGATAGCAGTAGACGAGATAAACGAGAGGATGAAAGAGAGGTATGGCGTGAGAGAATGATAAGAAAAGCGGTTATCCCGGCAGCAGGGTTAGGAACAAGATTCTTACCCGCAACGAAAGCGCAACCGAAGGAGATGCTCCCGGTAGTGGATAAGCCGGTTATACAATACGTTGTGGAAGAAGCGATAGCCTCAGGAATAAACAAGATTCTTATTATAACGGGGAAGGGGAAAAGGGCGATAGAAGACCATTTTGGAAAAAGTGATATGGAAAACGAGTTTTTAGATGAGCTCGATGAAATGATGAGGGATGTAAATCTTTTTTATACGAGACAGAGAGAGCCACGAGGGCTGGGGGACACGGTTTATCATGCGAGAAGCTTTGTAGGGGATGAGGCGTTTGCGCTCCTTTTAGGTGATACAATAACAATCCCAGGGTGTACCAGGAAATTAATCAAGAAATACGAGGAATTTAAGACGGCTATCATTGCCGTTGAAGAGGTGCCGAAAGAGAAACTGAGCAGCTATGGGGTAATAAAAGGGAAGGAGGTTGAGGGAGATATTCACCTCGTTGAGGATCTGGTGGAGAAACCCTCGCCGGGAGAAGCGCTATCAAACTTAGGCATCTTAGGCAGGTATATCTTGACCCCGGCGATATTTGATGCAATTAAGGTAACGCCTCCTGGGAAAGGAAATGAGATCCAACTTACCGATGCGTTACGTCTCGTAAGAGAAAAGATATATGCATACGTTTATAGAGGGCGAAGATATGATATCGGGAACAAGCTTGACTGGCTGAAATCGAATATTGAACTTTCATTAGCAGATGAGAGGTTTAAAGATGCGCTAAAGAATTTTTTGGAAACGCTTATATAAAATGTAAACAAGTGATAGTAAAGGCAAGGGATGCCGTAAAAGAAATGAACGTGAACAGGAGAGAGATTGAAGAAATAATAAGGAATCTTGGAGATATACGCAAAGGCATTGAAGGTAAGAGGGTTTTAGTTACAGGAGGAGCAGGGTTTTTAGGCTCCTGGATCTGCGAAGTGCTTGCGGAGCAAGGAGCGAAGGTACTTTGTTTGGATAATCTTGTTAGTGGATTAAAAACCAATATCGATCCTCTGATGGATAAAGCTAACTTCACGTTCATCCAGCATGACATCACACAACCAATTTTCTTCGATGAACCATTGGACATCATCATGCACCTTGCAAGCAGAGCATCTCCTTTTGAGTTTGATAAATTTCCTATTCAGATTCTAAAGGCGAATACACTGGGGATCTGGGTGGCTCTGGGGATAGCGAAGAAGCATAATGCACGATTTCTTTATACTTCCACTTCCGAGGTATACGGTGATGCCACAGAGATACCTACTTCAGAGGAATATAGGGGCAATGTGAACCAAATAGGTCCGAGAAGTTGTTATGATGAGGCAAAGAGATGCGGTGAATCTTTTGTAATTGCATATAAAATGGAGCATGGTTTGGATGTAAGGATTGCACGGATTTTCAATACATACGGACCGAGAATGAGGGCTGAAGGAGTTTATGGGAGGGTTATTCCACGCTTCATTGAACAGGCATTGAGCAATAAACCAATTACGATCTTTGGTGATGGATCACAAACCAGAAGTTTTTGTTATGTTACCGATCAAATAGGAGGGTTGCTAAAGCTCGCCTTCCTTGAGGACGGGAATGGAACAGTGGTAAATATAGGAAATGATGAAGAAATAACAATTTTAGAACTTGCGAAAGTGGTAAAGGAATTAACAAAATCCAAATCTGAGATAGAGTTTCATCCCTTACCCAAAGATGATCCTCCGAGGAGGAGACCTGATATAACAAAGGCAAAAGAGATTTTGGGTTGGGTGCCGAAAGTTAGTCTAAGAGAAGGATTAAGAAGAATGAGAGAGTGGTTTAGAGAGAAATAAGAGCATTTGGCTATGGTTGATAGTAGAAGGAATTGGGATGCGGTGGCTACAGTGGTTGTGAATGATGAATCATTCCTGCTGTAGCGTAAGAAACAACATTTATATAGATTTATATAGCATGAAATTTTAAAATAGACCTATCTCAGATATAACCTTCGCGGACCTTTCTGCAAGCTTCCGGAAAGGGTTGAGAAACGGCAACTAGTGAGGGAATATCTGGAGCTATACGAGCGGTATAAAGAGGACGAGGACTGCAA
>DYFG01000154.1 GCA_020725315.1 Nitrosotalea sp.
GATTGTCCTTAGTTAGGAACAATAAAATGGAAGGAAGTTATACTTTATATACAATTAAAGTCGCTATAATGAGGGATTTGAGTATTGTTGAAGTGCTAATTACGTATTATCCAAGAGAAAGCGGGTCAAAATCGAATCTGAATTGGATTACAGATGGATGGAGACATCTGAAGCATATTCTTTTGAGGGCACCTACGCTTATATTCCTGATACCAGGGTTCATTTTATTTTTGATGGGACTACTGCTGGTGTTTTTGATCACGTTGCGTTTGCTTTTGCTTTTGAATTGGATAGAAAGTGGGTATAGATATTTACCGATGTTAGACCAGGACATTGCTGCATTTACGTTGTTGGTGATTGGGTTACAGACGATATTCTATTCGTTCTTTTTGAGTATGGTTGGAGGAGGGGAAGTAAAATACTAAGCAAGATGGAAATTCAAATGGGCACAGTTAGGGCAAAAGTCGTATTAAAGGTGACAAAAGATTCTGGGCTGAGTTACAGGATTTGTTACATATAAAGATTAACTTTTATTCAGGGAAGGAGACCAGATATTTATTCCTGCTATGAATATCCTCGCTAAAATGAGAGAAAAGATAAAAGAGGTAGTAAGGCACGTGTGTTCCTCTCATAAGCAAGTTATTTATATCTCCTCGTCCATATCATATCTAAAAATTGGTAAATCTGGAAAAAGGTGATGAACATGGCAATGGAGCGGTGGCGACCTTTTGGTTGGGGGTTAAGAAGGTGGCGACCTGTTCGAACACTGGAGGAAGAGATGGAGGAGATGTTCGACCGATTCGAGCGCATGTTCGGTCCGCCATGGCGTCGTCCTATTGTCGAGACGAGAGGATGGAGTCCTCTTGTCGAGATGATTGACCGAAAGAATGAGGTTCTGATGAGAGCCGAACTTCCAGGGGTGAAAAAGGAAGACATTCATGTCTCGGTCACCGGTAATCTCCTTACCATAGAGGGCGAGCGGAAACAAGAAGAGGAGGTCAAAGAGGAGGACTACTACTGCTGCGAGCGGTCCTATGGAAGGTTCTATCGTGAGATCACGCTGCCAGCAGAGATCCAGAAGGAGAAGATCTCCTCTGAATACAAAGAGGGTATCCTTGAAATTCACATGCCAAAGGCTGAGGAAGTCAAGCCAAAAGAGATAGAGATCAAAGTTAAGTAATTACAAAGCAGTACTCAATTCGGAAGAATTACCACCCACCTTTATACCCCTTTTCTACCTTTCGATACGTTTGGGGAGGCGAATGAGGCGAATAAACCCTCCTTATTTTTATTTCAGCACGTGTTTGCTGTCTATTTCACCTCACTTACACTCGATTTCCCATACGCCTTTTGCACCACTATTATATGAACACCTGGATCAATGACGGTTATCTGGCTTGGCGTAATCAGCAAGCATTCAGATTCTTGCATTGAGGAGAGCATCATCTTGTAAATCTCTTCCCGATTCCTCGGATCCATGTGTAAGTCAAACTCGTCTACCGCCCGGAAAGGGGACTTCAGCATCTGTTGAATCGAGAGCAGGAATGCCATTATCGAAGCGGTCTTTTCCCCTCCACTTTGCGTATAATAATCAAAGAGAACAGGTGGAGAGCCTCGGAACCCCACATAAAGTTCTAAGCCCTCATGTTCTATATCACCATCCGCGGCATTCACCAGCCGTGCTAACCCTATAGCACCAATACCGGAGAGAATTTGCTGAAAAGAACGGTTGATGGAATCCAAAAGGTCGGTTATCGCCTTTCGCCAGGTTTTCCTCCTTGCGTCGAGCTCCTTCAATCCTTCCCGTTTATTCGCTGCTACTATCTTCGATCTCTCTTTCAATTCCTCAAACAGCTTTGAGTAATTTGAGTATATCTCTTCGGTCTCTTCCGGTATCTTACCCAGCGCTTCGATTTTTGCACCTATTATACTCAATTCGTTCTCTATTTCGCTCTGTTTCCGTTCAGTTTCTATCCTCTCACCTGCTTTTTCCTTCAGAGGCTGTAATTCCAGTAGCTTTTGGCTCATGGTCTCCATCTCTCTTTTAATCGCTTTTATATCAGCTTCGAGCATATCTTTCTTAAACTTCAGAACTTCTTCCTTTACTCGATAGGTTATATAAGCCTCCATATTTGATTCCAGAGTTCGTTCAAAACCGCCAAGTTTACTCTGCACCCCGCGTATCTCCTCGTTCAGTTCTTTCCTCCTTTTATCCGCTTCTTGCTGCCGTTCTCTTATTCGTTCTACCTCTTCATGCTTCCCGAACTCGCAAAAAATCTGCTCGTTCTCGCGCAGGTGCTCAATAAGAGCCTCAAACCCTCTCTCCTCCTTCTCAAGGTGCAGCAGTTCGTAAAAGGATTCCTTTGAGGTGATCTTCCACGAGTCAAGTTTCTCCCTCCATGCTCTTATCTCCTCTTTTGTGGCTCCCCTCTCAGCTCCATTTGATTCGAGCGCATGTTCCTTTACGGTAAGCTGTTCTTCGAGCTTTTTCAACGCTGATTCTTGTTTTATGACCCGTGCCCATATCGCCTCTCGTTTCAACCAGCTTCTCCTCTCCTCCAGCTCCTCTCTCAGCAGATACTTCTCATGCATCTCTTTCCAGTAACCAAGGCTCTCTTTCGCCCTGCCGAGCAATTCAGAAATAGACTCATCTTCGCTTATGAGTGATTCCAGCCTGTGCCTCGCTTCTATCACCTTTTCCCGATATGAGCTGAAGCCAACAGCCTCTTCTAAAAGCTTGAGCTTCTCCTGCGGCGACATCAAGCTGAATTGTTCCATGGTGTTCTGATGCATGATTATCAGGATATTATTCGGGTCGAGTCCAAACCCTTTGAATAGCCGGCTGACTTCTTCGTAGCTTATCTGCCTGTAATCCGCTTCCCACCAGTAATGCCCATCGTTCCGCAAATATCTCGATAACATGAATGTATCAGCATCTGAAAACCTGATAGGCCTCCTTCCATTCTTCTCTTCGTTATCAAACACCAACGTAATCCGCGCGATTTCGTTACCTCGTCTGATCAAATCCCTCAACCGTTTGCTCCTCTCTGTGTAGATCTGACCCAACGCAACGGAGATTGCCACGAGGATCGAGGATTTACCCGCACCATTCGGACCTGAAATCAGATTAAGTCCGGGTTTGAGCGGGATTCGCGCATATTCATAGGACATGAAATTCTCCAGGATTATCTCTTTCAGCCAGATGCTGGCGCTGGTGCCTGGTTCTTTGAGCGTTAATTTGGGCATTTTCGATGATTTTATAAATGTATTTTGTAGAAGTTAAATTGTTCTATAATATGACATTCTATTCTCTCTGTTCAATCTCTTCATTTTATCTACAAAAAGG
>DYFG01000155.1 GCA_020725315.1 Nitrosotalea sp.
GTCTCCATCCTCTTAACCATTATCCTGATGATGTAACTGTGACCATTCCTCAACGTTTTTATCCCTGTTCGTTTCGTTGCAGCAATGATTTGCAAACCTTTTTATATTTGGTTGCATGGAAGTTGAATTTAGCCGAAGCTAAAGTACAAAAAAAGTCTCCCCTTCATTCTCGCACTTGCAATGAACTCAACTTCAACAGCGTATCACCGAATTCTGAAGGTATAATGCCGGTAGCACCCATTGTCTTGGGATGAAGATCAATTTCAAGCACAGCATGTTCGTGCCCCAGCCATTTTAACGGTTCGATTGTTCTGGGGCCGTTAGTAACCGAAAATATCTCTATGTTTATACCATACTTTTTTAAAGGCACTGCATGTGGAATGCCTAACAAAACAGCAAAATCATACAACGAATAAGAGTCCCTGATTAAAGCGGCAGCGTGCTCCCCAGCAACAGGATATTCATCCAACCCGCCGATAATATGGTCTATTATAATATCGTCAGCCGCTAATTCTTCCTGAATTTTCATCGAGTATCCTCTAATCTTTTTCAATCCTACATTTGTGTCAAGGTTAGCGATATTAATGATTTGCGACGGCTTTGCAACTTTATTTACCGCTCTTAAAATATCGGTAAACATGAACGCTGTCTCTTTTTTTGCATTTAAAACGCATACACCCTTTTTGCCTGCACTTATGAGCTCAAGCAGCCGTTTTGCAACATCTATCTTAGAATCACCTTTGGATGGTGGGATATAGCTTCTGCTGGCAGCTCCAACCTCTTTTTCTAACCTCGTCGCCGCTTCAAGCATGCTCTTCTGCCGCTCAAACTCCTCTTTGCTGATCAATCCTGATTTATAAGCTGATTCTAGTGTTAAGATAACACCCACGGTATTATCCCGGTATCCAGCATGCACGTTCACCGCTAGTACCTTACATTTTGTACTTACTCCGCTCTCTTCTATTGCCTGATGCAAGTCTTCGCCTATTATCATACTCGAGCAAGTGCCTACCACACCTATCACTTCAGGATGAAACATCTCTGCCGCTTTTCTTAGCACCGTGACAAGAGAATCAAGTCCACCAAACACAAAATTGCTCTCGTTCATCGCTGTGGTTAAAACATGCATACCATCCTCTTCAAGCAGTCTGCTATGCTTGAAACTGCATCCCGCAGGGCCTTGCAAAACAGCGACGTCGACATCCAGATCGCGAAGTGTATAAAGAGCAGCTACAATCGCACTCGGTCTCGGATGCAATATCAATTCTATCTCCATCTCTTCGCTCATGCTTTTGTCATCCTCCATATCATCCTTCTGCTCCGAAGATAGTTCTGCTAATAAATACAAATACTTTTATTGCATAAAATCCCACGTATATTTGGTGGGAATTTTTGGTTTAAAAGTGGAAAGAACGGGGAGACCTGAATGGGCAACACCAAAAGAGATAAAGAGTATCTGGGAGTAGATACAAATGTATTAGTGGCTTTCTTGGTGTCACCGTCAGGTGACCAGTCCAGTCCACGGAGCCCGGCTTATACTTCTCTCTTAGCGCGTTCCTTCCCACGCTTTCCCCTTCGAGCTCTGCGTCTATAATCGCTCGCACCAGAGGGGCTACTTCTTCTATGCTCTTCCCGCTTCTATCAACCTCATAGACAACTTCGCAGAGCTCTATCGCTTCTGCTAATATAATATCCAGCGTTTCGGCTTCCACATTCTCCTTTATTTTCTGCGGTGGAAACCCCTTTTGCTTCAGCCGCTCGGCGAGCACAATAGGATTTGCACGCAGCACGATAGCAACGTCGGGATTCAGAAAATGAGCCAGGTGACCTCGATTACTAACAGCTTGTGCTCCTTCTCCTTACAAAGAGAAGGTTTATCAAAAGAAGATTTAAATTGAGATACAAAGAAGGGGGTTAATGAGAAATGGAAGAAATAACCCACCTAAGGGAGTATATTGAGCTCAAGAAGAAAAGTGAGCTCAAGCTGAAAGTACTGGATTGACTTTCAATAGTTTGTTTAGCGGGGGCGACCGAAGCTCTGAATGTTCCGATTACCGTCGTTTATAGAGGATATGGCTTCGCCTTAAAGGAAGATGGCGGGGAATTCCACAGGCTCAGGATGCATATCGTCAGGGTAAGAGAGATCGATCCAGTAGTGATCAGAGGAATTATGGAGGAAGATAAGAGCATCGAAGAGATAAAAGAAGAGATCATAGAGAAGGGAGGAGCTCACTTCTATCGTGGACATATGCAGTTGAGCGAGGACCATTACCGGCTTGTTAACGTTAGCGTGACTCAGGAGCAGGAGGGGGATAATCTAACTCTAAATCTAAATCTAACTCTAACGATCAATGCCGATATCATGCTTCCCTTGCAGGGCACGGAACCGCTTCAGATTCAAAGTGAGAGCGCAGGGAGCGTGGGTACTATCTCGGTAACCGTTAAGGACTACGAGGGTGTGAAGAGAGGCGAGGGCGAACTCGCACTGTATGGAGAAGAATACCGGGTGGTGCTCGATCTTCTTTCGCCACTGTCAGCAAAGAGATGAAATAGAGGCAAGGAATAGAGAAAATCGAAAACCATAACATAAATAAAAGTAGAAGTAGGGTATAGTATAAGGAATAAAAGGGGAGAAAAAGGAGATGAACGAAGAGAAAAAAGTGAGAGGAAAAGCGATAATAGGGGTTGCGATGGCAGTGATTATGCTCGCTTCGGTGCTCGTGGCGATGGTGCCGACGGGAAGTGCACAGGCTGAAGGGGAAGGACTAAATGAAACGGCTTTTTGGGCTTTTATTACTATTGCTTTAACGGTAATAGTTTCAGTAGTGATCACAAGCATATTTCACTATCTGAGCACAAAAGAAATGAGGAAAATGGGGACGGAAATAGCAGTGGAGATGGGGAAAGTAGGAGAGAAGGTGAGCAAAGGAGTAAGTGAAGATATTAAAATAAGCAGTGAGCAAATGCAAAATAGAATAGCGGAAGATGGAGAGCAGACAAGGAAATCAATAGCAGAGGGTGGAGAAAGAGCAATAAAGGCGATAGAAGAAAATGGGAAGGAGACGAGAAAAGTAATAGTAGAGTTAGCTAAATCATTTTTATCTCATCAGCTGGAGGACTGTGAGGAGGCAAAGAAATAAAGTATAATCACGCTCATCCTATCAAAGATGAGAGCGCTTTGGTGAGGCGCTCTTAACACTTTCTTTCTAAAGAAAGATAAACCCTTACAGGGTTTTCGGGGTCGTGGGGCAGAGCCCCACACTGTGCTAACTAAGAGAGTAACAAAAAAGGGAGAAAATAAAAAGATGGAGAAAGAAAAACGTCATGCTCATCATATCACAGATG